>NZ_JAENIK010000008.1 GCF_016595465.1 Luteolibacter yonseiensis | reverse complement strand
AAAAGGGAGCCGGGCTCTTTTTTTGTGCGGGGGGAGGAGAGAGGGAAGGGTGGAAAGGGTGGAAAGGATCGTGGAGAGAGGAGGAGCATAACCGGCGGAGCACAACCGGGGTAGAAGGGACAAAACGGGGGGGAAGAAACAACCGGACGTGGGGACCACACCGACAGGACTTGGGATTAAAGCGTTTCGCGAAATACCGGCAGGGGAATAATCTGGTAAATCCAGAACAACCGCACTCGGGATTATTTACACAAACAAAGCCGCCGGGAATATCCCGGCGGCTTTGTTTATCCCGGCGGCTTTGTTGTTACGCAAACCCGGAACCCCGCGCCCGGGCCTCGGCGTTGGCCAGGCTTCAGACTTCCTGCAGGAGAACATTTTCCAACCGGAAGTTCGGCAGATCGTCGGAGTTTCCACCCGACAATGCGGGCTTTTCAAAATTCGCAATGCCTTTTCCTCCATTCCATGGCGGTGACACTATTCTCAAAACAAACCAAAACAAAGTTATGTGGTAGACTTCAGCTCACCTGCCAAATTCCAAAAACTCCTTATTTGGATTCCACGCGAAGCCTGTAAAACTGCCGTGGGAGGGATGGATTGAATCCTGCGATGATCACGGAAGGTGAGTTTTCCGGTCCGGTTTCCATCACCGAAATTCCGGGGGCCAAGGCTTGGCAGGCCATTCCATCCACGCTGCTTGCAACGTTCTCCCATGGTCCGGCCAACGAACCGGCAGCCTGTACCGTCATAATGGTTCCCGGGCGATCGGGGTATCTTGTCAGCGTGAATTGAGCGGGAATGCCGGCACCACCGGTGAATTCCGGCAATGAAACCCCTCCGCCAGCCGTAGATACGGGATCTCCATGGAGCGCGTATTCAACGAGGTTCGGAATGCCGTTGTGGTTGGGGTCCGCCTGATCGGACGCGTTTCCGGTATTGCCCGTGACCCCGAAGTAACGATAGCGCCATCCGGTGATGGCCGGACTGTTCCATTCGAATGCGCCGATATCGCTGTCATCTCCACCGGGGGCATTGGGAATGCCGGGGCTGTCCCAAACACGGGCCAGACCACGCTGATCCAGAACATTGGAAGTACTGTCCGACGGACTTGCGGTGGCTTTTCCGGAGTCGATGGCAGCGCTGCCGGCCATCAGCGCGATCGTGGGTGTGGTGCCGCCGTTATCCTGAAGCACGGGCACGGGCAGGCCGTTTTCTCCAATGATTGAGGAAAGGCCGGTGGGCGTTTCCAACTTATCTCCGGTCTGGTTGAGAAAAGCTCCGGTATCGTCATCGCAGAGATTGTATCCTCCGGAAACATTGCTGCCGCGGGTGACAAGCAGATTTCCCCCTTCCTGTGCGGGCAGTCCGACCAGCGTGCCGGTCAGCTTCAGGCTGACCGTGGTTTGATCCTGGTTAAGCTGCGGCTTGATGCTGGAAATTCCCGCACCGCCGCCGCCGGCAAAATTGCCTGCGATTGTGCTGCCGGACACCGTGACCGCGGTCTCATCTCCTTCATAAGGAAAAGCGTCAAGCTGGTTGGCGATTCCTCCGCCCCGCAGCAGGGCCTTGTTGAGAGCGATGGTGCAGTTGCTCAATACGAGGGCGGCCTTGCCTTGGTAGGCGAAATTGGAAATCCCCGCGCCGGATCCATCCGCTTCATTGTTGTGAACGACACATTGGCTGAGCGACAACTCGGACCGACCCAGCCACCCGCTGTTGCAAAGACCTCCTCCGGAAACTCTGGATGTGTTGCCGCTGACGACGCAGCCGCGCAAGGTCATCACACTTCGCTGGCCATTCGAACCCGATCCGCCATTAAGAATTCCTCCTCCCCCTCCATCACCGGCAGTCCCTCTGGCTGAGGAGGTGTGGGCGTTGCCGGCAACCGTGCAATCCGTGAGAACCATGGTGGTGGGTGGCAGTTCCGCGCTTCCCATACCACTGTTCCAGATCCCGCCTCCTCCTTCGAAGCCGGCGGAGGTATTACCAGTGACGGAGCAATGGCTCAGCTCCGTCCTGACCACGGCGGCGATTCCAAAACTGCTGATACCGCCGCCGTTGCCTTGGCTGGAGTTCCCGCTGATCGTGCAATTGCTGGCAATCAGGGTGGAAGTGTTGTCGTTCAAGGCATGATTCCAGATGCCACCACCTTGGCCGAATGGAGAGGAATTGCCGGTGATGGCGCAGCCTTCGAGGGTAAGGATGGCGTTGCGGTTTTCCGCATAATTGAAAATCCCGCCGCCGCCATCGGATACGGACGAGGTGTTGCCGGTGACGGAGCAATCCCGCAAGGTGAGGGAGCTGTCATGATTGAGGACCGCGCCTCCCCGCGTCCTGGCGAGATCGGCCAGAGGCGGTTGATCGGTCCCGGTCGGGTCCTTGCCGTCACCGTTTCCCCCGGTCATGGTCAGACCGGATATCCGGACTTGGAGCGGAACATCAGGAGCGCCCCCGATGTAGAGGACCCGGCTTTTGCCGTCCGCGTCAATGGCCAGCTTGTCCGCCCCCGGACCGGTGATGGTCGCGTTGTTCCGGATGACCAGTTCGCTGCCGTTGAGCGTGATTTTTCCGGTGAGGCCAGGTGCGAAGACAATGGTGTGCGTCTGGCCCTGAGCCGAGTCGTTGACCCGTCGCAGGCAGTAACGCAGGTCG
Organism: Luteolibacter yonseiensis; assembly: GCF_016595465.1. Lineage (NCBI taxonomy): Bacteria > Pseudomonadati > Verrucomicrobiota > Verrucomicrobiia > Verrucomicrobiales > Verrucomicrobiaceae > Luteolibacter > Luteolibacter yonseiensis. The sequence continues at coordinate 346,216 of NZ_JAENIK010000008.1, read as the reverse complement.
CCAACTCCGTTCGCCCCGGCTCCCTGACCGCCATTGATGGTGTCGACGAGGGTATTCACCGTAAAGGTGGCCGCCCACAGAGGGGAACCCGCAAGTGCGAGGATCGCGGCTGAAAGACCATGGCGGAGGACCGGACCAGAGGCCGGAAATGAGAATGGATGGGGAGTGTTCATAGGAGTGAATGCCGGGATCCCGGGCTGACATACCTATTCTAAGGAACGCTCCATCCCCGCGTTGCGGAGTGCGGGCAAAAATTTTCCCGATGCTCCAGCTACTCGGGAAACTCCGGCGGAGGTGCGTCGGCATCCCGGCCAGCCCACAGGTTCACAGCCATATCCCCGCCGCCCGGAGCGGAGGAAAAACCGTCCATGCGGTCCAGAGCCGGGCTCAGGGTAAAGTCGGCACCCGAGTCCGGATTGTAAACGGCGGGGTCTCCTTTGAATTGCATATGGATCCGGTTTGGTGCGAAAGCCCACCATCGTCCGGCGTCCACCCCATCCTGCTCCAGAACGCCCCGGTTCTTGAACCGAAGGGTGGTCGCCTTGGAGGAGGATCCGGCAAGGCCGGTCCGCAGGTGCCACTTGCCGGCCATCAAAGAGGCCCTGACCGGCCGGAGCATGGCCTCGCGGCTGGCCATGGCTTCGGCTTCCCGCCCTGGCACCTGCTTCAGCGGAGTCAGGAGGATGTCCTTATACAGCATTTCTCCCCGGACCAACCCTTGGTTGTCACCCATCAGGGATACCTCCAGCCCTAGTTTTCCTGATCGCGGCAAACCTTCCGCAGTGTCCCGGAAGGACGCGGTCAGCCGATGGTTGATAAAAACGGAGATGTTTCCTCCGATACAGACGAGGCGGCAGTGATTCCATAGGTCCTCACGCAGCCGGTTTTTCAACAAGTCGGGGCGGACAAAACCGGAGGTTCTGACAGCAGGTGGACCGCCCTCCGGTCCTCCGACCAGACTGCCCTTCTGACCTTGGGACGCGAGGTAGCGTCTTCCATCACTGTCCCAGAGGGCGCCGGTGATCTCTTTGATGCTGGCCAGATCCACCTGACACCCCCGGAGCACCGAATTCCAGTCCTCGGTGACCGTGGACCGGAATTCGATTCCTCCATTGCTCGCCATGCGGTAACCGGTCCGTGCTCCGAAGCTGCAGACCAGTTCGAAATCGGAAACGTCGCTTTCCTGCCAGATCAGACAGGTGTTGCTGAGCCCGGGCTCGGCGGGCATGCGGCCCACGATCATGCCGTTCTCCACCGTCCAGTGACCGCCACGTCCACTCCAGCCGGACAGGTCCTTCCCATTGAACAAGATCCGTGTGGTGCCCCGGAGCAGTTCCGAAGAAAGTGGATCGTCCATGTTCTCCAACGGTTGGTCTGACGGTGGCCCAAGGGAAAGATCTCCAGAAGGCACCAAAGCCGAGGGTGGCGGAAAAATCTCAGCTGTCGGCAGCGCTGGAAAACCGGAACTGCTGGTGGCGATGGTGTTTTCCGGAGAGGCCATAGTGTCACCGCTGGAGACATGAGGCCTTCCGGAATCTGGAAATGAATCAGCATGCCGCCATACAAATGCACATGCCATCACGGCGGCGGCCGCAAGACCCGCCGCCATCCATCCACGATGTGGAATCCTGCTGCCTGAGTCCGATTTTCCGTCCGCCCGGGCAACGGTTCCGGGGGAGTTCCGGACGTGAGCGAGGTCGCGCTTCATCTCCACCGCACTTTGATAACGAAGATCAGGATTTTCCTCAGTCGCCCGCCGGATCACGGCGGCATAGGGTGGTTCTCCGGACAAAGGCTCCGTTCCGAGAAGCATTTCCCTGAGCATCACGCCAACCGAATAAAGGTCGGACCGGTTGTCGAACCGTCCTGTCTTCAACACCTCCGGAGCCACGTAGCCCGGAGTGCCCATGCGGGTGCCGGTGTGGGCAGGGTTCCCTACTTCCGACAGTTTTGATTCGGGAAGAATGTTTCCGGACGCCCCTTGCTCTCCCATCAGGCGGGCCAGACCGAAATCCGCCAGCTTCACCTGGCCATCCGCCCGCCGCAGCACGTTGGCTGGCTTGATATCCCGGTGAATGACCTGGCGCGCGTGGGCATATTCCAGCGCGTCGCAAATCTGGATGGCGAGCTCCACCGCCACTCCGGGCTCCAGAGGGCCCGCGGCCATGAGCCGAGACAGATCCGGGCCATCCACCAGCTCCATCACGAAAAACAGATGTCCCACCGGAGTTTTTCCGAAGTCATGGACAGTGACGATGTTGGGATGTTGCAGGCAGGCCAGCGTCCGGGCTTCCCGCTCGAAGCGTGCGGAAAAGTTTGCCTCCTCCGCCAGCTCCACCGGCAGCAGCTTGATGGCGATCGGCCGGTCGAGCCCGGGGTGATGCGCCTCGTAAACCGCGCCCATGCCTCCCCGGCCAATGAATGCCGAGAACCGGTATTGGGGCAGCAGGCTTGCCAAGGTGTCGGCCTCCGGAGGCTGCCAGCCGACCATGGGGTGGAGCTGCCTCAATGCCTCATCGAAGATGCCACGGGCATCCGGTGCCTGGGGCGGACTTGCTGGATCATGGGAGGATGCGGTGTCCACGGGAGTAAGGAGGAGGTGGGCGGAGCCTAGTCATAGATATTCGCGCAGGGCTGCCAGCTCTTCGCGGATCTCCTCCGGGGTGGGATCGGCCAGCGTGGTCTTCACCTGGATGATGACAGCCTCCGGCAGCTTTTTACGGAGACGGTGCACGTGACTGCGGAGCGTGTCCGCGGACATCCCGAACCGCCCGGCGAGAGATTCAAAGGATGCGGCAGGTCCGGAACGGGAATCCAGATGCGGGAGCAGGGCGTCGAAAAGAGCCTCGTCCAAGCCGGGGAATCGTTTTCGGAAATTCCCGCCCAGTTGCATGAGCGCCGCATCCAAGGTGCTCAAGGCCCAGTTGCGATCGTATTCCCGATCCGGCGGCAGGAACTCCATGCCTTCGGAATGCCAGAAGTGTCGGCCATCTCCGTGCTCTGGTGGCGGCGGGCTTCCCCCGCGTTTTGCCGCTGTTTCCCGGTCGTGGTGATCGTTCAGGAAACGCTTCAGACATTTGAGCAGGTAGGATCGCAGCCTGCCTTTCCCGGGATCGGCGCGTGAAAGGGCGTCCTTGCGCAGAAGCATGGCGAAGAATCCCTGGGCCAGATCCTCAGCATCCTCATGGCTGCGGCCCATGCCCCGGAGAAAGTGGAATACGGGCTGCCAGTAGGTTTCGCACAGGGAAGCCAGCGCCTCATCCCTTGCGGCCTGGTCATCCTCCTTGAGAAGTTGTATCGCGGACCAAGCGGTTGTCGGGAAAGAACCCTGCCGGGCATTGGGATTGCGTATCATGACTGGCTGATCGGTCTGGAGATCCCCTTGGAGGGATAAGCGGAATGAATCACGTGGCGCCGCATTCAAGCCGACACCGGAAATTTTTCAAGGATCGTTCCAACAACTCCCGTTGCCTCACAAACGAAGGTACTCCGAAAGGTCACCACGGGGCGGTCGGGCACAATCGCGGAACTTGAATAAAAAAAGCCGCCGGAGAGTGTCCCGGCGGCTCTTCTTGAATTTGGAAACAGGATGTTCAGAGCGAACCCAGAGCGGTTTTGATCGCGCCGAAGTCCGGAAGGTCGCTTGGGGATTCGAGCACTTCCACGTGGCGCACCACTCCCTCCTTGTCGATGACGAACACGGAGCGTTTCGCCACTCCACCCATGATCAGGTTCTTGGATGGCAGGAACTGCTCGTAGGCCACGCCGTATGACTTCGCCACGGCGTGTTCGTAGTCGCTGAGGAGGCTGATGGTGATGCCTTCTTTTTGCGCCCATGCTTCTTGTGCGAAAGGGTTGTCTCCGGAGATGCCGAGCACCTTGGCATCGAGCGTGTCATATTCCGAAATGCTGTTGGAGATCTCACACAGCTCCGTGGTGCAGCCGCCGGTGAAGGCCATTGGCACGAAAAGCAGCACGATGTTGGACTTGCCGATGAGTTCGCTCAATGTGACCAGCTCCGGGCCATTCGCGGTTTTACTGACAAGGGTGAAATCCGGGGCTTTGTCGCCGACTTTGATGGACATGGTTGTTTGGTTGGTTTGGAGTGAGGCCGACACTATAGAACGCAGTCATCGAAGATGTCATACGAATTTTCAGAATTTGGACGCCACCTCGGCTGTGGCAGCGGGATCGAGGAACTGATGGATGACCTCGGGCACGCCATCGCCAGCGGAGGGCCGGATCTCAAGATGCTGGGCGGCGGCCAACCCGCCCGCATTCCCGAAATGAACGCGGTCTGGCGGCGGCGTTTGGAGGAGCTGATGGAGGAAGATGGCGGTCTGCAGCGCTCTCTCACCAGTTACGATCCTCCCCGTGGCAATCCGCATTTCCTCCAAGCCGTCGCCACATTGTTTCGCGAAACGTTCTGTTGGAAGCTCGGCCCGGAAAACGTCGCCGTCACCAGCGGCGGGCAAACGGCGTTTTATTTTCTCTTCAACCTGCTGGCAGGTAAAATGCCGGACGATTCACGCCGGAAGATCCTGCTTCCGCTCGTGCCCGAATACATCGGTTATGCGAACCAGGGTGTCGGTGGGGATTTGTTCCGGGCCGTTCCTCCGCTCATTGAAAAAACCGCGCCTCATGAGTTCAAATATCGGGTCGACTTTGACGCGCTCGAAGTCACGCCGGACATCGCGGCGATCTGCGTGTCCCGACCCACAAATCCCACGGGAAATGTTCTGACAGATGAGGAAATCGCCCGCCTCTCCTCCATCGCGAAGGAGAACAACATCCCTCTCATCATCGACAACGCCTACGGAGCTCCCTTTCCCGGCATCATCTTCGCGGATGCCACGCCGTTTTGGGACACGCATGTGGTGCTCACCTACAGTTTGTCAAAAATCGGCCTGCCCGGGACGCGCACCGGCATCGTCATCGGTCCTCCGGAACTCATCCGGGCGCTTGGCTCGATGAGTGCGATCGCGGGCCTGTCGAATCCGAACATCGGCCAGCAGATCACCCTGCCATTGATTCGTTCGGGAGAAATCCTGTCATTGAGCCGCGAGGTGGTCAGGCCGTTTTACCAGGAGAAATGCAACCTTGCCAGACAAGCGGCGGTGGATGCGTTTGGCGATGACATCGAGTGGTACATGCACCGCAGCGAAGGTGCCCTGTTCCTGTGGTTCTGGTTTCCACAGTTGAAGATCACCTCCCAGGAACTTTACGAGCGCTTGAAGAAGCGTGAGGTCCTGGTCATCCCGGGACAGCACTTTTTCTTCGGACTTGATGATGAGGGGTGGCCCCACCGTCACCAATGCATCCGCGTTTCCTATGCCATGGATGAGGCGGTCGTGAGGGCCGGGTTGCGGATCATCGCGGAAGAAGTCCGGGGGGCATAGGGCGGCGCAAGGGATTTTGGCGGGATGCCACCGACCGATGGGCGTATGGCTCCCATTGGCGGGACTGGCGTCATTCCAGCTCTTTCGCCAAGCTCTCCCGTTCCTTCTCGGAAAGGTTCGCCGCGTCGAATGTCGCCCTCGCCGCCTGCAAGTCCGACCTGCGCCATGACTTCAGGGTCTGCCGCAGCTCGTTGATCCTCTGATTTTCATCGCTGATCGAGGCCGCCCACGAAAAAGCGGTGTCGGGATCGGTATTCCGCACCTGATTCACCAGCGGCTGGATCGCAGCATCACGGGAACTGCCGGCTTCCAGCGTGCCGAGCCATTGTGCGGCGGCCACGGCATCATATTGGCTCCAAGCGCGGGAAACCGCCTGCAGTCCTTCGTCACGCGATGGTCCGTTTGGCAGCGATGCCGCCCATCGGGATGCCGCTGCCGGATCATCGTCCGCCCATTGACCCGCCAGGTTGCCGGCGGATGATGCGAGGTTCTGACCCATACCGTCCGGAGGCGAGGCGATGATCGCGGCGAGCTGCCTGCTTGCCGTTTCCGGATTGTCCCTTGCCAAAGCTGGAAGGACCGCGGCAAGCGCCCGCGCTTTTTCCACACCTGTGAGACTGTCGGCCCATGATTTCGCCGCTTCCGGATCGCTCTGGCTCCAGGAGCCGGCCACATTGTCCAGTGCTTCAAGACGGCCTTGGCCGGACGGGAGCTTTTTCCATCCCTCCGCCGCCGCTTCCGGATCCTCACGGCTCCAATTTTGGAAAAGTCCCCGCACCGCCGCCGCCTGTTCCTGTGGATTGGTGAGGGAGGTCGCGAATTCGAAAGCCTTTTTCGCATTCGTGTTCGAATACTGCGCGAGCATCTGCGAAAGGGTCTGGGTGCTTCGCTGCGCCTCGGGAAGTTCGAGGAAATACTTTTCGGCCGCCGCCGGGTCCGAGGAGACCAGTCCGCGCAGGACCGCGCCGGATGTGTCGATCTTCTCCCGGTCGGTGAGTTTTCCGATCTGCTCCTTCAACAGCTCGGGTGACGACCACGCCGCGTTGTACATCTGGTTCCCCAGGTTTTCGCGCCTCGTGGCAGGATCCTTGACCTGGTCGATCACCTCGAAGGCAAGGCGGGTGTCATTCCAGCTCAAGCTGTTCAAAAAGTTGTCCGTTCCGATGCGCAGGTCCGACTTGCTGCCCAGCGTTGTCAGCATCGACATCGCTTTTTTCGGATCCTCGTCCGCCACGATTTCGAGAATCGATCCGAAGATCCGGCCGCGCAAATGTCCGGGTTCGCCCTTCAGCTGCTCCCATGCCTTCGCCGGATCATCCCGGGCGATCACCTTGTAAACCTCGGACGCCGAGTTCGACTTGCGGTCACCCGTGAGCGTCTTCGCCCATTTCAGCGCCGCCGCCGGGTCCTTCTGTGCCCAACTGGCCGCGAGCTGGCCGGCGCTGTAATCACCCACGCGATCCGGCGGCATCGACTCCAGCCGCTTCGCCGCGGCCAGGGGATCCTTCTTTGCCCAGCTTGAGAATATTTCCGCGGTGTAGTAATCGCCGAAGGCCCCGGGGCTGGCTTCCTTTTCCAACAGATCGCAAGCGGCGGCCGGGTCCTTGTCTGACAAGGCGGAGACCAGCGCCATGCCCGCCGTCTCGCGGATCTCGCCTTTCGGCAGTTTTTCAAACTCCGACATCGCCCGGTCCGGATCGACTTTTCCGAGCGCGGCGAAACAGCTTCCCGCCGCATTCTTCTGGAAGGAACGGGACTTGCAGGAATCGACAAAAGCGAGCGCCGCGGTGGGATCGACCGCCGTCCAGCGCTCGAAGAGGGCGCCCATCAGCATGTAGCTGTCGGAATCGTAGCGGTTCGGATTCTCCTTCGCCTCCTTCTGGATCATCTCCACCAGGGCGGGGATCTCCGCCGAAGAAAGCGAATTCACCGCCAGCGTCACCCGTGCGGATGCGACCGAGCGTCCCTGCCGCCTGAACAGCTCATGAAGATCCTCCATCGAGGAAAGCGAGAATCCCTGGCCTCCGAAGGGGTCGTTTCTGGGACTGCGGATGGCGGCGCGGGTATCACGCGGGCGGCTTTCCTCGGTCGCCGGCCCCGGCTGCGGAGGCTGTCCCTGCCTGCCTGTCAGGTAGCCCGCCCCGAGCGCGACCGGCAACAACAACCACTGTGGAGACCATTTCATAATCCACTGCTTCTAAGCACAGAATGGAGGGACGTCACGGGAAATCGGAAGGATCTCTAACAGCGCAGGCTCTCGAATTTCAGTTCGAACTTCGCGAGGTATTTTTTCAAACGATCCGCGTCATTGGTGACGCTTCTCTTGTTTCGAGATATGGCAAAAATCTCCCGTCCGGCTTCCGAGAGGGTCTTCACACGCCGGCATACCTCCACCACATAGGTGAGCTGGACCCGGTCGAAGGGGTCGATGCCATCCAACTGTTCAGCGTTCATGACGGCCTTGAGATCAACGGCGGCTTCACGCCCTTGGGCTCCCGGGCGATGCCAGTTCTCCCGCAATCTCTGGATCTCCTCCTCCACTTCCTCCACCCGGATGCGTCCCCGTGGGGCGAGAGTGGCCATGCGGGTGACCGCCGCATTCAGATCGCGGAAGTTTCCGCTCCAGCGTGAGTCGGGAGCTTCGGCGAATTTCAGGAAAGCCAGCTTCGCCTCCTTGTTGAAGCTCACCTCCCGCCCGGTCGACCGGCGGTGGCGGTCGAGTTCGTATTCCAGATTCGGGGCGATGTCCTCCCGGCGTTGTGCGAGCGCGGGCAGCGCGAAGGTCCAGAGGTGGATGCGGGCCAGCAGGTCTTCACGGAAACGTCCGGTCACCACGGCTTCGCGCAGGTCGCGGTTCGTCCCCGCGATAAGTTGGAAATCGCTCTTCACCGGCTTGTCCGAACCCACCGGCAGGAAGGTCTTGTCCTCCAGCGCCCGCAACAACATCGCCTGCTCGTCCGTTCCGAGTTCACCGATCTCATCGAGGAACAGCAGCCCGCCATCCGCCTCGCGCAACAGTCCCGGCCTGTCCTTCTGTGCTCCGGTGAATGATCCGCGGGTGTGGCCGAACAATGCCGATGCCGCGGTGTCTCCGGTAAGGGTGGCGCAGTTCACCTCCACGAAATTCCCGCGCAAGCCGCCGCGTTGTTTCCGTAGTTCATAGATCCGCCGGGCGAGGTGGGATTTCCCGGCGCCGGTCGGGCCGGTCAGGAGCACCGGTGCCTGTGACCGGAGGGCGACCTGCTCGATGCGTTCGATGAGCCGGTTGAATCCGGCGTTCCGCGTCGCGATGCCGCTTTTCAGGAAGTCCGTTACCTCGACATGTTCCTTTTGAAATCGGGTGCTGAGCTGGTCGTACTTCGACAGGTCCAGGTCGATCACCGAATACCTTGGTTCGGGCTTCTTCTGCCGTGAAAGCGCCGATGGCGGCGGAGAACTCTGGATCAGTTTTCCCGGCAGGGTGCCCGCCTCGTTCAACAGGAAGAGAGAGATCTGCGCGATGTGCGTGCCTGTCGTGATGTGGATGAAGTATTCTTCATTGTCGCGATCGAATGTGTAGCCGCGCGCCCAATCATGCAGCGTGGCATAGACCGTCTCCAGATCCCAGGGATCGTTGCCGTAGCTCACCGTGTGCAGCCGTGTCTCTGTCTCGGGTGAGACCTGCCGGACATCGTCGAGAACCTGTTGGGAGATCCTCGCGAAGTTCGACTCCGCCAATAGTTCCAGCCGGTCCCACAGCAGATCCTGATGCTGGAAGAGCGAAACCGTGGGTCGCCAGAAATCCCAACGCGCCACGTCCGTGCCGCTGTCTGTCTTTGTTCCAATTAATCCGATCAGAACTCGCTTCATGGATATAAAACTAGCTTAAAAGATATAAATGTGGCAAATGAATTCGCTGTCGTTGCCATTGCGTAAAAATATCAGGCGAAAATAACATTGATAATAAATATGTTATGCGTTATTTTTTGAGATGGTGAAAATCTGGTACGGGGCATGCCAATAGGAAATCGTTCGAACGATACCGAACGAATCCAAATGGCTAACAAGACCCTTTTCCAAACCCTCCGTGGCGCGCTCATCCCTGTGACTACCACCGTCAACGATGCAGGAGCGCCCGCCTACGAACTGTCTCCAAAGGCGGCTCTGGCCCGGCTCGCCGCCACCGGGTGCCTGACGAGGACCTATTATGCCTCCGCGGGATCCCAACTCGACCTCGTGTTGGATCTCGCCAACAAAGTGGATGTCGATTTCCTCGCCCAGACCGCGCTTTATGCCCGCCGGAAGGGATTCATGAAGGACATGCCAGCCCTGCTCTGCGCCGTGCTCGCGACACGCGATCTGGATCGGCTCATCGAGATTTTCCCCCAGGTCATCGATAACGGGAAAATGCTGCGGAACTTCGTACAGATCCTCCGTTCCGGAGTCACCGGGCGCAAATCGCTCGGTTCCGCCCCGAAGCGCCTCGTCCGTAAATGGCTCGAGCGTGCCACGGAGCGCCAGCTCATCCAGGCGACCGTCGGCAATGATCCTTCTCTGGCCGATGTGGTGAAGATGGTGCATCCCCGCCCTTCAGACTCCACCCGTGAGGCGTTCTACGCCTGGTTGGTGGGCAAGCCTTGGGACGAGGCCGCGCTGCCTGAAACACTCCGCGCCTTCGAAGCATGGAAGACTTCCCGTGAGGGCGAGGTGCCGGACGTCCCGTTCCAAATGCTCACCGCACAGGATCTGGGAGAAAAGGAATGGACTTCCATCGCAAGCAACGCCTCATGGCAGACCACGCGGATGAACCTCAACACCTTCGCCCGTCATGGCGTGCTCCGTGATGAGGAGATGGTGAAGCGGCTCGCCGCCCGTCTGGCTGATCCCGACCAGGTCCGCCGCGCCCGGGTTTTCCCTTACCAGCTTCTGATCGCATTCATGAATGCGGGGGCCGAGGTGCCATGGGTTTTGAAGAACGCCTTGCAGGATGCGATGGAGACCGCCATCGGCAATGTCCCGAAGATCGAGGGGAAAGTCGTCATCTGTCCGGATGTCTCGGGTTCCATGCAATCGCCCGTCACAGGCTACCGCCAGGGTGGTAGCACGAAGGTCCGTTGCATCGATGTGGCCGCACTCGTCGCCGCCGCGTTTCTCCGGAAGAACCGTGAGGCCCGGGTGTTGCCGTTCGAGGTGAAGGTCGTGAAAGTGCCTCTCAATCCCCGTGACTCCGTCATGACCAATGCCACCGCCCTCGCGAAGATCGGCGGAGGAGGTACCAACTGCTCCGCCCCACTTGCCTTGCTGAACCAGGAAAAGGCCGTCCCCGATCTCGTGATTTTCGTTTCCGACAACGAATCATGGGCGGACCCGAAGGCTGGCCGTGGAACCTCGATGATGGCCGAGTGGGAAAAAATCAAGAACCGCAATCCGAAGGCGAAGCTCGTCTGCATCGACATCGTCCCGAACACCACCACCCAGGCCCCCGATCGCAAGGACATCCTCAACATCGCGGGTTTCAGCGACAGCGTCTTCGACCTTATCGCCAGCTTCGCCGCCGGGGCGGAGGGAGCTCATCACTGGATCAAGGAAATCGAACTTCAACCCCTCGCCAAACACATGAAAACCGCATGAACCTTTGTCAGCGCGGCGGATGCCGATGAGACTACAACGTTACAAACCGTCGGGTTGCGAAACCCATTCCTCTCATCATCCCTTGCCGCCGCGCTGACATCCCCCTCCTGCCGGATGCCTCAGGGACTACATGATGCCGCCAGATGTGGGTTCGAATCCCACTTCCGCAGATGCGGAATAGAGTAATGGCAACTCAACGGCCCGTCCCCGAACTACTTGTCGGCAGTTTCTTTGAAATCGCGAATGCCAGAAGGATTACATTGGTCGCCGGTTCGATCCCGGCCCTTGCGAAAGCAGGGTAGCTCAGTGGTAGAGCAATTATCGGATCCTTCCCTCTCTTGTCGCGGTTTCCAACCTTCATCGCTGGATGCCTGTGGGACTACAGGTGAGCGGGAGTTCAATTCCGCGAGTGGGTTCGATCCCCACGCCGGTCGCAAGACCGGAAATGTCTCACAATCCCTTGCCAGCGCCACCTTCCCGCGAATGCCCGGAAAGACTACATTGGGACCCATAGGTCGTCGGTTCGAATCCGACCCCGCGCAAGCGGGTAGCTCAGCCAGGATAGAGCGATGGAAATGTCTTTCGAATCCTTGCCGCGGGTTCTCTTTCAATCAACAAAACATCCAACCAACTGGCGAATGCCGGTGGAACTACATCATTTGAATGACCATGTCGCGGGTTCGAGTCCCGTCCGGACCACCATCGACGGCCCGGTAGCTCAGCGGTAGAGCGGGAATGTTTCACCAACTCCTTGTCGCCTCCTCCCATATCAAATGAAAGAAGACTTTCAAAAATCATTCCTTGAAGCAGATGTCGACCATGACCATTGCGTATTAACGGGAAATCGTCCCGGCTTGGGCCTGCTACGCGACGCAATCACCCGCCTGTTGGATGGCGGAGAGAAATCTGCATTGATAGATGAAGGACAGCTCGGCGTCGAACTCGTCGTGCTTAATGAGGAAACACCGGTTCAGCCAATTATCCCCGGCTGGAAGGAACGACTGCTCATTTACCTATACCTCATCGTTTTCTGCATCTTTCTAGCCGCAACAGTTTTCGGGTTTTACCACCTCATCAAACTTTTTATATAATTACCATGAACACCATCCATAAAACCGACGAAGCCATCGGCTTCATTCCTCTTCCCAACGACGCGGGGAAGCCCATCACCGTCATCGGCACCGACGCCATCCGGGACAACTTCGACGAGATGTGCCTCCAGCAGGCCGTCAACTCGCGCATGGCTCCCGGTGTCACCGATGTCATCCTGAACCCCGACGGTCATGTGGGATACGGCGCGCCGATCGGTTGCGTCATGGTTTCTCCCACCCATATCTATCCCGGCCCCGTCGGAGTCGATATCAAGTGCTCCATGTCCCTGCTGCAGCTCGACATTCCCGAGGACGCGATCCTCGACAAGGTGACGCGCCGCGCGCTCATCAACGCCATCGTCGAGCGCACGCCCACCGGTGCCGGTCGTGGCCAGAGGAGCGTGAAAAAGGGTCGCAGGGTCAACAGCGAGCTTGGTTTCCTCGCCGTTACCGAGGGGGCTACCGAGCGTGTTTGTGATGCGCTCGGAATCCCTGCGGAATGGGCGGACCGTTGCGAGGATTCCACCCACCGTGGTCACGACGGAACCTACGACGCCCTCCGTAGCAGGCTCGAATTCATCCTTGATACCGGGCGTGTGAGGAACTTCGGCGACAAGGTGGGGCAACTCGGTTCCTACGGTGGTGGAAACCACTTCGGCGAGTGCGAGATCACCCGCGTCGTGGATCGTCCGTCCGCCAGGGAAACCGCGGACGTGTTCGGCCTCAAGGACGGCCATGTTTCCTTCCTCAGCCACTGCGGATCGCGTGGCCTCGGAAATCTGCTGGCCCAGGGGCAGTTCAGGGATCTTGAGAAAAAGTTCCGTGACTGGGCGACGCCATTCCCCGCAGGTGACAAGCAGCTCGTTTACGCACCACTCGGCACACCCGAGGCGGACGCCTACATCGACGACATGTCGATCGGCGCGAACTTCGCCACCGTGAACCACCTGCTCATCAACGCGCTCGTGTTGGAGGCCTTCCAGGAGATCCTGCCCGGATGCGACGGACAACTCGTCTATTTCATCTCGCACAACATCGCCCGAGAGGAGATCGTTGCCGGGAAAAAGGCGTGGGTCCACCGCAAGGGTGCCACACGCGCCGTCCCCGGCGGCCACTTCGCGCTGGCAGGAACGCGTTTCGCCGAGACCGGCCACCCGATCCTGCTTCCCGGGAATCCCCGCGACGGCTCCGTCGTCATGGTGGCGGAAGGTGGTGCCGAGCGCACCGCCTGGTCGGTCAACCACGGCGCCGGCCGCCGGCTGGGTCGCAAGAACGCCGCCCGCACGCTCGACCAGAAATCCGTGGATGCGGACTTCGATGCTTCCGACATTCTCACCAACTGCCGCAAGTATCCGATCGACGAGGCCCCGGACGCCTACAAGGATTTCCCGGAGGTCCTCCGCAGCGTGGAAGCCGCAGGTCTTGCACGCCAGGTGGCCAGACTCCAAGCTCGCTTCGTCATCAAGGACGAAAGTGCGGCGGATGATTGATTCTAACAGACCGGACGGGTCACATCGATCCGTCCGGTCTTCCCCTTCTTTTCCAATGAAACTCATCCAACTCGACGGCACCGACGGTGGCGGGCAGATGCTCCGCACGGCGCTCTCGCTTGCCATGGTCACCGGCCAGCCGTTCCGCATGACCAGCATCCGTGGCAAGCGCCCGAAACCCGGCCTCATGCGCCAGCATCTCACCTGTGTGAAAGCCGCGTGCGAAATCTCCAACGGAACCGCCGACGGAGCGGAGATCGGTTCCACCGAGCTGGTCTTCCGCGCCGGTAAAACCTGCGGTGGAGATTATCGGTTCTCCATCGGCACCGCGGGCAGCACCAGCCTGCTGTTCCAGACCTTGCTTCCCGCGCTGTTGCATGCCGGTGGTGCCAGCACGCTGCGGCTGGAAGGTGGAACCCATAACCCGCTCGCGCCTCCGTTCGAGTTCATCGACCGTGTGTTCCTGCCGGCCTTGGGAAAGATGGGAGGCCGTGCGACGGTGTCGCTCGTGCAAAGCGGCTTCGCGCCCGTCGGTGGCGGGATCATCGAAGCCACGATCCAGCCTTGTGAAAAGCTGGCGGCTTTCCATCTCCACGAACCGGGCGAGGTGAAATCCCTGGTCCTGCGTGTTCCTTCGCGGAATCTCCCGATCCACATCGCCGGGCGCATCCTCGACTCCGCGCTCGCCCAATATCCGTGCGACGACGCCAGCGTGGAGATCCGCGAACCCGGTCCCGGGCGTGGTGTCTGCTGCCTTTACGAAGCGGTTTTTGAACACACCAGCGAACTCACCAGTGCCTTCGGGGAAACCAACGTCACCGCAGAGCGTGTCGGCAGGCGTGCGGCGAAAACCATACAGGATTTCATCGGTTCGGGAGCCGCGGTCGGCCGTTGTCTGGCGGACCAGCTCCTGCTGCCCATGGCCCTGGCGGGCGAGGGGAGCTTCACGACCATGGCACCGGACGACCACATCCCCACCAACATCTCCGTCATTGAAAAATTCCTGCCCGTCCGGTTCTCCATCGAAACGGCGGACCGGGGAAAGCGCGTCATCTCCGTTCGTTGACCATGCCGCTTCAGCCGTCGATCCGGTGCGGGAAAAAACGGCTCAGATTTCCGGTCACCGGAGAGCGGTCCCCTCGCGCGGACAGGCCGCGGCATTCGTCGCCGACCATCCACAGGCCCCAGACGAAATGCCTGCCGCCCGCGTTGAAGAGGTTCGCGTGCTTCTGATAGACCACCGGCTCGCTCTCATGGCCGGAAGTTCCCGCATGGATCCGGTCTCCCCTGTTCATCACGGACACACCGGCTCCCTCACGCCCGAAAAACGGTTTCTCCACCCAGAACTGTACGCCTTGGGAATGCAGTTCTTCTTTCTTCAGATAGGCTGGCAACAGCAACGGATGCCCGGGATTCAATTCCCATAGGATCGGAAGGATGCCTTTGTTGGACAGCATCATCTTCCATGCCGGTTCGATGAAGCGCGGGCGCTCCTGGCCGATCTCGGCGAAGAACGGCTCCTGGGCCATCCATTCCCACGGGTAGAGCTTGAACAACTTGTCGATGTCCTGTTCGTCCGGATCCGTGAAGCGTCCTCCAGGGGAAAATCCGATATCGGAAATGTCCAACAGTTCGACGCTTTTTCCCGCCTGCTCGGCGGTTTCCGCGAGGTAGGCGATTGTCTGGCGGTCTTCGAGATTTTCCCAGGCACAGGCGAAGTGGATGCGGTTTTCCGAGACTGACTTCCATCGTTCCACCAATGCCTCATGGATTGAATTGAGCTGGTCGCTCTCCGGTGCGACCTCCTCCAGCCACTGCCACTGGATCACGGCGGCTTCCAACAGGGATGTCGGGGTGTCGGCATTATACTCCAGCAGCTTCGGGTCGCCCTTGCCATCCCATGCGAGATCGAAGCGGCCGTACAAGGACAGGTCCTGGGTCATCCACGAGGTCTGCACCAATCCGATGGCGGATTCCGGAATGGCGAGACGTCCCCACCAGTCGCGTCTGATGATTTCCTCACAGGCTTCCAGGCACAGGGCGTGCAACTCGGTCGCGGCATCTTCCAAGGTTTCAGCGGCCTTCATCGTGAGCACGAGGTGCTCATCCTCCGTCCAATACGGTTCGCCATCGGCGCCATGCCAGATGAGGCCCGCTTCCTCCACGCGCTGCCGCCATCCGGCGCGCGGTGCGTTGTTTTCAAGGCGGATGTCGGTTTTCATTTCCGTGATATTTGCTTCTAAAACATGCTGTGTCATCCGCCATACGAGAAGCCGCCGCTACGTGACGATGAGGAGCCGAAGCCTCCCCGCACGGACTGGCCGACCTTGACGGTCGTTCCACCCGCCTTCGCCTTTTCAACGACGCGGCCGTAGCCGGGATTCATCGCGGCGTATGTCCTCGTCTCCTCACGCTTCTTCTCCACGTCCTGCTGCCAACCGCTGACATTCTGCCGGGCCTGTTGAAATCCGGAACCGGAGGTGTAAGCGCCGCGGTTTCCTGATAGAAGCCAATACATCATCAGCGCGTTGCCCATTCCCAGCCCGCCTTGGTGCTGGTTCTGGGGAAGAGCCGTGTTTTTCTGTTCCTCCTCCAGGGCCATCTCGACCTGCCTCAACGCTTTCGCCGTCGGATGACTCGCCGCGACGGTTGATTCCCTCGCGAAATACTCCCACTCGCCATTGATATAGTGAAGACCGTCCTTCACGAAGCCATAGGGATGTTCGAGGAACCTGCCGATCTCCGCATGGTAATAACCCACGCCGGGGATATGGAAATTGTTGGTCACCTCCCCGCTTGTCAGCGAAGATTTGATGCCGTCCAATTTCTCGATCCGCGCCTGTATGTCAGCCATCTCGACATCCTTTTCGGTGGCGACATAGCTGCGCTCACAGCTCGAAAGCGTGCCGGCGAGGATGCATGCCGTGGACCATCGCAGGATGCCGCCAGGGCGGAGAAGTGTGGAAAAACCGCGTTCATTCATAAAGGAAACGCAGCCTAGGAGTCCGCCCGGGCTGCGTCAACTTGATCAGGGTTCCAAAAGCGTGCGGCGTTTCTATTTCGCCGGAGCGGCGTTCTCGATGAGGAAGAGCGCGTCCTGGTAGTCGCCGTTGCTCGCTTCCTCGAAGCCTACCAGCCAAGCGTTCTCCATCTTGCGGCCCTGGTAGTTTCTAACAGGGTAAACCCGTGCGGTGTGGGGGATTTCCGCTTTCGTCGGAATCGCCGGATCGCTGAACGAATCGAACTTGTGTCCTTTCATATAGAAGGCGAACGGCTTCGACGGGGCGTCGAACTCAACCGAGCCCGCCCCGCCAACCAAAGGCGGGAACAAGGTCTGGTGGGCGTCCGGGATTTCCGCGGAGGAGTCGCTGAGTTTGCCCAATTCCGACAATTCGGACCCGCCGGAAAGCACAATGCCGAACGGAGTGTCCTCAGGTGGTGAGAATCTCGCCAGCGGTGTGACACGGATCTTCCCCGCGCCCGCCGCCTGGAATGCCGGAACCGCGACGCTCTGGCCGATGGTGTCCTTCTTGCTGTCCAGCTCGAGCTTGCCGCCGCCCACATCCAGCGGGATGCCGAGCGCGTGGACGATGGATTGCAACGGAGGCTCGTTCTTGCCTTCGAACGCCGCGAGGCCGATGCCCTGGAGAATGACAAACGCGCCTTCTTCCTTGCTGCCGATCTGCAATCCCGCGCTGAAGCGGCCCGGTGTGTCCGTCCCGGAAAACTCCACCGTCACCACGGTCGAGCCGCCTGCGGGAATGGTCGCACCGGTGGCGGTGGCCTTGAACAGGGCGGCATCTTTTCCAACCACGGAGATGTCCGCCGCGAGGGGCCCGCCGGAGGGATTTTTGACGGTAAGCGTGGCCTTGCGGGTTTTCTGGCCCTTCACGGCACTCATCGACACCACGCCGCGGTCGGCGGCGAGCGGTTCGCCGAGTTCACGGATCTTCACGTCGCGGTAGAGGATCTCCGCGCCTTCTAGCTGGAGGGCGATTTTTCCTTCCTTCAGCGAGTCACCGTTTTTTTCCTGAAGCTGGGAAATGCGGGCGCGTGTCCTGCCGTTCACGATGTGCTCGGCGGAGCGGTCCGCCTGCACGATGACCTCGACATGATTCCAGCCGTCCACGGTATCGAGCACCGGGTAGCGGCCGACGTAGGCGAAATTCGTGCCGGTGAAGTCCTTCGGCGTGCCTCCGTCCTCAGGGAGCATGCCGGGGTCGCCTTGTCCCTCCGGAGCGCTTTTCGGATCCGGATGCATCCAGGTGAGGCCGGATTTCGGCAGGTAGACGATGTCGCCGGTGTCACCTTCCTGGATTTGATACTCCACCGAATCCGGCCAGATCTTGCCGGTGTTGGTGGCATGGTAGATGACACCCGCGTCACGGATGTCATTCTTCCGGGGTGCGAATCTTTTCCCTCCCCAACGGTATTCGAGACTCAGATGGAAACGGGAGAATGTCTTGTCGTGCACGATCACGCCGAAGGGCACGGTTGCGGACGTGTCCGTGTCCGCATACATGTGGATGGAGCCGTCGCGGACCTGCACGTAGTGATTCGGGTCCTCGCCGGGCTTCGACTTGTCGAGGACGGTGGTCCATCCGTCCATGTCCTTGCCATTGAACAGCGGAGTCCAGTCGGCGGCGTTGGCGGAGCCCATCAGCGTGACCAGGGGCAGGGCTTTTAAAATGTTCGGTGACATATGGATCACGGATACAGTGCATTTCGCACAGGGCAAGACCGGAACTCTCTCTGTCGATTTTGAAAACATCCGGGCGGAACGAGTGTATCTTGTGCTAATTCCATGCGTTTTTTCCTCCTGGCCATCAGTCTGACAGTCCTCCCGGCACACGCCGAGGCCGAGGATCATTGGGCGTATCTGCCACCGGTGGAACCGAAGGTATCCGCGGAAGCGGGAGCGCATCCCATCGACGCCATCCTCGCGGCTGCGTGGAAAAAAGCGGGAATCCAACCGGCGAAACAAGCCCCACCGCGCGTCTGGATCGAGCGGGCGGCCTTCACGCTGACGGGACTGCCCGCGACGGCGGAACAGATCAGACGGATCGAGGAGCGTCCGGACGATGCGACGTGGAAGTCGCTTGTCGATGAATTGTTGGAAAGCCCCGCCTACGGCGAGCGCTGGGCGCGCCACTGGATGGACGTTGCCCGCTACGCGGACACACAGGGCTACAACTTCGACCAGGACAACCGTTATCCCTTCGCCTACACCTATCGGGACTGGTTGATCCGTTCGTTCAATGAAGACCTGCCTTACGGGGATTTCATCAAGCTCCAGATCGCTGCGGATCTGCTCACCGACAGGCCGGATCACCCGGATCTCGCCGCACTGGGTTTTCTAACAGTCGGTCCGCGCGCGGGCCGGTTGGAAACCATCGACGACCGCGTGGACGTGGTCACCCGGGGTTTTCTCTCCAGCACCGTCGCCTGCGCGCGTTGCCACGACCACAAGTCCGATCCGATCACCACGAAGGACTACTATTCGCTGTATTCGATTTTTGAAAACACGGACGAGCCGGGCGAGAAGCCGGTGATCGGCAAGCCGAAGGACGAGGCCGCCTTCGCCGCGTTCAATGTCGAGCTGGCGAAGCTTGAGGACGCCGACCGCGCCGCACGGCAGGTCATCGTGGACCAGATCCGGACGCCCGAGTCGTTCGGCGTCTATCTGGAACTCGCATGGATCGCGAAAAAGGAAAACTGGGACGTCGGGAAATCCACCGCCGACGCCTTCAAGCGCGGTCGTTTCCGCCCCTCCGCCGTGGTGAGATGGCGTGATTTCCTCAATGAACCCGCATGGAGCGACAAGGCCGTGCCGCGACTGGCCACATGGGCGAGGGAAATGGATGCCGCCGACGAGGCAGGCCGGAAAGCCCTCTGCCTCGCGCTCGCTCAGGAATGGTCCGCCGCGCCGGACGGCAGTGAGTTGAAAGCCCTGGCTGCGAGAGGTGATTGCCCGTTGTCCTACGATACCGCCCGGGTGTCGGAAATTTTCGATCAGGAGGACGGCAACCAGAACCGCGCGCGGGCGGGGGCGAAGACCCGGCTTTTCACCGAGCACGCCGGTTCGCCACCACGGGCGATGAGTCTGGCGGATCGGAAAAACTTCTCACCCGCGCAGGTTTTTGTCCGGGGGAACCCCGATAACAAGGGCGAGGCCTTCGACCGCGAGTGGCTCAGCTTCCTCGGTGGTGGAAAGTTCCCCGAAGGAAAGAGCCCGCGCCTCTCGCTTGCGGAAAAGATCGCCGATCCCGCGAACCCGCTCGCCAGCCGCGTGATGGTGAACCGGGTGTGGGCATGGCACTTCGGAAACCCTCTCGCGGATCCCGGGGATTTCGGAGTCCAACAACTGGACCCGGCGTTGCGTCCCCTGATGGATTGGCTCGCCCTGCGCTTCAACGAACAAGGCCGTTCATTGAAAAACCTCCACCGTCTCATCCTGACATCCCAGGCATTCCGCCTCGCCGCGGAGGGGCCGGAAGCGAACCAGTCCATCGACCAGGCGAACACGCTTTTCTGGAAGTGGAACCGGCGGCGGGAGGATTTCGAATCCATGCGCGACCGCCTGTTGGCCACTGCGGGAACCCTCGATCGAAAGGGCGTCGGCGGCCGTTCCATATCGTTGGAGAATGGCAGCTCCGACACGAAGCGCAGCGTCTATGGCTTTGTGGACCGCTATGCCTTGTCGAGCACCTTCATCTCGTTCGATCTTCCGCATCCGGACCATCACAGTCCGAAACGTGTGGAAACCACGGTACCGCAGCAGGCGTTGTATTTCCTCAATGGCCCGCTCGTCCTGCGGCAGGCGGCCAAGCTCGCGGCGGATCCCGAATTCCATGCGCTGGGGGATGATGCGGCGAAGCTCAACTGGCTTTTCGAACGCATCTATCAGCGCGCGCCCACGGCGGACGAGAGCCGTGATGCCTTGGAATGGTTGCACCATGTGAATCCGGCGGACTATCAGCCACGGCTTTCAGGAGTGTGGGAAATCCGCCACGCGCCGGATACCGGCGGGCTGCCGGGTGAAGCCCAGGCATTTCCCATTTTTTCCGACGGCACATGGAAAACGGGTCCTGACGCGGCGACCGCGCCCATCCGTTGGCTGAACGCCGGAGCGGGCGGCGGCCATCCCGCCGCGGGTCACGATCTCATCCTCCGCTGGCGCGCGCTCGGTGCGGGAGAGGTCCGCATGACCGGCACCATCAAACGCACGGGAAAAGGCGGAGCCACGCTGGCATGGAATCTGGCGAAGTCCGGCAGTTCGGAATTCATCAGCCACCCGCTCGCCCCGGACTCGGAAGCGGCCATCGAGGGAGAGTGGGCCGGTGTCGCCGCCGGAGATACGGTGGACTTCGTACTTCGCGCTCCCGAGGGTGACACCGTCGGTTCCGTCGGCTGGAACCTGCGCGTGATGGGCCGGGAAAAACCGGACGGGAAGCCGGTGGAAGTGGGAAATCTCAAGAAGCAGTTTCCCACCACCGATGCTCCGCCAGCCATGCCTGGAGCGGCGGATCCCTGGGCGGATCTCATCCAGATGCTCTGGGCATCCAACGAATTTCACTTCATCGACTGACCATGTCCCACCGCCTCACTGCCAATGACATCATCCTGGACCGCCGCGACTTCCTCCGCCGCTGCGGCATGGGTTTCGGCGGTCTCGCGCTTGGAGGGCTGTTCGGCGGCGCGGCGAACGCGTCCGGGATGGTGGTGAACTCCACGGAAAACCTCATTCCGCATTTCGCCCCGAAGGCGAAACGCGTCGTCCATCTTTTCATGAATGGTGGTCCCTCCCAGGTGGACACGTTCGACCACAAACCCGCGTTGCAGGATCAGCATGGAAAGGTCATCCCGTTGGAAGGCCTGAAAACCGAGCGGCCCACCGGCACCGCGTTGCGCACGCCCTTCACCTTTGATCGCTATGGAAAGTGCGGGCTGGAGGTGAGCGAGCTTTTCAAACACACCGCGAAGCACGCCGACGACCTCTGCGTCATCCGCTCGATGACGGCGGACGTGCCGAATCACGAACCATCGCTCATGCTCATGAACTGCGGGGATGGCCGCCTCGCCCGGCCCTCCATGGGATCGTGGGTCAGCTACGGCCTCGGCAGTGAGAATGAAAATCTCCCCACCTACGTCTCCATGTGCCCCGGCGGCATGCCCATCAAGCGGGCGGAGAACTGGCGTGCCTCATTCCTCCCCGGCCGCTTCCAAGGCACCTATCTGGACAGCTCCATCGAGGACGTGGACCGGATGATCGAAAACCTCCGCAACCCTTCCGCCCGCGATCCACGGCAGGCGGGGCAGTTGGAATTCCTCCGCAAGCTCAACGAACGCCACCTCGCGGAACGCGGCCATGACCCGCAGTTGGAATCCCGCATCCGCAGCTTCGAACTCGCCTACCGCATGCAGAGCGAGGCGACGGACGCATTCGATATTTCCAAGGAACCGACCAATATCCGTGAGATGTATGGCCCCGGAAAATTCGCCCGCCAGTGCCTGATGGCGCGTCGTCTGTTGGAACGCGGTGTCCGGTTCATCCAGCTCTGGCACGGCGACGGCCAGCCGTGGGACAGCCACGACGACATCGAGGACCACCGCCGCCTCGCGGGCGAGTGCGACCAGGCGATCGGCGCGTTCCTGTCGGATCTGAAAATGCGCGGCATGCTGGATGAGACGCTTGTCATCTGGGGCGGCGAATTCGGACGGACTCCGGTTGTCGAACTGCCCAAGGCCGGATCGAACGCGGGTGTCATGAAAGGCCGCGACCACAACCACTACGGCTTCACCACCTGGCTGGCGGGCGGCGGAGTGAAAGGCGGCCATGTCCACGGGGCGACCGACGAATTCGGCTTCCGCGCCGTTGAAAAGCCCGTGCACGTCCACGACCTCCACGCGACCATCCTGCATCTGTTAGGCCTGAACCACAAGGAGCTCACCTATAACTATTCCGGCCGGGACTTCCGCCTGACGGACGTGCACGGCAAGGTGATCCATGAGATCATCGCTTAGCTTGCGATCGTCGAACTTCAGTTTGAAGCTGGAATTCGTGAGGTGACGTCAAGTGTGATCACCTGACGGTTGGTTTTTCTGTTTCGTTTCTTGCTCGCGCGCCGTTGGAGGCCCTGCTATCCAGAGGCTCTGTCCGCGAGCCATGAGCACTGAAACCGTCCATTTCACCTTTTTGATCCGGAGAGGTCGTTTTGCGGAAGCCGAGCCGATTCTCCGGTCATTGCTTGCCAAGGAGCCCGACGATGTGGAACTGCACCTTCATCTTTCAAAATTGCTTTGTCGGTTGGACCGGCCCAAGGAGGCTCAGGAAGCCGCCCGCCGTGCCATTGGTCTGGCACCGGAATGGAGCTATCCCCATGAAATTCTGGCTGAGGCGCTTTTGGCTTCGACGAATTTGAAGGAAGCTGAGCAGTCGGTTGATGCCGCAATGGCGCTCGGTGGGGATGATGCGGATCTTCGCGCCCTGCTGACCCGGATCTATCTGGATCGTGACCGATGGGAAACAGCATTGGAGCATGCGGGGAAAGGTCTAGCCATGGATCCGGATCATGACGTCTGCCGGTTTTTCCGCACCATCGCATTGGGCAAGCTCGGTCGGCATGAGGAAGCCGAGGATTCGGCGTTGGCACTGTTATCGGATGATCCGGAGGACTCTGCCAATCATTCCGCCAGAGGATGGATTCTGCTGGAGCGCGATTCGGTTCCTGAGGCGAGAATGCATTTTCAAGAGGCGCTGCGTATCGATCCTGATAATGAAGACGCGAGAACGGGTCTCGCCCAATCTCTCCAACGAGGGAATCCGGTATTGGGAGCTTTGCTGCGGCTGTTAATTTCACTGTCGCGATTATCCATCCTGAAAATCGTCGTCTTCGGCGTTTTGTTGGGTGTGATTTTGCCAAATTTTCTGATGTCACGGAGCAACCCCGAGGCGGTGAGGCTCATTGGCCGGATGATTGGCACGGCCTTCATGCTGTTCATCTGTCTCGCCATGGTGGCGCGTCCGATGTTTGACGGGATTCTTGTGCTAAGCAGGGAAGGACGCGAGGCCTTGGGGCCTCATGAAATGAAAGGAGTTCGCTGGAGTGTCATTCCGTTATTCATCGGTTTCGTGTGTCTGGGCCTGTGGATTTCCAATGGAGGACGTTCGTTACCCTTCGCTGGTATGGGATGGTTTGCGGTTTCCACACTTTTACACGAAGGTTTTTCCATCAGGCACCCATGGGTCAGAAGACGGGTGTTGGCTTTAGCTATCGTTGCCTCGGTGCTTGCGGCATGGTTTTTAATCGGGCCTCCAATATTGCTCACTCCACTGGCATTGGAACTCGTGGACTCATTGAAGAAATCCGGCGATCCGGAGCAGGCCAAAGCGGTGCTTGCGGAGGTGGCACATCGTATGGAACGACTGCTGAGCATGAAGAACTGGTTTTTTGTTTACCCGGCTTTGGCGCTTTATTTTCTGGCATCGTATTCGGATGATATCACCCAAGCGTTGATCCGAAGGGCTCCCGATGAGCCGGAGTGAGCGGATTTCTCTCAGCGCAGGCCTAAAAATTTCGCAAGAGATTTCACAGACCCCGCCACCGGATGCCCACGGCGCACCGAGCGGGAGATGATTTCGAGTTTCCTGGTCTTGAAGTTCGCTTTGGGATCAACGTGGCCGACGAGCTCGTCGCCGGAAAGAATCGGCAGCGCGTAGTAGCCTCGGACGCGTTTGCCCGGAGGAGTATAAACCTCCCATGTGTAATCGAAGCTCCACAACGCGGAAGTGAGCTTGCGGTCGTAGATGAGAGGATCGAGCGGAGCCAGCAGCATGGCGGGGGATGGAGCGCCGGCGGCGTCCAAGAGTGCGAGATCCTCGCGCAAGCAGTGGAACGTGGGGGAGTCGGCGTCGGTCAGCTTGATGGCCTGGACATCATCGGCGACGTGTTTAAGTTCCTCGCGCTTGAGAATGGCGAGGCGGCGCTGGCGGAGTTTGGTGAGGGCGAGCCAGCGCGCGGTGTCGGTCGCATCGGGTTCTTTGGCGACGAGTGTGGCGGCGGGGAGGACGCGCTCCGGGAGATCGTAGAGACGGCGGTTTCCATCACGTCTGGCGATGAGGACCCGGCCATGGAAGAAGAGCTTCTGGAGGACGGATTTCGCAAGGGTCGCGCTGCCCCATATCGCGGAGACATTGCGGCGTTTGTCGTCGATGTCGGTCGAGGAAAGCGGACCCCGGATGGCGATCTCCGCGAGGATGTGGTTTGAAAGTTCAATCTCCTCCGCCGTCAGTTTTCCCGACCATGCGCTGTCGCGTTCCGTGCGGTGGTGCATGGCTGAAAGCAGGTGCGGCCAAGCGTCCAATGGAAATGCGACGAGCACGCCGCTGTCCGGCAGGTGATGTTCGAAGCCGGTGCGGAATTCCGCGGGGATGGTTGATCCGTCTCCATGCAGGTGCCGCATCAGGTCACCCTGCCGGTAGTTCTCCACGCGGTTCCGCAGGATGAGATCGTGCATGCGTCCGCAGACGTTGATGGGATCGATCTGGATGTATCCGTGGTGGGCGAGCGCGCTGCCAACGTCGGGAAACGGCGTGTCCAGCCCGAGCGCACGGCGTGCGAAACGACGTGCGGCAAGCCGGGTGATCCGCAACGGGGGATGCATGGACGTCACTCGGCGCGTTTGACCACCGGGGTGCCGTCCTTCACCGTGTCCGGCGGATGGAGGAGCAGTTCGTCTCCCGCCGCCACACCAGACAGGATCTCGGTGAACCGCCCGTCGCTGTGGCCCGCCTCGACCGGTGTCAGCTTTGCGGTGTTGTCTTTGAAGAGATAGGTTTTCCAAGCATTTCCTTCGCGGAAGAGGGCGCCGGCGGGGACCACGACCACGTCGTCTCCATGCCAGATGGCGACCCGCACTTCGACACGGTAACGGTCGCCGAGTCCCTTGGCTGCTTCAGGGATTTCCACAAGATCGCTGAGGACGATGACCCGTTGTTCCTCCACTCCGAGGGCTGAGATTTTCGTGAACGCGGCAGGCTCCACGCGACGGACGCGGCCCTTGAGCGGTGTTTCGCCACCCCATTGCTCCACTTCCACGGAATCACCCGGTTTGATCGAGACCGCGTCCCGGGAAAGGATTTCCGCTTCGATCTCAATATCCGCCGGATCGCCGATCTCCAGGATCTGTGTGCCGGGAGCGATGATCATCTCGCTTTCCTGCATCACCTTCAGCACCCGTCCGCTGACAGGGGATTTCACTTCCACCAGATTCCCCGTGGTGTCGGCTTCGGGCCGTGCCAATGCCGCACGGGCCTGGGCGAGTTCGTAGTCGATGACCTGGAGGGAAAACTCCGCCGCCCGCAGTTCCGCGGATTTCATCGAAAAATCCGCCTCCATCCTGTCACGTTCGGAATCGGACAGGGAGCCTGCCTGGGTGACCGCGCGCATGCGGTCCCGGTCGGCCTCCGACATTTCCAAGGCTGCCTTGCGGGCCGCCAGGGATTCGGTGGCCTGCTTGCGGGAGGCCTCGCGCATGGAAACGACGGCTTCCGCCTGGGCTCGGGAACGGGGATCCAGCAGGGGAGTGACGGCGGGCTCGATGGCGGTTAGCAGTGTCTCACCCGCCTTCACTTCGTCACCGGGTTTGAGCGGCACGCGGCGCATTTTTCCGGCCACGGGTGCGGCCACGATGTAGCGGTTCCTCACCCGCGTCTTGCCTTCCTCGGAAACCCGCACGGTCAGGGGGCCGCGGGCGACAAGACCGGTTTCGATGACAACGGGTTTCGGCCAGAGTCCCCATGCGATGAGGGCGACCAATACGAGGCCTCCCAACCACGGGATCGAACGGCGGATGAGGTTTTTTCCCGATGGGTTGCGCTTGTTTTCCCAAGGCGCGGTGGAGGGTGCGGCGGAGTCCTGTGTTGCCATGATGTCTGACTTGCCTTGTTTAGACCAGCCTGCGACCACTTTCAAGGACCACTCTCGACGATGATTCTGTCCGGCTGTCCGTTGGGCACATCGGAGCGTTCTATCAGTTGGAAAGAATTCGTGGAGGAGAAGTTGGGGATCGTCATCACAATGGTTCCGGAACCGACAGTCAGAGGCACGAATCCCTCCGGGATGTGGACGCCGGTGGGTGGTTGCGTGTCTCCTCCGGCCAGCAGAGGGCCGGATTGGGTGGACACCCCGCCTTCATCCGGTGCGGTTGATGGAGCCGGAGGTGTGACGGGGATCGTTTCCTGGTGTCCGGACGAGTCGGTGACGATCAGGAGGTGCTGTGTCCCGGTGGCCGGCGGAGGGACCTGGTCGATCACCACCTCCGCCGTGTCATCAACCGCGCTCTTGATGATGAATCCTTCGGGTAAGGTCCTGGGTTTTGTCGCAATCCGGGGAGAGGTGTCGGGATGGTCGTTGAAGCGGGTGATATCCTCGTCCGCGGTGGCTTTTTGTCCGATGAATCCCCTGCCTTCGGGATCGGCGGACCAGACGATGTCCGCCTCGGGATCATAAAACTCGCCGTCCTCGGACCGCAGGAGGCCCATTTCCCGCCAGGCATGTTCGGGGAAGTTCCGATGTCGGATCATCCCGTCATCTGTCGGGAAAGGCAGTCCGTCGGGCAGCCAGCCACGTTCGATGACGAGCGTCGCCGGGTCCGATGATGCAGCGCTTTCCACTTCCAGTGTGGAACGCAACGCGTGTGACAGGATCGTCCGCACCCGCTGCCGGGATTCCTCTTCAGTGCGTGGAACGGTCCCGGGAGCGGTGAGGTTGATCACTCTTGGAGACAGGTCTCCACGATCCCGCCTGGCGTCGGCGAGACGTTCCTGAAGTCGGGCGATGTCATGACTGATGCGGTTTTCCCGCGACGCCGGAAGAGGCTCGGCCTTCGTTTGGTGGTCCGCATGGGATGAAAATGACTCCTCCGCCAGTTTTTCCCTTTGGTTTTGCAACCCGAGGTTGGTCTCGCTGGGCCAGAGGACGATGGCCACCACTGCCGCGGCAGCCCACCCGCTGGCCGCAAGCCATGGCATCATGGGGAAGCCCTTCTTCCGGGCAGGCGTTCCTGATCCGCTGATCTCAGCCATCAACCGGGGCAATACCTCGGCAGGTGCCACGTGAAGCGGGGAAACCGCCAGCCAGACATCTGCCGCAGTTTCGCGCGTCGTCCGGATCTCAGCGGCGAGGCAAGGTTCCCTGAAAAGTCTTGGATCCGGGTTCGCTGGATCGTCCGGGTCCAGCAGGTCGAGCGCGCGCGCCGTGGCGTCCGCGAGGTCATTTGGATTCATCGTCATCTCCTTTCTGCAGAAGCTCTCTCAGTTTCAACATCGCCCGGTGGATGCGGATTTTCGCGGTGCCCAGCGGTATGCCCCATCGCCGCGCGTGGTCCCGCATGCTGCCCGGATCGAAAAGCGCCGCCCGGACGCTCTCGGATTCCGCGTCATCCAGCCGGGCGAGAGCGGATCTCACGCGGGTGACCGTCTCCCGGAAAACCAGATCCTCCACGCCGCCACGGGATGGGACTTCGAGTGCGGCCCCGGCCTCCCAATCATGCCAGACTCCGGACCTCCGCCTGCGGCTCCGTAAATGATCAAGGCACAGCCCGCGCAGGATCATCGCGCACCAGGTGAATCCCCGGCTTTTTTCAGGATCGAAGTCTCCGGCTTTTTTCCAAACCCGCAGGAAACAATCCTGCAGCACTTCCTTTGCCGCGCCCTCGTCCCGGATCCAGTGCAGCGCCATGCTGTACAAGCGGTCGCCCCACATCCGGTAAAGCTCGGCAAGCGCCTCCGGATCCCGGCGGGCGATGCGTGCGAGCAGCCGCGACCCATCCCGGACGTCAGTCCGTCCGCCCGCGTCCATTTTTTTCGCCGCCTCGCCCATTGGTGATTCTCCTTCTCTCATGTCATCCGCCGGAGAGGAATGCCGGGTTTCAGAAAACGGATGTTTTTCTCAGCGCCACGACCACCCGCTTGCCGGGCCGCCCTTGATCCAGGCCAGTCCATCACGGGCCTTGCCATTCACCAGGTTGAAATCACCTCCCGCCCAGAGCCGTTTCGTCCGCGGATTCCAGGACAAGGCGAGCGGGTGGGTCCCGGTTTGATTGAGAGCAAGGTTCCATGGGATCTTGCCGGACTCCTTCGCTTTCCACCAATTGCCCGCAGCCTGTCTGTCGCGGCTTGCGAATGCCGGACTGATGAAGGTCTTGTCGATGCGGCCGTTCGGGAACAGCCTGAAAAGTCTGGCACCTTTTTTCTGAAATCCGGCCGACAGATAGAGATTTCCCGATTCGCCCGGCACTGCGGAAACCTGGCTGAATGCGTCCGGCGCCGGGGCGCGGAACCATGACGCCCAGCCTGAATTCTCCCACAATCTCAGCCGGCGTTGCGTTGCCTTCCGGGTCTCGAGAAACAACACGCCGTCGCGTGTTTCGCACAGGGGCTGGAGCTCCACATCGTAGGTGGTGAGGTCCCGTTTGACTCCGCCATTCGCTGAATAAATGACCCCGCCGACGACGAACGATCCGTTCTTCCGGGTCATGACATTTCCGGAGACCGACTGTTGGTCGTTGATTTGGAATCCCGCCACCCGTGAGCCGTCCGCATCGAGCCGATGGAGCTTCACGATTACCACCTCATTCGCGCTGTATGTTTTCGCAAGGATCCCATCCCGGCCGATGGCGTGCACGCTGACAACATCGGTGACAAGTGGATGACCGGAATTCCCGTCGAATATGGATCCCTGTATGTCAGGCCGGTAGCTTTCGATCAATGTCCCGTCCATACGCAGTTTCACGAGATTCGAAACGATCCCGTCGCCATAGCTCACCGGCTGTGAGGTGACGACATAGATCGCCTTTCCGGAAACCGCGACGGACTTCCACTCGCTGATCCGTTCATCCAGAATGAACTTCGGGTCCACCGTTCCATTTTCGCGAAACACCACCAACCGGTTCCGGACGCGCCCGTCCACCGTCGCGAAATCGCCGCCCACCAGCGTGCTGCCGTCGGGCAGGGGAGCGATCACATTCACATCCGCCGGTCGATCCAACTGGGGAACCTTCCACGTGGCATCCCTGCTGCCGTCCGCCTTGATGCGGAGCAGTCCGTCGAGCAGCCATTTTCCACCTGCCAGAGACACCACGGAACGGACATCCTGATGGCTTTCAAACGTGGGATCAGGGCTTCCATCCGGGTGGTAGCGTCGCAGGGCGGTGGGGAAACCGGTGTAAAGACTCGCCGCAAACATCGAGGACATGCCCGTTGCGAGGTAGGAGCCATCCGCCGCCTCCGCCCAGCAGAACTTCGCTCCGAAGATCGGAACCTGGAAATCTTGGGAACGTGACAGTTCTCCATCCGGATCATGCCAGTCGACCCGGTGGACGGCGATGCTCGGAGCGGGCCAGTAATTCCAGAGGGACATGTCCGGCCGGTAGATGACCCGGAACGCCCCCTGCGGACCGGCCGCCAACCGCTCCGCCCGTCTTCCGCTCAACAACTGCCTTGCGGTTCCGATCAACGCTCCGTTTCCATCGATTTGAAACACCCTGTCTGGAACGGGAGGAGGGGAGGCACCGAACCATGGCTCTGAATAATCCGCGGTGAGCACCCACAAGGTCCCGGCCGGTCCGGGGACCACGCCGCTCGGGTCTCCCGGCCAGTCGGCGGCTTGGGTGAATCCTGGAACCAGCCTGCCGGTTTTCGCGTTTCTCAGTTCCAAAACCCTCCGGCCGTCCGCTCCGTCACGAATGACCCACAGCCAGCCGTTTTGTTCGAACTGGGGAGTGATCGTCTGACCTGCCTGCCGGTCGGGGAATGCCTTGCCCAGCGCCTTGCCCAGCGCCTTGCCCAGCGCCTTGCCCGCCGCGCTCATCCGCAGCCAGCCGTCGGATTCGTCCGGCAGCAGGAATTCTCCATTGGCGAGTAAAAATGGTGCGACCGCCGGTGGCGAGCCTCCCAAACCCAGCGCGTTTTTCTCCGCGAGATAGCCGCGCGCGGGCTCGTCCGCGATTCCCCCGTTCACTCCCAGCCGCACCAGATCCGACGAGGGCGATTTGTCCGCCCGTTCGAAGCCGCCACCGATCCAGATCCGGCCGTCGGCCGCCACCGTGACGTGGTCGGGGGCGACCCATGCCCGCAGTTCCGGGGTGAAGTTCTGGTCCGGATCCCCCGGTTTTCCATTCGCCACCGCCAGGGCGAGCATCCATATCAGACCGATTGTTGTTCTCATCTTCCTCATCTCCGCCCGCTTTGATCATCCGGTTTCAAAAAATCCAAGAAGCAATCTCAGTCGCGGGCTTTCAGGACCCCGACCATGTCGAGTTTCGCGATCATCCGGCTGACGAGCGCGAATGACATGACCGAAGCGGTGAGCACGACGAGGATGGCGATGGAATAGGTGGACGAATTGATGACGATGGGCAGGCGCACGGTCTCCGTGCTGAAGGAGGACATGATGAAAAGCGCCAGTCCGCGCCCGAACAACAGCCCGAAGGGCAGGGCCAGCAGGACGAGGATCGCCAGTTCTCCAACGAGCACGCCACGGACTTCCGCCAGCGAAAAACCCACGACACGCAGAGTGGCAAGCTCACGGCTTCTTTCGGAAAGGGCGATGCGGGCGCTGTTGTAAACCACACCGAAGGCGACGATGGTGGCCAGGACGAAATAAAGCTTCCGGATGATGCCGATGCTTTTACCGGTGGTGTCGCGGAAGGCCGCGAGCTGGTCGCGTTTCACCATCACCACCGCGGCGGCGGGCGTGTCCTTGAGCTCGCGCATGAACTCGTCCCAGCGCTTGTGGTCCAGCGCGAGATAGGCGCCGTTCACCGTGTCACCTTCCTTCATCAACCGCCGCAGCGCGGAAATGTCCATGTAGGCGGCGACCCCGGCGAAGTCGGTGACGAGGCCACGAATGGGGATGTGAAGGGTGGGGCGCCGTCCTTCCAGGACCTCCACCTCCACTTCGTCGCCGATGCGCGCACCGATGATTTTCGCGAGCATGGCGGACATGATGAGCCCGTCCTCCGGCATCTTGATGGCATTCCCCTGGTCATCCAGCAGGCGGTTCAGATCCGCGGTCTTGTCGATGCCGGTGACGGAGAGTTTCCGGTGGCGGTGGCCGAATTTCAGGCGGGCCTGCACGCTGCGGATCGGCTCGGCGCGGATCACACCCGGCAGGTGCTCCAGGTCATGGAAGCCACGGCCGGAGCCGGGTTCGGTCAGGAAAACGGCGACGTCCTGGCGCTGTTGTTTGTTCCACTGGAAGGTGAGCAGGTAGTCGATGCTGTCCGCCATGGCACCCGGCAGGACCATGAGGCCGGTGGCCAGTGCGAGACCGGCGGCGGTGAAAACCGCCTGCCATGGACGGCGCTCGATGTTCCGCAGGGCCATGCGGAAAACAGGACTGAAGAAACGGGTGAGGCCCACGCGTTCGAAGAGGGAGGGCTTGAAATCGGCGGGAGGCTCCGGGCGCATGGCTTCGGCGGGCGGGAGTTTCACCGCCTGCCAGACGACGGTCAGGACGCCAAGCACGGATGCTCCGAGGCTGATGCACAGCGCGAGGCCCATCGCGCTGTAATCCATCTTGAAGACCAGCGAGGGGAAACGGAAGAACATGGTGTACATGTCCACCAGGCCGCTACCCAGGAATCGCCCGGCGATTCCGCCGATGACGGTTCCGAGTATGCCGATGACCAGCACGAACTTCAGATAGTGCCCGCCGACCTGGCCGGACGAGTAGCCCAGCGCCTTCATCTGGGCGATCTGTTCACGCTGGAGCCGCACGATGCGCGCGAGCACCGCGTTCACCATGAAGGCGGCGACGCTGAGGAAAACCAGCGGATAGGCGACCGAGAGGGATGTGAGCACCCGCAGTTCGTCATCCAGACGCTGGGCCGAGGCCTGTTCCTTGCGGAGGTAGGCTCCGCCCGCGCCGTAGGGCGCGAGGATGCGGTCCATTTCCTCGATGATCGGCTGGGGAGAGGCGCCGGGTGCGAGGTCCATGACCACATTGTTGAACGCGCCGTCCAGGTTGTAGGCCACGGCGAGCGCGCGGTAGTTCATCCAGATGACGCTGAAGCGCTTGTGGTTCGGCAGCGTTTCCCCGGCCCGTGCCTCGAAAACGTATTCGGGGGAAAGTCCGATGCCGCAGATCTTCAGCGTTTCGCGGCGGCCGTTGATGACGGCGACGAGGGAGTCGCCCGTTTTCAGGCCGTTGGCATCGGCGAATGATTCGCCGAGCACGACCTCCCGCCGTTCGTCCGAGCGGGGGAACCTGCCCGTGCGCAGGAATAGGCGGTTGAGCTTCTGCGGGCCGCCGTCCTCAGGCAGGGAAATGATGTGGCCGGTGGCGGGTTCCGAGAGGCCGGGCAGATCGAGCGTCACTTCCACGGCGACCCGCGGTTCCACCGTGGCGACTCCCGGCAGGGTGGCCAGCCGTTCGGCGACGGAGAGCGGCGCGCGCTTCAGATTGGCGAAGACGTCCGCCATCGCGTATTTCTGGTAATAGGCGGAGCGCGTGCTCTCCAGAGTCATGATGAGGCTCCGCGTCATGATCATCATCGCGAGACCGCAGGCCATGACGAGGCTGACCGCGATGATCTGGCCTTTCATCTTGCCGAGATCGCGCAGCAGCTTGCGGTCGAGTGG
The DNA here is from genome assembly GCF_016595465.1 of Luteolibacter yonseiensis. NCBI lineage: Bacteria > Pseudomonadati > Verrucomicrobiota > Verrucomicrobiia > Verrucomicrobiales > Verrucomicrobiaceae > Luteolibacter > Luteolibacter yonseiensis. The sequence continues at coordinate 312,981 of NZ_JAENIK010000008.1, read as the reverse complement.
GGAGATCATGAAAGACGGTTGAGAGTGGATGGTTGGGAGTTGACGGAGAAAGAAGCGGATGATGCTGGAATCGGATTCTTTATCTTGCTCTCAACGCCCGGTTTCAGACACTCAACTTCTTGACGATTTACCATTTCAGTTCGGCTGCGGGCAGGCGGACGTCGTTGCGGTAGGATTTGACGATCTTCCCATCCGACAGGTGGAGCACCCGGTCCGCCATATCCGCCATGGCGGCGTTGTGGGTGATGATGACGGTGAGGGTGCCGAGCTCGCGGTTGATGCGTTCGACAGCCTCCAGCACGGCGATGCCGGTGGTCACGTCCAACGCCCCTGTGGGTTCGTCGCAGAGCAGGACCTCCGGGCGTTTCGCGATGGCGCGGGCGATGGCGACACGCTGCTGCTCGCCGCCGGAGAGCTGGGAAGGGAAGTGGTCCATCCGTCCGCTGAGGCCGACCATTTCCAGCGCTTCCTCCGGTGTCATCGGATTGCGGGAAATCCCCGTGATGAGGGCGACATTTTCCCGGGCGGTCAGGCTGGGGATGAGATTGTAGAACTGGAAGACGAAGCCGACACAGTTCCGGCGGAAGAGGGTGAGCGTGTTCTCCTCCGATCCATCCAGCGGCCAACCCTTGTAAATGAGGTCGCCCGAGCTGGGCACATCCAATCCGCCAAGGATGTTCAGGAGGGTTGATTTTCCACTGCCGGACGCGCCTAACAGGCAGACGAGTTCGCCGGCGTTCAGGTCGATGTCCACGCTGTGGAGGGCCACCACGTCGAGTTCACCGGTGTGATACACTTTGCGGACACCACGGGCTTGGAAGACGACTCCGGTGGAAACCGGGATTGGAGACTGGGTGGAACTCATCGGGCGGCGGGAAACTAGCAGATGGACGCCGGATCACAACTCCGGGTTGAATCGGAATGAAAACGCCGCGATCACCCCAGAAGCTTCGGCAACCGCTTTTCCAACCAGCTCCGCGCGGCGGCGGTTTTCAGGGCGCACTCCCAGATGGTGACGACATGCCAGCCGAGGGCCCGGAGCTGCTTCTCCACCCGGAGGTCCCGGGCGCGGTTGCCATCGATCTTGAGGGTCCACCAGTCGCTGCGGGATTTGGGGATGCGGAAATGTCTGCAGTGCTCATGGCCGTGCCAGTAGCAGCCGTGGACGAAAATGACGGTCTGGTGCTTCGGCAGGACGAGATCCGGACGGCCCGGCAGCAGTTTGTTTTTCGGGCCACGGATGGTGAACCGGTAGCCATGGCGGTGCAGCAGGGAGCGCAGGATGAGTTCGGGCCTGGTGTCATGGCCGCGGATTTTCGCCATGACTTCGGACCGTTTTTCCGGAGTGAAGACGTCGGCCATGGGGAAAGGTGGTTCATGTTCCCGATGCCGTCAAACGACGGTCCAGACGATCAGGCCGCAGGCCAGCACCAGGCCGCAGAGGCCGATGATGAAGACGATGTCGGCCGCGGTTTCCAGCCGGTGCATGCGGCGTTTCGTCCGGACACGCAGCGCGCCGTAGGAAAGCAGGCAGGAAACGAGGAAAACCATGGCATCGACCGCCAGCAGGTCGTCTTCCAGGCGGTGGATTTTTGTTCCAACCGTGATGCGGCCCACGATGCTGATGACGGTGAGGCAGACGCCGACGAGCGCCGCGGAGGCGGTGAAGATGTGGATGGCGATGTCTCGCTCGACCTCGGTCGCATCGGGTTCGGGAAGCTTCATTTCGCGGAGTCGGTTCTGGCAGGAAAGCGGCGTGGCCGGTGGTTTCAGTTTGCTGAATTTTCCGTGATGCGCTGGTGGACTTCGGCGGTGAGGACTTCGATCCGTTCACTCAGCGTCTTGGTGATGGCGGTCAGTTCGGTGTTCTGGCGGACGAGCTCCAGAAGGGTGGCCGTCTGGGCGGAGGCGAGTTTTTCCCGCTGTTCGCTGGCGGCGGCCAGGTCTTCGCGGTGCTGGGCGTCGGCATCGGCATGGGCCTTGTCCCGGTCCGCCTGGCGCGTCTGGGCGAGCAGGATCAGCGGAGCGGCGTAGGCGGCCTGGAGACTGAACGCGAGATTGAGCAGGATGAACGGGTAGATGTCGAATTTCACCACTCCCGTGGTATTCAGGATGATCCATGCCCCGACGATGACCGTCTGCCCGACGAGGAAGGTGGGGGTGCCGAAAAAACGCGCGAAGGCTTCCGCCTTGAGCGCGAACCAGTCGTTTCCGAAAGTGGGGGCAAGGTGGAGGTGGCGCGCGTGAAAGCGGAAATGGTGCTTTTTACCAACTGCCGGAGCGGTGGAAATGGCGGCGGAGGATTCGTTTTCCATGACATTCAATTAGCGTGACGGATGGCGGTCGGTCGAGCCGAGGTTTTGGGGGATTCGCGCGGGCGGGAAAATGTTGGAGGAAATCCGGGTTTGATTTTTTCCGGCGGGATGTCCACAAGCTCTTGGCATGGCGAAGGCGAAAGACGAGAACCGTGTGGTGGTGAAGGTGTTTCTGTATGGGATCCAGCCTCAGATCTGGCGGCGTTTCTCCATTTCCTCGGAAGTCACGTTCATCCAGTTCAGCGACGCGATCCAGTCGGTGATGGGCTGGGACAACAAAAGCCCGCACGAGTTCCGCCACGGAAAAGGCAAGCGGCTGGTCGATGTCATCGGCCCGGTGGGTCTGGAAGACCAGACGGCGGGTGAGTTCCAGGACGAGGCCGTGCTGACGGTGAAGGAATTCCTTGGAAAGCGCCGTCTGCCGATCCGCATCCTTTATCGTTACGATTTCGCGGACGAATGGATCCATGAGATCGTTTTCGAAAAATGGGCCGCCGGTGAAGGCGGTCCGGTGGTGTTGGAAGGCGAGCGTGCCTGTCCCCCGGAGGACTTTGGCGGGACTTTCCAATACATGCAGGCCCTGCACGGAGAAATCGAGTGGGCGCACCCGGGGTATGATCCGGAAGCGTTCGACCCGAAAGCCGTCAGCTTCGAGCAGAAGAAGGCGGTGAAGAAGAGGAAATAGGCGCGGGATTCAAAGGATCGATCCCGGTCTCATCCTTCGCTGGGCGACCAATCGGTTTCCTCAAGCAGCCGCAGACCTCTTTCCTCGATGCGGATGACCTGTTTCCTGAACAACGCTCCCGTCGCTTGTTTGAAGGCGCGTTTGCTGACCCCCAGCTCTTCGTTGATTTCCGCAGCCGAGGTATGGTCGCCGATGGCCCAGAATCCGCCGCGCGCCTTGAGTTCCGCGAGGATCTGGCCTTCCAGGTCGTCGATCTTCGCCCGGCCGGGAGCGTGCAGGGTGAGGTCGACTTTTCCATCCGGCCTGACGTCGGCGATGTAACCCTTGAGCATCTCTCCGGGGTGCAGGGGTTGGAAGACATCGTTGGCGAAAATGAGTCCGCTGTGCGTGTCGTTGATGATCATCTTGTAGCCCAGATCGGTTTTCGCATAGGCCATCAGGTCCACGGCCTGGCCGGTGCGGAAGTCGTGCGGTTCCTGGTCGATGTGGCGGGTGAGCCGGGTGGAGGCGATGATGCGTGCCGTCTGCTCGTCCACATGCACGTGCACGATGTAGTTTTTCCCGACCTCCATGCGGACCTTCTGTTCGCGGAAAGGCACCAGCAGGTCCTTCGGCAGCCCCCAGTCGAGAAACGCGCCGACGCCCGTGACCGCCACACACTTCAGCCGGGCGAACCGGCCGGGCATGACCTTCGGCATCTTCAGCGTGGCGACCGGGCGGTCTTCGGAGTCGTTGTAGAGAAAGACGTCCACGAACTCCCCGAGCGTCCACTTCTCCGGCATTTCGCGGCGCGGCAGCAGGATTTCCCCGAGATCGCCGCCATCGAGATAAAGCCCGAAGGTTTTCTCGTTCAGGATCCGGAGTGAGTCGCGTGTGCCGATGTGTGCCATGCGGGCATGATGCCGGGCATGCGGCGGCGAGTCGATGGCGATTTCTCAACCCGGTCCCATATCACTTGCCTCCGCCCCCCCGGCGGGCCAGTCTCCGGCATGGAAAGTCACGAGTGGTTCGAAAATACCGACGAGGGAAAGGTTTACTACCGAGCGAATTATTACCTCGGCGGCAAGTGGACCATCATGACCACCACCCAGAAACGCAATCCCACCTGGACGGACATGACCCCGCCGTCCGAGGAAGCCTTGCGCGAACTGCGCGACATCATCTGGAAGAAATACCAGCGCAAGCGGCTGCCTTGGGAGCGTGTCGTGGAGTTGGACAAGCTCCTGGGCGACGAACCGCAGCCGAAGCCGCACTAATCCGGAATCACGATTTCGGACGTCTTGCCAGGTTGGAACGGAGCCGTCACGCGTGCTCCGGTTTTCACCTTGTAGCTGCCCTTGAATCCCCGCCAGCTTACCCTGCCGTCCGCATCGCTGACCAGGGTTTCCTTGGTGTGCCAGTTTTCACACAGCCATTCTTCCCAGACGAGGGCGGCGGGTTTCGGTGTCCAGTCCTTCTTCCAAAGGGCCGCTTCGGGAATCCAGTGGCGGTTTTCCCAAAAACCCCACAGGAGGAAACCATCGTAGGCGGGGTGGCTGAAACAAGCGATCATGCTGTCCCGCAGATAATCCGCGGCGAGCTGGTCGTCGCCATTCGTCGCGATGTCGAACTCGGTGATCACCTGCTTCGGCACCACCGACGTGAAATGGTCCGTCACGCGCAGCAGTTCCTCCGGCGAGGGCAGGTAGCTGCTGTGGAAATGTGCCTGGTTTCCCAGTCCATCCACCCGAACGCCGTCGCGCTTGAGTTTTTCCAATAACTCGTAGGTCTTGTCCTGCTGGGGACCGGGGCGGAAAATCTGATCCTCATTGATGCAGAGCGGCAGGTTGGTGAGTTGGCGCGCCTCACGGAAGATCTCCATGCCCACGCCGTCGAGCGGCGGACCTTTCTGTCCGAGCATTTCCGCCCCTTTCCACGCGATGGGATGGTTGATCACATCCCATTCCGTCACCCGGTCACCGATGGCGGCGATGCGTTCCCGCGAGCTGGCCAGCAAGGCTTCCCGCGCCTTCGCCGGATCCGCCAGGCGTTCGCGGGTCCAACCATCCACCGCCTCCTGCATCAGGTAGTGGCCACGGATCGAAATTCCGTTTGCTTCCAGCCATGCCATGCTCTTCTCCAGCTCCGCCTTGCCCTGCGTGTCATGGGGGAAGGTATCCGGCTTCAGATCGTTTTCAAAAACCACCCGGCTGCACGTCCGTCGCACGATGTCGCGGTAGCGGTCGCCATCCGGTCCCTCCATCGTCAACATCCCGCGCGTCACGCAGGTGCCGAAGCCGAATTCGTGGCGGTCCAGCTCGATCTCCACCGCGGTGTTGGCGAGCGGGGCGCCGTCTTTTCCCCGCAGCCGTATCGAAAAGTCCGCCTTGCGGATACTTTCGATGCGTTCCAGCGCCGCTTTTCTCCACGGGGCTCCCGGCCCGCGTCCTTCGTAGGTGTCTTTCTGACGCGGCAGTTTCGTGATGTCGAAGTCCGGGCCGTAGTTGAGCACCCGGACGTTCGCGATTTCCACCGTCTGGGTTTGTTCGCCGAGGAAAATCGCCAGTTCGGCCGTGCCCTCCGGCGCGTCCAGCTTCGCCACGATCACCTGATGGACAGCCTGCCATGCGGTGCCGATCCTGGCATTCTCGGTGATCCCGAGCATGTCATGGGGCGGAGTTTTCAACTGCACTTTCGCCATCGCAAGCCCCTCTTTTTCCACCGGGCAGCGCGCCATGTAGGTGATCAGCAGCTTGTCGCCGCTTTTCACCGGCCCGGTCGTGAGGGGAGTTGCCAGTTGCGCGTTCCACGGTTGTTCCGGACTGGCCTTGTCCACGGTGATCCGCATCGCCTGGGAGAAATCCTGTCCATCTACGGAAACTTTTTCCGCATGTCCGACCGTTCCTGTCCAGGCGGTGGTTTTTTCCTGTGTCGTGATCAGTTCCACGCCGCCTGCCGGAATTTCCACGGCAGGGCAGAAGGACGCCGCCATCATGAGAATGAATGGGATGAGACGCATGATTCGCTGCTTGGTGATTCTAACGTGTGCCATCCAGTGCGAGTTGCAGGGAAACCTGGGCGTAGGTCGTCATGATCGCCGTCTGGGCGGCCTGCATCGGGCTCACCGTGTCATAATAATCCCGGGCTTTCGTGGTCGCCCGGTCGAGAGGGCGGAGCTTCGCCACGAGTTCCTGGACCAAGGTCAGGAGGTCGCGGTCGCTCTTCTCGGTATAGCGGAACAAGCCGTCCACCGCGCTACGGCAGGTCTCGTAGGTGGGGGCGATGCGCGGGATTTCCTCGTCCGTATAGCCGGGGCTCGTGCGCTTCGTGATCCACTCCATCGGCTCGATGGCGCGGCGCAGCTCGTGGATCAGGAGTTTCCTCGGGAGGAACACCGGGCGGTTTCCCGATCCCTGCAAGGCGAGCATCCTCGCCGAGTAGTGATTCGGCACTTCCTGCGCGGTCTCCAACAAACGGCGGCGGACGAATGGATTTCCGACGTATTGTCCCACCGGCAGCGTGGTCGATTTTTCGCGGAGTTCGCGAAATTTGTTGGTGGCGCTTGCGAGCGGACCTTCCGGATTTTTTACCGACAGTTCGAGCACATCCTTGAAATTGACCGCGAGCAGCACCTCGTAGTCGAAGAAGAACTGGGGCTGCTCCATCGCAAGCAGGGAGGGGAGGGTATCCGCCGCGCCCGCGGGCAATATCAGCCGGCCTCCGCTACCCTTGCCGAGCGACCGGAGCTGGCTCCAGAGATCCGGAGGCACCAAGAAATTTCCCGCTTCATCCAGGGTGCCGATGATCGTCGCATCCGGTTCATTCCCGGTGACCGCCGCGCTGGCCAGGACCGCCGCGGCGGCATTGATCGCGGGAGTGTTTTTTGCCGGAGGCAGGATTTGCGATCCTTCCACGCCGATCGTCACCCGGATTCCCGCAGGGAGCTTGCCATGCTGTTTCTCCAGCAGCTTGATCAGATCCCCGGTTGGCATGGCTCCCGCCTGGGAACCGACGTGGACAAAAAAAGGCGCGTCGTTGTCCGTCCGCTCGGAGGTCATGGAGACAGACGCGACGAAAGGCACGGTCTGTGGCATCCGGCCGGTGTTCACGGCGGAGAAAAGCATGGTCTTCACCGTCGCCTTCTCAAGACGCACCTCGGCGGGAACCGGCTCCACCGGCGTGTCTCCGGCGGCCGCCACCACGGTCTCATACTTGGCGAGCGGCGGAATCCAGCCCGCCCATTTGCCCCGCTCGCCCGCCTCGCGGAGGGATTCTCCGCGCGGGTCCTTCGGATCTGAAATGACGAGCACATCCTTCAGGCATGCCGCGAGCGACTGCCCCTGGGGCCCGGCTTCCGGCGTGTCGAGCCAGCCGATGACCTGCCACAGCGACGCACGGCTTTTTTCCATCTTGCCGTCATCCGCATCGCGCTTGTGTTTTCCCGCGGTGAAATCCTCGATCAATCCACGTGCCGCGCTGTTTCCCGGATCAAGTGCCAGGGAAAGCGCCAGCATCTGCGCCGCCCCACGCCTTTCCCGGGCTGTCTGCGGGTCAAGCCCATCCGCGAGGGTTGCCAGCTTTTCCGCGACATCCGCCATCGTCTCCACGTCCAATGGCATGCGATCCCGGCGGAATGCGACCGGGCCCTCCGCCGGCGGGGAGAATTCCCCGGCGCTCAATGCGGTGGACAACACCCCCAGCAGGCTCACCATTTTGAGAAGACGAAATTTTCCTGACTCCATTCGCACTGAGATAACGCCATCCCTACGCCTTGTCACAAGCGAACATTGCAGATCCGGGCCGGTTCGGCCAGATTCAACCCATGCCAGACAGCGCCCCGACCCTCGAAACCCGTGAAGAAGTGATGTTTTTCGATACCGACTGCGGCCAGGTCGTCCACAACATCGCCTACCTGCGGATGATCGAGACCTGCCGCACCCGTCTCGCCGCGAAGCTGGGCATGGATCTCCCGTCCATGCTCGAAACCCACATTTTCCCCGTCGTCACCCGCACCGAGATCGACTACAAGCGCCCGGCGAAGCTCGGCGACTGGCTGACGATCCGCGGCACGCTCGGCGAGGTCTCCCGCGCCCGCTTCTGGTGTGGGTTTGAAATGATCCGCGAGTCCGACGGCGCGCTGCTCGTCACCGCCCGGCAATCACTCGCCCTCGTGAAAATGCCGGAGGGCAAACCGCTGAGAATGCCTGCGGATTGGCTGGAGAGATGGGGGTGAGTTTCACGGGCGATCAGGATTTGCGTGAGGCGATGCTCGCCACATGCGGGTATTTGAGGATTTTGGAATCCGAGGTCACGACCTTCAGCCCATGGACACGGGCGGTCGCGACGATGATCTGGTCGGCGGGATCCTTGTGTTCCCATGCAGGGAGACGGGTGGCGTCGATCGACACATCCGGCGTGATTTGCAAAACCCGCACCCGGCCTTCCGGCAGGGCGAGCTGGAACCATTTGGCCAGCGCCACCCCGAAAATGAGCTCTCCTTCGGCCTCCTTGCGAGAAACTTCGAGGAGGCTGATGGCCGAAACATGGAGCACGCTTTCCTCCGACAGAAGCTTCCTTACGGAGGGTTTCAACAGCTCAGGGGCGGCGAACGCATCCAGCCACGCACAGGTATCCAGCAAATAATTCGCACTCATATGCGTGAGCGGGGCGTGTCAACTTTCCCAATCGGAAGCCTCCCAGGCGGAGGCCGAGGCATCGTAGCCAGGCCCATAGGCGACCATTCCCCTGCCACTGCCCATCCAGCTTGCCAGATCCGGGGGGGACACTTCCCGGAGGACGGTTTGAACCACCGCCACTTTTTTGCCGTGGCGTGTGAGCTCTATGATCGTGTCGCCCTTTTCCACGCCGCGGATCTCCTCGGTGCAGTGCGCCTTGAACTCGGAGATGCTGAGTTGCTTGGTGACCATGGAGGCTAATGTAAAATGACCAGAAATTTAGTCAAATTCATTTGATCCGCCTTTCAGGAGTCCAACAACGCCCTCACCGTCTCCGCGTCGAGCCTGTTGGAAATGTCCGCGTCCGCGAGGATGCCGGAGGCGAGCTTGCCCTTTGCCTGCTGCATCTGGTGAATGCGCTCCTCCACCGTCTCCTGACAAAGCAGCTTGTGGACGAAGACCGGCTTGTTCTGCCCGATGCGGTAGGCCCGGTCCGTGGCCTGGGCCTCGGCGGCCGGATTCCACCATGGGTCGTAATGGATTACGGTGTCGGCGGCGGTCAGGTTGAGGCCGGTGCCTCCCGCCTTCAGCGAAATGAGGAAAACGGGCGACTTTCCGTTCTGGAAATCCTCGACGAGTTTTCCCCGGTCTTTCGAGGCGCCCGTGAGTTTCAAATAGGAAATCTTCTCCTTCACCAGATGGGCTTCGATCAAGGACAGCATCGTCGTGAATTGCGAGAACAGCAGGATTCGCCGGCCTTCCTCGATCAATACCGCCAGCAGTTCGGTGAGGAAATCCAGCTTCGCGGAGTCCACCACATCATGCTCGTAGTCTTCCGGCAGGAGCTTGGGGTGGCAGCAGATCTGGCGGAGTTTCAGCAGCGCGTCCAGGAAGACGATCTGTGACTGCTCCACGCCCCGCGCGGCGATGGCCTCGCGCACCCGCTTGTTCATCGTGGCGCGCACCGTCTCGTAAAGGTCCTTCTGGCCGGTGTTCAGCTCGATGAGGTGGACCAGTTCGGTTTTCGGCGGCAGTTCTTTCGCGACCTGGTCTTTCGTCCGGCGCAGGATCAAGGGCGCGACCCGCGATTTCAGCACGGCATTCCGCTCCTGGTCGCCGTCTTTTTCGATGGGGGTGCGGAAGCGTTTGTTGAATGCGTCTTCCGAGCCGAGGAAGCCCGGAACGAGGAAATTCATCAGGCTCCACAACTCGCCGAGGTGGTTTTCGATGGGGGTGCCGGACAGGCAGAGCCGGTTGCGGGAGTCGAGCTTGCAGGCGGCCTGCGCCATCTTCGAGCGCGGGTTCTTGATGTATTGCGCCTCGTCCAGCACCACGAGATGGAAGGGCACCGTCGCCAGCTTGTCGATGTCGCGCTGGAGCAGGGCGAACGAGGTGAGGACCAGATCCGCATGGGGAATGGAGCGGAAGTATTTTTTCCGATCCGCACCCTGCAGGACGAGAACCCGCAGTTCCGGGGTGAACTTGAGCGCTTCCGCCCGCCAGTTCGGGACGACCGAGGTGGGGGCCACGACCAGCACCGGCAGACCACGCGAATGGCCGGATTTCTTTTCCGTCAGGATGTGGGTGAGGGTTTGCAGGGTTTTCCCGAGACCCATGTCGTCCGCCAAAATACCGTGCAACCCGTGTCGTGCGAGAAACTGCATCCAGTGGAATCCCGCCAGCTGGTAGTCGCGCAAGGTCGCTTGCAGGCCAGTCGCCGGGGGGACCGGATCGATTCCGGAAAAATCCCGCACCTTGTCCGCCAGCTCCTTCAGATCCGGAGGGGTGTCGATTCCCAAGCCTTCCAGTCCCGCCAGAGACGCCGCGTCCAGCGCGTGAAGCCGTGCCTTGTCAGGGAACTTGGGATCGATCAGCGCGGCGAGGTGTTGCAGGATCTTGCGCACGCGGCCGATGGGCAGTTTCAGAGCGTCGCCGTCCGGAAGGGGAGCGTAGATGTGGCCGTTGTTCGGGCGATCCAGCGTTTCCTCCAGGAAATCGTTTTCCAGCAATCCGGCCAGGATCGGCAGCAGGTCGTAGCGCTCGCCGCCCACGTCGAACCCCACGGAAAGGCTGAACCACCCGCCGTCGCCTGCGGAAAGCGAGCTGTTCCATTTTCCGGGATCCGCCTCGTGCACGCGGTGGCCCACGTTGTCGGAGACGCGCACCGTCCAGCCGAGTGATTCGAGCCGTTCGACCATTTCGCCGCGGAACTGGTGCCAGAAGGCGTCCGTTTCGATCCGGCTGGGATCGGGAAACCAGCGGTCCGGTCCCTTGCTGTGGGACTCCTCGCGGGACTTGAGGTTCAGCAGGAACCTCCAGGCGGAGTTGGATTGAAGCGATGAAAGTCCGGTGTCGCGGAGCTGTTGCGCGGCGGCGTTTTCCGCCGCGGTGTCGTGCTGGAGGATGGCGGCCTGGCCCTCGTGGGTGATGGTGCTCACCCAGTCCGGGGCGCTCGAGCGCAGCGAACTACGATGTTTGCCGTAGGCAACCGCGGCCTCGGCGATGATCCAGTGATCCACGTTCGGCTGGCCGAGCGACTGGAGCAGCAGGCGGGTGGCCTTGTCCACCGGCTCGCGGGTGACGCGCAGCTCGAACGCCGCATCCAGCCGGACGCGCGGCAGGTCTTCCGGCGGGGCTTTCATCAGCTCGCGGGCGCTCGGGAGAGCGGCGGCGACGGCACCCGCCACCCCGCGGCCGTGAAGGCGCGAGGGATCGCGTTCCTTCGCCGCTTTCGTGAGGATGGCCGCGGCGTGATGACAGAAGCTACCGATGTCGCACGAGCAGAACGTTTCGAATTCCCAGCCACTTCCCGCCTGCCAGAGATTCACCTCCGCGTCGTCCTTCGCCACGGTGCCGAAAAGGCTCACGGAACCCGGTGCGGTTTCTTCCGTCCGCAGGTCTTTCACCTTGCCGACCAACGGGTTCGCCGCGGCGAGGATCTCGTCGTCGAAGCGGTCCTTCCACCGGGAGTCCCCGAGAAACGACGATATGTCAGCGGCTTGTGGCAATCGGCGGGCAGGTTCGGTGATCCGCCTGCCGCGTCAAGCCCCGGTTGGCGAAATACGGGCGGCTTACCCCGCGCTTGCACCGCCCGCCGCATCACTCTAGGAAATCCCCGTGGCTGCCAAACCGAAGACAACTCCCCAGAAATCCGGAAATTTCTTTGCCGTTGTCGGCAGCGACGAGGGGCTGGTCCGGGAGAAGGCGCTCGATCTCTACAACCAGCTCACCGGCGGGGTGGACGATGGATTCACCCACGAGACCATCGACGGCATCGCGGACAATTCCGAGTCCGCCTTTGAAATCTGTTCCTCCACCGTGCAGGCGCTGCTCACGCTGCCGATGTTCGGCGGGGACAAGGTTGTCTGGCTGCGCAATGCCAATTTCTTCGCGGACAATGTCACCGGACGCTCGCAGCGCACCGAGGCCGGCGTGGAAAGCCTGCGTGCCACCTTGGAACGCGGCATCCCGGATGGGGTGAAATTCCTCCTCACCGCCCAAGGCATCGACAAGCGCCGGGGATTCTGGAAATTCATCGAAAAGGCCGCCGACGTCCAGGTCCACGACCGGATCGACACCAGCCGGGACGACTGGCAGGACCAGGTCGCCGCGCTCGTCACCCGGCGCGCGCGCGAGTTGGATCTGAGTTTTCAACCGGACGCGCTGGCTCTTTTCGTGATGCTGGCCGGCGAACAGTCGCAGCAGATCGGCAACGAGCTTGAAAAACTGGATCTCTACCTCGGTACCGGGCGCCGGGAGGTCACCGAGGAGGATGTGCGCGTTCTCGTCCCGCTCAGCCGCGCCGCCGTGGTCTTCGAGATCGGCAAGGCCATCCAGATGGGCAATGCGTCACGCGCCATCCAGCTCATCGACGAGCAGCTCGAAGCCGACGAATCCGCCATCGGAATCATGCGCGCTTCCGTCATCGGCGTCGTAAGGAATCTTTTCATGGCGAAGCTCATCATCGAGAAGCTCAAGGTTCCGACGGGCAACTACAGCGCCTTCTCAGGTGGTCTCAACCGCCTTCCCGAAGCGGACCGCGCGTGGCTGCCTCAGAAAAAGGACGGCTCGGGGGTGAATGTCTTTCCGATTTTCCTCGCCGCCGACAATGCGAAAAATTTCGAACTCGCCGGTCTCCAGCACGTGCTTGAAGCCACGCTAAAGGCCGATCAGGCCCTGGTCACCACCGGTCTCGATCACCGGCTCGTGCTGCACCGGCTGATTGTGGAGATCGCTTCCGCGAGGAAGGCTCCGGTGAGGCGGAGATGAGAGGGCGCGGGAGCCTCACATGATCCGCAACCGCATCCACCGGGTCCCGGTGTGTTAGAAAAAACGATGGGAACAGAACATCGTTGCGTTAAATTTCAAATACGGTTTGCTCCTAGACAGCCGAGTCACCGCATTCCCGCATGAATCCGAAGTTCCTCCTCCCCACGCTGGCATTGTTGGTTTTTTCTTCCGTGAGTGAGGCGGATGAGGCGGATACGGAGCGTCTCAAGCAACTCGACCGTGAGATCGCCGAGCTGGAGGGCGAGAGGGCCAGGCTCCTTGAGACCATGCCCGCGCCGGCGGCGGTCGATTCAGGCGGCCTCTTCGACGCGCAAGGCCAGGTGAATCCGAAAATCACCGACTCGGTGGTCATCATCGAGGGCGATAAATCGGTGGGCACCGGTTTCATCGGATCGGTGGGCGGGAAAAAATATGTTTATACGGCCGCTCACGTCTTTTCAGGGAACAGCAAGCTTTCCGCCCGCAATTCCAGTGGCGCCAGTTTCAGGAAATTCGGTGTCCTGGAGGCCGCCGAAGGAGCGGATCTGGTCAGGATGGAAATCCTGGAGGAGGTGAAAAATTCCCTCGAATTCCGTCCCGCGGAGCCACCATTGCAAATCAACAGGAAGATCGCGGCACTCGGCAACGGCGGCGGCAACGGTGTTGTCTCGGTGGAGCAGGGACTGGTTCTCGGGACCAGCGCGGACAGCCTGGAAATAGACGCCGCCATCATCCAGGGCAACAGCGGCGGGCCGGTGGTGGAGGTCGAGACCGGCAGGGTCGTCGGGCTCGCCACCCACCTCACCCTTTTGCGGAATTCCACGACGAAACGGGATGCCCCTCAGGAGAAGGTGCGCCGGTTCGCCTGCCGGCTCGACAAGGAATGGAAATGGAAGTCCATGAAGATCGGCGCCTTTCTGGAAAGCAGCGAAGCGGTGGATCGATACAAGGCGCTGAACGATGTCTGCCTGGCCATCATGGCGGGATTGCCGGAGTACGGCGGCAGCCGGGTGAGGTCGATCGGCTCCAATGATCCGGCCATTCAGAAGATCCTCAGCGATAACCAGGATCACGAAATGGTGAAGGCGTACCGGAGCATGTTCAACGAGATGCTTGGCGGCAAAAGCGATCCCAGCACCATGGAGATCAGGAGAAGATTCGGAATTCTGGTCTCGACCCTGATTTCGCGGGCCATCCAGTCGGAGAATTCCCTGAAACCGGAGACCTACGCATGGTTCCACCGCGACCGCGCCATGAAGGCGATCGTGGAGCGCAAGGAGTGTCTCGTGGAATTGAACCGGGAGTTGCAGAAACTGAAGTAAACGGGCCATGAAACAGAATCAGCTTATCTCGACATTGGGGCTTTTGGTTTGCACGGCGGCTTGTGCCATGGCGGATGACGCGACGAGCCAGCGCATCAGGGAACTGGACCTGAAGATCGCCGCGCTGAAAAGCGAGAGGGCGGGAATATTGGCGAAAAACCCCGCTCCCGTGCCTCAGGAGGCAGGCGGTATTCTTGACGCGCAGGGACAGGTCGGTCCCCGGATCTCGAATGCCGTCCTTTACATCAAGGGAGATCAATCGGCGGGTACCGGATTCGTCGGCTCAAGTGGCGGCAAAACCTATGTCTATACCACCGCCGGCGTTTTGATGGGGAACACAAGGCTGGTGATCCAGAACTCCGCGGGAGTCAGCTTCAAGAAATTCGGAAATCTCGAGGCTGCGGAAAATGTGGATGCCGTCCGGATGGAGATCACCGAGGAGGTGAAGGATTTTCTCGATTTTTATCCCGGCCAACCGCCGTTGCGGATCAATCAGAAGATCGCGGCCATCGGGGCGGGTGGAGAAAATGCCGCGGTCACGGTGAGGAATGGCCTGGTGCTTGGAACCAGTGCCGAAACCCTGGAGGTGGATGCTGAGAACAACAAGGATAACAACGGCGGGCCGATCCTGGATGTGGCCACAGGCAAGGTGGTGGGATTGGCAAGCTACATGAGCGACGAACAGGACAGCGTGTGGTCCGAAGGCACCCGCCAGGGACAGGCCCGCCGCTTCGCCTGCCGGCTTGACCGGGATCTCAAATGGAAAACGATGAAAATCGGCCAGTTCCTGGCGGACGGAAAAGCCTTGTTGGATTATCAAACCGAAACATTGGTATGCGGGTTGGTAGGCCGCAGGGTGAGATTCGGTATCACGGGGGAGGAGACCGAGCTGTACCTGAAGAACCGTGAACACCCTCTGGTGAAAGCCTATTCCGAGATGAATCTGGGGGGGGGCGGACCAAGGGGAACCGCCGCCACGGCTGAAATCCAGAAAAAGCGCCAGAGTATGCTCGCGATGGCGTATACGCGGGCGGTCCGTTCCAAAGACTCGCTGAAGCCGGAAACATACGCGTGGTTCCACAGGGTCCGCGCCAAGAAGTCCATCGAATGGCGGGAAAAGTGTATCGAGATGTTGGGCCGATAAGATGAGCTGGCAAGGGGAGGCGTGACCTGTCCGTTTCCTGGTCCTATTTTTTGCTCGCCGGAGGATGCCTGGAGACCAATTACATGGGGAACCCATGAACCCTACGCCACATTCCACACAGGAAATCCAACATCTGCGTGACCTGTCTCCCGAGCAACGCCGCTCCGGTCTGGCGGCCTGGTTGGGCTGGCTTTTCGATGGCCTGGACATGCATCTTTACACACTGGTGGCGACGGCGTTTGTCGCGCAGTTGCTGGTCACGGGCGAGAGTGACCCGGAGGTCGGGAAAAAGGCGTCGATCATCCAGGCGGCGTTCCTTGTCGGCTGGGCTCTCGGTGGTGGTTTCTTCGGCCGGGTGGCGGATCTCATCGGGCGGAGCCGGGCGCTGGTGCTGACGATCCTCACCTACGCGTGTTTCACCGGACTGTCGTATTTTTCCACCGAGTGGTGGCACCTGCTGGTCTTCCGCTTCCTCGCGGCGCTCGGCATCGGTGGCGAGTGGGCGGTGGGAGCCTCGCTCCTGTCGGAAACGTGGCCGAAGCGGTGGCGTCCGTGGATCGCGGCGACGCTCCAGAGCGCGGTGAACTGCGGGATCCTGCTGGCCTGTCTCGCGGGAGCCCTGTTGAAAGGACATCCGCCGCAGTGGATTTTCCTGGTGGGCGTCCTGCCCGCGTTCATCACGTTGTGGATACGCCGTGCGGTGCCGGAGACCGAGGAGTGGAGCGAGGCGAGGAAGGACCTGCCCGCACCCAGAATCCGTGAGCTTTTCGGGCCGGAGGTAAGGAGCGTCACGTGGCGGGTGATGTTGATCTGCGCGGTCTCCCTCACGGCGCACTGGACGTTCATGTTCTGGCAGCAGAGCTACATCCGGAGCCTGCCGGAAGTGGGAACCGCGAAAGCGGCGAAGGATGGCGCGACGGTGATGGCGCTGCTGTGGATCATGGTCGGATCGCTGGTGGGAAATTTCGTGGCCGGAGCACTTGCGGTGAAGATGGGTTACGGCAGGGCCATCGCGCTGATGTTGGGCGGTTATTTCGTGGTGATGTGGTATACCTTCTCCGGCACGCATGGCTTGTCGGTGACGTATGCATTGTTCGCCGTGATCGGGCTGATGCAGGGTTGCTTCGGACTTTTCACCATGTGCCTGCCGCCGCTGTTCCCGGTTCTGCTACGGAGCACGGGCGCGGGGTTCTGTTATAACATTGGCCGCATTCTCTCGGCGGTGGGCGTGGTGTTCTTCGGGATTTTCAACAAGGTCCAGGGCGACTTCGCCGGAGTGTTGCTGACGGCGTCCTGGCTCTTCATCCCGGCGGCGGCCTTCGCCTTGATGCTGCCCTCGCAGGTTGAGGAGAGATGATTTTGGGAATGGAACCAGCTTGATTCCCGGAAATCACCGGACTTCGGCCTGCTTGATCCGCACGATGGCTTCATCGAGGCGGCGGCGGGTGGCGATGAGATCGTTTTCCAGTTCCCTGATGCGGGAGTCACGGTCGGCGAGCGAGTTTTTCCATGTCTCCACTTGTTCGGTGGCGGTGGCGAGCTGGCTTTCCATCACGGTGGCGGCGCTGCTTTTCTGTGCCTTGGCGGCGGCGAGCCGGGTGGCTTCGAAGGATTGTTTCAGCACGGCGATGTCGCGTTCCAGGGTGTCCGAGTGCCTTTTTTCCGTTTTCGCGGAGTCCTGGGCCGCCGCGAGTTCGGAGCGGAGCTGGGTCGCGGCATCGGCGTCGCGGCTTTCTTTCGCCCATTGGGTGAAAACGACCCCTGCGAGAAACAGGCAGCCGATGGCGTTGAGCATGGGAAGCGAGCTGAAATTCATGATCCGTGTTTGTTCGGACTGGAGGTGATGTTTCCCAGCCGGTGACCGTTTTTTCCTGCGGCGAGGACGAGCAGTTCGGTGTGGTTGATCCAATGCGCGAGCGATCCGCGGAGCCGGGCGGTGCGCTTGCGGAAGAAATTGTAGGGCAACAGGCAAAGCACCGCGATGGCGATGCCGCAGGCGGTGGCGATGAGCGCCTCGCCGATGCCGCCGGTGACTTTCGTGACGGCAAGCTGGTCTTCGCCGATGCTGGCGAAGGAACCCATCAGGCCGACGACCGTTCCGAACAACCCCAACAAGGGGGCGAGAGTGATGAGCGTGCTGATGACCCAGAGGCGGGCCTCGGATTTTTCCAGCAACTGGCTGGCGTGAAGCTGCATGGCGACGAGCATGGAGGTTTTCGCATGGGTCATGCCGTGGTGGAGATTGGCCAGAAACGGATCGCCGGAGTTTTTCCCGAGTTTCCACGCGGTGGTGAAATCTCCGGTCCGGAGGGCGGCGCGCGCGTTTTCACGTGCCTGCGGATTCATGCCGATCCGCAGGCGGTTCCACCAGACCACCCGGTCCAGGATGGTGCAAAGCGCGAGGAACGAGATGAGGACGATGGGCCACATCACCCAACCGCCTTTCTCCAGGGTCTCGACGACGACGTTTGCGAGCATTGGTGGTCAGGGAAGTTCGAAGACGAGGGGACGGATCAACGCCATGGCCTCACCCGGTGGGAAGGTCCATGTCTTCACGGTGCGGAGGGCCTCCTGATCCAGCAGGGGCCAGCCGGACGAGGTGTAAACGAAGGCGGAAACCACCTTTCCCGCCCCATTCACGGTGAAGCTCATGACGACGGTGCCGGTCTGGCCGGCCGCCCGTGCGGCGGCGGGATAGGCGGGACCGGGCGTGTGGCCGGCGGCGAGGCGGGTATCAATCGACGAGGAGGGAACGGCGCGGCCGGGAGGACGGGGCAACTTGGGAATTTCCGGCAGCGGACTCACGCTTTTCCTCGGTGCCATCGAGGGTGGGGAGGGCAGGGCCGCCTTGGCGGGCATGGTGGTATTTTCCTCCATTTCCTTCGCCCAATCTTCCTCAGGGGACTCGTCCGGGGTGTCGCCGATCAAAAAATCCGACCCGATTTCGGTAGTCATTCCTCCCGCCGCGACGGCTGCCTGCGGAATGGACGAAGGAACTCCAATGGCCACCGCGGCGAGCAAGGTGACACTCGCCCACAGGGCAAGCGTCCCGATGTCGAGCGCGTGGAGGAGTGAGTCCTTCATTGTGAGGACTGACTTCTAACGAGCCGATCTGGCGATGACAAGCCAAGGAGTTGCAGCTCCCTGGCTCATATTGGCAATGGGTGGACCGCCCCTCGGATCAGGCCCTGCGGCGACGGAGGAGCGCCATCAAACCAAGCGCGCCGAGCAGTGCGGTGGTGGGTTCCGGGACGGCGGTGATGGTGATGAAGCGGGTGCCGATGCCGCCATTCTGACCCGCCGTGGTGTCGTCATAGTTGAAGATCCAGTCTCCGCCGCCGAAAGTGTATCCGGTATCGTCCGAGTAGCCTGAGAACAGGCTGCCGGGGGTGAGGCTGTCGTAGGCGAAGAGGGTGAATTTCTCGCCGGGCGTATAGGAATTTCCCGCGAGGTCGTTCAGCACGAGCGTGGCGTTGTTGAGGGTGAGCGTGCCGTTCACATCGAGCGAATCGGCGGTGCCGGTGCCGCCGTCATATTCGAACGAGTAGGTTCCCGCCACCGTCACGCTGCCATTCACGATCAGCCCTCCGATGGAGGAACCCGGGGCGAGGATGCCGCCGACGGCCACATCCACCGAACCCGTGGTGACGCCGATGCTGCCGCCCGTGCCGCCAAGGGTGGCGCCGGAAGCGACGGTGACCGCGGTGTCCCCGAGCGAGCCGTTCACGAGCAGCGTGCCCGCCTCCACGGCGGTGGGACCGGTGTAGGTGCTGGCGGAGGAAATGGTGAGGGTGCCGGCACCGGTTTTTTTCAACCCTCCCGCCGCGGACTCACTGCCATTGCGGTCGATGAGCGGTGCGGAAATGACGAGATCGGCGGCGCTGCCGCCGGTCGCGTCGGAAACGTTGAATTCCGTGTTCGTATTGAGGTGGACGCCGGAGAACGCGCCCGCCCCTGCCGAAATGGCGGAGGCCGCGCTGCCCCCCACGGTGACGACCGCGTTCGCGTCGAAGCTGTAGGACTGGTAACCCGCCACCGCGCCGCTGACAGTGGAGAGCGTGCCACCGTTCAGGTCCAGCGAGCCGAGGCGGTTGAAAACTCCGCCACCGTTGGTGACCGTGGAGCCGGGGCCGACAACGATGCGGGTGCCGAAGTTCGAAACGGCGCTGCCGAGCGTGTCGCCCGCGTTGAACTGGAGCGTCGAGCCGCCGGTGATGTTGATGACGCGGGAAACCTGGTTGTTTCCGAGGGCGCTGCTGGTGGGATTGTCGGTATTGTTCGAGCGGTTCGCGATCAGCGAGATGCCGCCGCTGATGGTGATGTCTCCGGCGAAGGTGCTGGCTCCCGCAAGCGTGGTGGAGCCTGCCGAGGTGCCGGTGAAAGTCAGCCCGCCGGAAGTGTTGGCGGCCAGGGTGGCGGTGCCGGTGATGGCCCCCGTGTTCCCGCTGCCGCCGCCGACGAGGGCGAAGGTGGGCGCGGAGGTGTAGCCCACCCCGGGATTGGTCATCGTGATGCCGGTGAGGTTGCCGCTGGCGTCGATGTTCGCGACGGCGGTGGCTCCGCTACCGCCACCGCCGGTGATCGTGACGAGAGGAGTGTTGATGAATCCTCCGCCGCTGACACCGAGCCCGGTGGCGGAAACCCCATCTCCGGTGGGTGCGAGCAGGGCCTGGCCGATGGTGACGGCGAAGCCGTTGTTGTCGACAGTGCTGTTGCTGTTAACGAAGGCGCTCGTGAGTCCGGTGAGGAAACCGGCATTCGCCGCCGCCGCCTTGAGCGTGCCGCCGTTGAGGTTCAGTGTTCCGGCTCCCGCGCCCTTGTTCACGGAAAAGGTCGTGACGGTGCCGCCGTTCAGGTTGAACGTTCCGCTGCCGGAAGCGAACCGGCCGAGCTGGATGCCATTGTTCACGGCTGCCATGGTGAGGGTGGCGCTGCCGGAGACGTTGAGGGTTCCGTTGCCGTTTTCTCCCAGCCAGATTCCGGTGTCGCCCGTTCCACTCTGATTGTAGATGGCGGTGCCGCCGAGGTTCATGACGCCACGGCTTCCCGTCCCGGCTCCGTTCGTGACGGCTCCGGCGGAATTCGTGTAGCTTCCCGCGCTCTGGTTGAACACTCCGGTGCCGGTGCCGAGTCCGATGGCGAGGAATCCGCCGACGGATGCCGTGCCGCCGGTCTGGGTGTAGGCTCCGTAGCCACCGGATGAGGTTCCGAGGCCGAGCTGTCTCTTCACCGTGAGGGTCCCGGAAGTGAGGCGGATGTCGCCCGCTCCTCCGGAGGTGGTCCCCGCGCTGATGCTCGCGTCGTAGGCGTTGTTTCCGACATTCGCATTGAAGCTGCCACCGCTGATGAGGAGCTGGGCGTTCGTGACGGCTGAGGTGCCGACGGAGGTGATGCCGATGGGGGTCATCGAACCATTGGTGACGATGTCGGTTTTTCCTGCGGAAATATTGATGGCTCCGAGCGAACCGGTGGCGAAGACGCTCGTTCCGCTGACGATCAAACTACCGGCTCCGGCTTTTGAAACATTGAGGATGGCGCCGGCGTTCGATGCCGCGAGGTTGTTTTTCACCTCCCAATTTCCCGAACCGTCCAGTGCCAGCGTGTGGGTTCCGCTGCCTCCCATTCCGAAGCGGACTTCGGATTCGATGGTTGCGGTGTTGGCGGAGTTGTTCGTCCACGTGTGGGTTTGTCCGCCCGCGCCGCCGAGGGTGATGTTGAAGGCATTCGCCGCATCTCCCAGCTTGAATGCTCCGCTGCCGCTCGCGAGCGTCACATTGTTGATGCGGATCGCCGAGGTCACGGCTCCGGAATCGAGGGTCAGCGAGCTGGTTTGTCCCGAGGTCACATCGAGGTTGATGCCTCCGTTTCCCGAGGTGCCGCCGATGTTGGCGGTGGTGTAGAGAAGTGTCAGCGGACCCGTGACGGAGCCGTCCCATTGTGCCGTGTCGGGAGTGGCCGCACTGGGCAGGGTGTCGCCGGACCAGTTGATGCCTTGGCCGAGATCGGTGCCGGTGCCGCCGGTGCCACCATCCCAGATGCGGGTGGCCGCGTGAAGCTGGGTGGAGGCGGCAAGCGTGAGGAATGAAAGGAGCGATAACTTGTTTTTCATGGGTTTGGGGCGGTGGGAGGAATTCACCCGACAGGTGAAGACCGATCCCGCATTGCAATCCCACGAAGTTTGCGAAAGCAACTCCACTCCACGCTTGCCCCCCTTAATGGGGGCGGCTCCGGCGATGCGGGAGCGGTGAAAATACCCCGGAAGTGGTAGAAAATGAAAAACCCACGGATCGGCTTCACACCGTCCAGGGCTGGTATCCGCTCCTGTTGCCAGGAGTGATGGTGATTCGACGCGGTAACTCTCAGTCGTTGGCCTTGATGATGGCCTTCTTCAACTTGAGGTATTCCTTTTCCGTGATGATGCCGCGCCGGTAGGCGTTGTCCAGGTCGCTGAGCTGCTGGCCGACGCTCGTTTCATTCTTCGTATTGACCTTGGAACTGCTGAAGCAGCTGGTGAGGCCGGCGGACGCGCAGGCGAGCAGGAGGGAGGTGATGACAGGACGGAACTTCATTGATCAGGAGAAATGGCGGTGCTGGGCGGAGTTTGCCAGATCACGCGAGTGAGGCCAAGAGTTTCTGGTGGATGCCGCCGAAGCCGCCATTGCTGAGCACGGCGATGATGTCGCCGGGTTGGGCAAGCTCGCTGACTTTTCCGACGATCGTTTCCACATCCGCGAGATACCACGCCCGGCCGCCGAGGCGGGCGATGTCCGCGGAGAGCCGGTCAGGATCCAGACGATCGTTTTCCGGAATCTTGTGAACGTCGGTCAGGGCCGCGACCACGGCGAAGTCCGCGAGCGCGAGGGATTCCGCGAGTTCGTTTTGGAAAACCGCGCGGCGGGTGGTGTTCGAACGGGGTTCGAAAAGAATCCACAGGCGGGATTCGGGGTGGCGCTGGCGCAGGCTCTGCACCGCGAGGCGGATGGCGGTCGGATGGTGGGCGAAGTCGTCGATGACCTTGATGCCGTTCACCTCGCCCTTGAGTTCCTGGCGTCGGGCGACACCGTCGAAGGATTCCAGACCGTCGCGGATTTCATCGGCGGAAAGCCCGGCGAAGGAGGCGGCGGCGGCGGCCATCGCGGCGTTGCGGACGTTGAACTCGCCGGTCATCCGGATCGAGTAGCCCACACCACCGAGGGTGAACGAGCTACGGTCCGTCTCGTAGTTCAGGTTTTCAATCCGCAGGGAGCAGTTCTCGCCGAAGCCCACGCGGGTGACGGGGCAGGGGGCCTTGTCCGCGACATCGAGGCAGTTCTGCTCGTCCCCATTGATGAAGGCACAGCCTCCGCGCGGGACGATGTTGAGCAGGCGGCGGAACGTCAGCTTGATCTCGTCCAGCGAGTTGTAGATGTCCGCGTGGTCGAATTCCACGTTGTTCACGATGACGCACTCGGGCAGGTAGTGGAGGAATTTCGAGCGCTTGTCGAAGAAGGCGGTGTCATATTCGTCGCCTTCCAGCACGTTGATGTCCGAGTCGGTGAAATGGGCGCCGCAGCCGAGGTTTTTCGGCAATCCGCCGATCATGTAGCCGGGATCGCGGCCCGCGTTCTTGAAAATCCACGTCAGCATGGACGAGGTGGTCGTTTTGCCGTGGGTGCCCGAGACGACGAAATTGCGTTTCCCGCGCAGGAAAAACTCCTTCATCACCTCCGGCAGGGAATGATACAGCAGCTTGCGGTCGAGCGCGGCCTCGGCTTCGGGATTCCCCCGGGAGATGGCGTTGCCGATGATGACGACGTCCGTGTCCGCCGGAATGTTTTCCTCGCGGTAGCCTTCCGTGATGGTGATGCCTTGCCCGCGCAGGAAATCCGACATCGGCGGGTAAACGTTCGCATCCGAACCGGTGACGGTGAACCCGCGTTGTTTCATGGCGGCGGCGACGGCCCCCATGGCCGTGCCACAGATACCGGTGAAGTGAAAATGAGATTTGTCGGACATCGAAGGGCGCGAAGCTATGCGGCGATTTCGGAGCTGCCAATCAGTAATACGGGCGGATTCAAGGTTCCGCATCAGGGTTCCAAAAGATGGAACTGCTCCGGAGGGGCTCCAGAATCCCGATATTCAGCATTGTCATCATAGGCACTGGTTATCAAGCGGCTTGTTCAATGTCACTTGATGAAAGCCGTGGAGTGGGCCCGCCCCTTACTATTGACTGCTACTTTGCCGGGATCCTGAACTTCGCGGTGGTGTAGCCCGGCGCTTCGGCACTGAATTCCCAAGCTCCGCCTTCGGCTCCCGCAGGTTTTGGTGCGAGGGTGATTTTTCCCTCGTTGCTGCCCTTGGTTTCGCTGATGCCTTCTGCCAGGCCGAGGACGGCGCGGAGAATGGTGTCGGCATCTTCGTCCTTGAGGGCGATCTGGGGCGGCATGGGGACTTCGCCCCAGACGCCGCCGCCGCCTGCTTTGACTTTCGCCTTCAGCTTATCGAGGGCGTCGGCCTGGCCGCGATATTTCAGCGCGACGTTCACGTAGGCCGGACCGACGGAGGTGACGTCCACCTGGTGGCAGGCGAGGCAGAGGTTCGAGGTGACGAGGGCGTTGATGGCGGCGGGGAATTGCGGGCCTCCGGCATCGTGGCCGGTCGCGGGGATATAGCGGGCGCGGACGCTCACCTGTGCGGCGTCCGGCGATTTTTCCGCAGTGATCTTGAAACCGACGCTTTCGCCGAAGCCCAGCGATTTCGGGTCGCCATCCAGCGAGAGCTTCAGCTCGGGCGCGGCGGCTTCCTGGGTGAGGGAAATGCGGGCGACGGCGTTCGGACTTTTTCCGTCGGAGGCGACGGCGCGGATCTCGCTGCCGCTGTTCGGCTCGATGGTGATGGATTTCCCGCTGCCGAGCTTGCGCTCGGTCGTGCCGGTGGTGAGCCACCAGGTCACGGTGATGGGATCGTTCTCAGGATCGGTGGCGGACTTGACGGTGTAGGTGAGGGGCTTGTCGGCCACCGCCTCGATCTCGATCTGCGGCGGGCGGTTCGCGGACTCCGGAAGAACGTGGATGAGGCTGCCGTTTTTGTTGAACCACCATTCGGTGCCGTAGTCGAGCAGCCAGATGGAGCCGTCGGCCGCCATTTCCATATCCATCGGGTGCTTGGAGAGGTCGTCGAAGGATTCGAGTCTCACGAGTTTCTCTCCATTGCCGAGTTTGGCCTTCCAGATTTTCGCCCGCACCCAGTCGTAGGTGAGCAGGGTATGGTCGTCGCTCTTGTCGAGGATGTTATACTTTCGGCCGGAGTCGTGGTAGAAGACCGGACCGGCCATCGCATTGCGGCCACCCTTGCCCATGACCGGAAATTCCGGGCTTTCGTCATACGGATACCAGATGAATGCGGACTGGGCGGGTGGCAGGTCGGTGAGTCCGGTGTTGCGGATGCCGGTGTTCTGCGGCTTCGCAGGATCGGTCATGCGGCCGGGCTTGCCGGTGGTGAAGTCCACGATCGGATAAGGCTTGTTATCCCCGACGAGGAACGGCCAACCGAAGTTGCCGGCGGCCTTGGCCTGGTTCACCTCGTCGTGACCGGCGGGGCCTTTGTCCGAAGGTTTTGACGCGTCCGGGCCGACCTCGCCCCAGTAAAGCGTGCTGTTTTTGGGATCGATGGAGATGCGGAACGGATTCCGGCAGCCCATGACATAGATTTCCGGACGGGTCTTCGGGGTGCCTTTCGGAAACAAATTGCCGGGCGGGATGTCGTAGCCGGTTTCGGTCGGTCGGATGCGGAGGATTTTGCCACGCAGGTCGTTCGTGTTCCCGGCGCTGCGCTGGGCGTCCCACGGCAGGCGGTTCTCGCGGTTGTCGATCGGGGCGTAGCCGTCGCTGTCGAAGGGGTTGGTGTTGTCACCGATGCTCAGGTAGAGCAGTCCGTCCGGGCCGAATTGCACGGAACCTCCATGGTGGCAGATGCGGTCGTGACGTTCGGAAGGAACGTCGATGAGAACCAGTTCCGAAGAAACGTCCAGCTTGCCGTCCTTCAGGGTGAAGCGGGACAGGCGGTCCAGCAGTTTTTCCGGGTGGCTGTAGTAGAGGTAGATGCGTTGGTTCTTGGCGAAATCCGGATCGAGCGCGATGCCTTGCAAGCCGTCCTCCACGGCGGAGTTGCTCTTGGGATCGGTCGAACGAAGCGCGGAAACGGTGAGATTGCCGATTTCAAAAACGCCGCCGGTGCCGGGACGGATGCGGAGGAGCTTGCCTTCGCGCTCGACGAGGTAGATGTCGCCATCCGGGGCGACCGTGATGGACATGGGGTCGTGGAATCCCCCGGCGATGGTTTGTTTCTGAAGCGGCGCGGCGTTTGCGGCTGCGAGGGAAAGCAGGACGAGCGGCAGGGTTTTTCGCATGGGTTTCGGGTTTTACGGAAATGGGTTTTCGCGGCTTTCAGAAGATCTTTCCTCAATGAAGAATCATTTCTGGGAACCTCGCGGATGGATTTTTCAATCGCCGATGGATGCGGATCCGCGGATTCGCGTCGTTCTTCCCCAGTCAATCGGCGGAGGGGTGGTTGCAAGGATCCGTCAGCGACCACGGACCGACGCTGCGATGGATCATTCCAAGGTGAAGAGCTCGCCGGGGGCCGGCTTTTTCGGCTCGTCTTCCTTTTCTTCGTTTGCCACCGGAGTTTCGGCTGCAGCGACAGGCTCATCGGCGGCGACGGGTTCCTCGATGGCCGCGACAGACTCCTCGACGGATACGGCCGGCTCTTCAATAACAGAGGCTGGCTCCTCAACGGGAGCAACTGGCTCTGCGGCGGGCGCGATGGATTCCTCCACGACAGCCGCAGCCTCTTCGATGGAAGCAGCCGGTTCTTCCGCCACAGCGGCAGGCTCTTCCTTGGCAGGTTCCGTCAAGTTTTCCAGCGCAGGCAGAAGAGGTGCGGCGATGGCGGCCGCCGCGGCTTTCGCCTTGTTCTGTTCGACAATGCGGAGCACCTCGGCTTTCGCTGCGGCGATGCGGCCGGAATCGGCGACGGGGCCGATTTTTCTGGAGGCGGGGGCGGAGCGGGCGGCGGAACCGGCGTCCGCAAGACGCGCTTCGGCTTTTTCGAGAGCTTCCACCGCGGCGGCTTCACGCTTCCTCATTTCCCCGGCGTAGCGGGTGGAAACGGCGACGGATTCGCGCAGGCGTTCGATCTCGGCTTGGAGATCGGCACTGTCGTCGGGGCGGTTCTGGAGAATGGAGAGCTGCTCGCGGGCTTTGGAGAGTTCGTTTTCGAGGGTGAAGCTGCGGTCCTTCTGGGTCTTGTCCACCTCGTTGGCGCGGCTGTTCAGGTTCCTGATGGTTTCCTGGGATTTTTTGAGATCCGCCTCCAGTGCGGAAATGCGCCTGCCGACGCCATCAAGTTCCTTGCGGGCGGTGTCGAGTTCCGAGGTGGCCGCTTCCAAGGTGGCTTTGGCCACGCTGGACGCCTGGAGGGTTTCCAACTCGGTCTTGGTCGCCTTGTGCGAACTGCGGGATTTCTCCAAAGCGGCTTCCAGATTTTTCACCCGGTCCTGTTTTCCGGCGTCAGCCGCCGGAGCTGCCTTGGCGGTGGCCGCGGGCTTGGAGAAAAGACCGCGCAGCGCCCATCCCAGGCCGAGGCAGACGAGGGCGATGGGTGCGACGAGCGGAAGGGCTTTGAGAAGATTCTCTAACATGGCGGATGGGTTGGGTTTTGGGGAAATGTGGGGAGGAATCAGATCACGTAGTCCACGCCCGGTTCGGGGATGATGACTTTGGTGTTCGGCAGACGGCGCGTGATCTCCTGCTTGAACCACGCCACCGCGCCATCGTCACCATGGACGAGGAAGCATTGTTTCGGTGCGACCTTGAGGATGTAGTTGAGGATTGCCTCGCGGGTCGAGTGGCCGCTGAAGTCGAAGATGCGGGTCTCACAATTCAGTGTGACGGGAGGGTAGGCGGGGTCGAGCACGATGGAGTCGCCCTGTTTCGCCTCGCGGATCTTGCCGCCGGGCGTTTCGGGGTCCGCGTAGCCGACGAAAAACAGACCGTGCTTGGCATTTTCCAAGACCCCCTGGCGCGCGAAATTGTTCGAAACGGTTTTCTCCGACATCATGCCGCTGGAAAGCGCGTAGATGCAGCCGGGGTGGAAGGGGATGGGCCCCTTGCGCTTCTTGCTGCCCGCTTCAAGCTCCATGTCCTTGAGGAAACGGAAATTGGGCAGGTGGCGGCGGGAGGTGGTGCTGAAGCGGTCATAGACCTGCGTCATCTTCGTGCTTAACCCGCCGATGTACACCGGGGTCTTCTTCGGAATGAGGCCCTCTGCCTTGAAGCGGTGGATCATTCCAAGGACTTCCTGGGTTTTCCCCATCGCGAAAACCGGAATGAGCACCGAGCCCTTGCGGCCGATGACGTTTTTAATGGCCTCGGCGAATTCGTTTTCCTCGTTCTTGCGGTCGTATTTCGGGTCGCGGGCCTGCTCGCCCCGTGTGGTTTCCACAATGAGCGCGTCCACTTTCCCCTCCGGAAAGAGCGCGCCTTTTTGAAGGGTGCTGTGCTCGAAGTTCACGTCACCCGTGTAGAAAACCTTTTTATCCTCGCACTCGATGGTCACGCCGACGGAGCCGAGAATGTGGCCCGCATCGTGGAACGTGCCCCGGAAAACACCCTCGGGATCGAGATCGAACGGACGCTCGATGGCGCGGGTTTCAAAGGAATCCTCGATTTCATCCAGCTCGCGATGTTCGAAAAGAGGATATTCGGCGATGCCGTGCTCGATGCGCTTCGCCTGCATGACATTCACCGAGTTATGAAGCATGGCGGTGGCGAGTTCCGCCGTTTCCGGGCTCATGAACACCTTCGCCTGAGGCTGGCCCTGGAGGAAAACGGGCAGCGTGCCGACGTGATCCAGGTGCGAATGGGTGATGATGATGGAGTCCACGGTCCTGCCGTCCAGAAACTCGTAATGGGGGATCGCCTCGCTGCCCTCGTGTTTCGGGTGCATGCCTGCATCCAGCACCACCTGCGCGGTCTTGGTTTTCAACACATAGGAATTCGCACCGATACCGGCGTGGCGACAGAGACTTTTAAATATCATGATTAGGGCGCAAAACAGCGGTAAACACGCGGACCATGGGGGGCTGGCGTCTTTCTGTCAACCCAGCCCGTCGAGGGGCGGGTTTGGCGGGTTTTTCCCTCGGGAGGTCCCGCCGAATCGTTTCCCTGTCCGGATTCTTCGCTGTTCTTCCGGATTTCCCCATCCTAGCCTCCCCGCCACTTGCACACCCACTCCCAACTTGCCGTCATCGGTGGCGGCCCCGCCGGCCTCCGCGCCGCAGAAGTCGCGGCCACCGCAGGCCTGAAGGTCACGCTGTATGACGCCAAGCCGTCCTGCGGCAGGAAATTCCTGGTTGCGGGAAAGGGCGGCCTGAATCTCACCCACGGCGAATCGTTCGACCGTTTCATCACCCGCTACACGGGCCCGGACCAACCGGAGGAAATCTGGGGAAAACTCATTTCCGGATTCGACCCCGCCGCGCTCCGGGCATGGGCGGCGGAGCTGGGGGTGGAAACTTTCCAAGCGACCAGCGGACGGGTTTATCCGAAGGCGCTGAAAGCCGCGCCGCTGCTCCGGCGCTGGATCGAGCGGCTGCGGGGGCTGGGCGTGCGATTGGAAATGAACCACCGCTTGGTTTCTATCGATGCCTCACCGCGGCTTGGATTTTCAAACGGCCACACCGCCACCGCCGATGCCGTCATCCTCGCGCTCGGTGGTGGCTCGTGGACGAAGACCGGCTCGGACGGGGGCTGGGTGCGGATCTTCGAAGAACTCGGGATTTCCCATCACCCGCTCGCTCCGGCGAACTGCGGATGGGAACATGAATGGCCGGAGGAAGTTCTGGCCGCCGCCGAGGGACGTCCCCTGAAGAACATCCATGTCCGTGCCGGAGCACAGACCGCCATTGGCGAACTCATGGTCACCCGCTACGGTCTCGAGGGTGGGGCGATCTACCAACTTGGTACGATCCTCCGGTCTATGGACGAACCCGCGGTTTCCATCGATTTCAAACCCACCTTCACCGAGGAACAGCTCGTCGCGAAAATGGAGTCCGTGCGCCGGGACTTCCTCAAGGAGGCCGCGATTCGCTGGAAACTCAGCGAGCCCGCCGTCGCCATTCTCGGAGAGAAATCCCACCCTGACGCCGCTTCCCTCGCCGGCGAGGTGAAAAACTGCCGTGTTCCACTGACCCGGCCGCGTCCCATTGATGAAGCGATCTCCTCCGCCGGCGGCGTCCTATGGAGCGAGATCGACGGATCGCTCATGTTGAAGAAGCTTCCCGGTGTCTTCCTCGCCGGAGAAATGATCGATTGGGAGGCACCCACCGGAGGCTACCTCATGCAGGGATGTTTCGCCACCGCGACCCATGCGGCGGCGGCGGCGGTGGAGTGGTTGTCAAGGTAGTTCCCGCCCCTCGAGGATCGCCTTGGAAAACGGATCCCCCGCTTCAGCGAACTCGTGCAAGTGGGTCATGGCCAGATCCCGGACCCCCAGTAATGGATTTTCCAACGCAAATTGTAAAACCTGCCATTCGGAAAATCGTTCGAGCAACTGGGTTGCTTCCTCAAGTGTGGCGGCGGGAAGCCGTTTTTTGTAGTCGGCCCGGATTACGGATTCGAGGTGTTGGATATCCTTGAGGTCCTTATCTCTTCCCGTCGCCAACTTGCTTTGAATCAGATCCAAAGGATCGGGCAGTAATGTGCCGTCACCGCTTGGTGAAGTTCTCGATACGACAGAGTCGAAATCAATCTCTTCGAACTCGTTGGGTCGCCTGAAAATATCAAGTGGGAGATTCAGTCCCAAAATCCGCAACATTCCTGTCTCTTCGGCCGCATGAGCCACTTCCGCACCTGAAATTTCAACCCAGCCTGGAAGTCCATGAATGGTGGTACCTTTTGTTTTCGCGCAGGCGGATTCAACCGCATCGGCCCATTCCTGTGCCGATGAAAGCGGATCGAGCCAAATGTCCGCATCTTGAGTGTGACGGCTGTAACCATGGGCGATCACGGCCAAGCCACCCAATATCACCACCCGATGCTGCCGGGTCAGTTCGTCGATGAAAGATTGAACCGTTTCAGCCATAAGGTCTCGCTTTCAAGAACACGTGCGGAGATTTCCATGTAATCCGCCACGGAGGCGGGATTCTCCAGCCAAGGTACGCTATTATCCGTGATCTTGCTGGGCTCACGCCTGGGACCGCGCGCCGCCGTGTATTTCCTCCGCGCCACACGTGCGGCGAAGTCTTCCTGCAAGCGCCGGATCGACGGATGATACTTCGTGAGTTTCACAACGAGGAGGCTAGCACTCCTTTGGGAAATGGGAAGCTGACAACCGTGTTTTTGCTGAAATTTCAAGATTCCATCCGTTTGACCAGCCGTGATAGCCTCATTCATGGGAAAGGGTTACGAGGCGCATCAGGCGCGGGTCGCCGCATTGCAGGCATTGGGGAAGGATCTGGCGCGGCGTGCGAAGTCGAAATGCGAACTCACGGGTGCCGCCGGTGTCCCGCTGCGCCCTTACGAAGTGCCGCCCGTCGCCGTGGAGCCGGATCTGGAACGGACCTTGCTGGTCAGTGAAGCCTGTCTCGAAGTGCTGGAAAATCCGAAACGCCTGAAAGGCCGTGAATGGCAGTGCCTGGCCGAGACCGTCTGGAGCGAACTGCCCGCGACACAGGTCGTCGCCTGGCGCATGCTGAATCATCTGGCCAAGTCCGAGGACTGGGCGCGGGAGGTCATCGGGGAATTATTTTTGGACGAAGAGGTGGAAACCTGGGCGAAATCCGCCGAGCTTTGAGGAAATGGACCGGCTGGGATCGATTTTCAAACGCAACTTCCACCGCTGGCGGCGGTTGGATGACCCATGTCGTTCGCCAATGTTGCCGAGACACCTTTTTTCCTGAAAATGGAGGCAGATCCCGCACCATCCCTGGCTGACATCAGCGGCATCGATTTCGCGCTCATGGAGCGCATCGCGGCGGGGGATCACGAGGCGTTCCGCCAGCTCGTCGAGCGCCACCAACAGGCGGTCATCGGCACGGTTGCCAAGATGTTGGGGAACGCCTCCGAGTCCGAGGACATCGCGCAGCAGGTGTTCCTGCGAATTTGGCGGAACGCGAAACGCTACCGGCCGGACGCCAAGTTCACGACCTACCTTTACACCATCACGCGGAACCTCGTTTTCAACGAGACCCGCCGCAAGAGCCGCAAGAAGGAAATTTCCTCCGACGAGCGGGAGGAGAACACCAGCCAGCTCATTGAGGCGAATCCCGACCGCCAGCCCGACGCGGAGCTGCTCCAGGCCGAACTACAGGAAGCGGTGGACGCCGCCATCGCCTCGCTGCCGGAAGTCCAGCGCATGGCCGTCGTGCTTCGGCGCTACGAGCAGCTTTCTTACGAGGAGATCGCCACCGTGCTCAATCTGTCCGTTTCCGCGGTGAAGAGTTTGTTGTTTCGCGCGCGGACTTCCCTGCGCGAGGCCTTGAGCGGTTATCTGGCGGAGTAGTTTCAACCGAAGATGACAAGCTCCCGGCGAAGGGCGGCGGAGCACGACGCAAGGGCCAATGCGTGCGGGTAGCCTGGCTATTTTCGGAAAGTGAACAATCTGAGCCGTTCCGGTGCCAAGTCGCGCTCCCGGGCCCAACCCGTGGAACACAGAAAGCGGCGTATTTTCTTTTGCCAGGCAGGAACGCAGGCGATGTGAACGATGATCAAGACAAGAGCAGCGGTTCCAAAAGTGAAATTTCCAAGGGCGATGGCAAATGCCAGCGGCCCGGCAAAGGTGACAGCGACCCACAAACCATAAAGACCGCCCAGTCGGGACGCCTTGTTTCTTTCAGAGCCAGTCATGTGCGCCCAGATCTCACGCACCTCTGGAGACTGGAACGGTGACCAAGGTGTCCCTTCTGCGCTCATGAAGTGTGTAGCCCTACCTGGAAAGCTGGATCGCCTCGCATACCGCCGGGAAAATCTGGCGCTTGCGGCTGACAACACCCGGCGCGTGGAAAAGTGTCTCGTCCATGCGTTCGAAAGGCAGCTTGGAAACGGCGGATTCCTGGCCGATGGCGAGGATCATGCTGTGGTGCAGCGCCACGTCCGTCACCGCGAGGACGGCGAGATCGTATTTCTGGTGGATGAAAAGCTCCCTCAGCGCGGTTTCCAACTCCTCGCGACGTGCCGCGAATCCATGGAGGTCGCGTTCCTCGACCTGGGAAATGCTGACGGAGAGACCTTGCTCGCTGAACTCCTTGCGGTCCGCGTTGAGGATCTCGTCCGGAGTTCCATTGGCGATGAGAGATCCCACGCCGAAGAACTCGTCGGTGAACTTTTTGGGATCCACCCCGGCCACGCCGCTGAGCCAGGTGAGCATCTCACGGTCGAGCAGGGTGGTGGTGGGGGAGGTGAGGCAGAGCGTGTCCGAGACGATCCCCGCGCACAGGCACATCGCCACGCTGGGGGCGGGCATCAGGCCGCGATGGAAGAATTTCCGGCCGACGAGCGTGCAGGTCGAGCCGACGGGTTCGTTGAGATAGCGGATCGGCTCGCGGGAAACCAGGTCCCCGGCGAGGCGGTGGTGGTCGATGACCTCGGTGATCTCCGCTTCCTCGATGCCGTTGACGGCCTGCGCGTATTCATTGTGATCCACCAGCGCGAGCCGGATGCGCGGTGGATCGACGAGGTCGGACTTCGAAAGGACGCCGATCATTTTTCCGCCCGTGTGCTCGACCACCGGAAACAAATCCTGGTCGACTGTGGACAGGCGTTTCCGCAGGCGGGAAACCGGCTCGGTGGCTCCCACGGTGAGGAAATTTTTCTCCATCACGTGGCGGACCGTGCGGGAGCACCGGATGAGGGTGGAAGCGCTGGCGGTGTCCTGATGGCAGCGCAGCACGACCACTCCCTTGCGGGCCGCGTAGGCGAGTATTTCTCCGGAAACCGGATTGCCACCCGTCACGAACAACGCGCGGGCTCCGTGATCGATGGCATAGCGCTGGACGATCGGCCGGTCGCCGCAGATGACGAGGAATTTGCCGACATTTCCTTCCGCGACCGCCTGCTTGAGACGTTTGTCCACGGTGGTTTGGGACGAGGCGCCGACGAGCAGGATCAGATCCTCCTCGAATTCGGATGGCGGCAGCAGCGCGCCGAGGCTTTCCGCATTGAGGGTATCCGCCAGTTTGGCGAGGGAGACATGGACCGTCCGCACGCTCAGGCCTTCCGTGTCGGCGGGCAGCAGGAGCTTGAGGAGATCGAAATACCGCAGGATGCCCACCAGGTTGCCTTCGTCATCCTCCACCGGCACGCAACGGATTTCGGCAGCGAGCATGCGGCGGTATGCCGTGAGGAAGGTGTCCGAGACGCTCACCTTGATGATCTTGCGGTGACAGATCATGCCGGAATTCACCCGTACGTCCGTGAGCATCATCGGCGCATCCAGCCCGGCGCGTTCCAGAACCCACTTCGTCCGTTGGGAAATCTCACCACAGCGTGCCGCCAGCGCGTTCGGTTCCTCGCCCACGGCTCGGAGGAGTGAGGCGTAGCCGATTGCCGAGCAAATGGCGTCGGTGTCCGGATTTTTATGACCGATGACGTAGAAAGCAGGCATGTGGGGAGGTACTGAGATGGTATTAAAAACTGTCATTCGAGAATAAGCTGCGGCGGGCGGACATCAAGATTCTTCCATCCGCCCCGAGGAATAATGCCGAGGGTCGCCACAGGCGGGCAACCGACGGATGCCCGACAGCCGTCCGCCGCCGTAATAGCTGGATCCGGGCCAATGGGGAGGGGGAATTTCAACGACATGTGAAAGTGGCATGATGAGGGAATTTCCGTTCGGCATCCTGTCCCAAGTGCGGCATGGGGCGTCCGTGTTTGTCAGATGATTTTTTCATCCCGGGGAAATTCCGATTGAATAGATGGCGGGGCGAGCAGTCTTATGGGGGATGAAAAAACATCTGCCCAAGCTGACTTCCACCCTGTTGTCGGCCGCTTGCGCCGTTTCCAGCGTGAGTTGCTACTACCCTGCCCGAGGCCGCGGGGAGCCCGTGGCTTCCTACAGCCAGGACTCGAAGGGGGGATACGCCCAGGAACCGATGCCACGGTCCGCGCCGGGGTATGTGGGAGTTGATCCGGCCCTGGCTGTCGCGGGTGTGGCGGCCGCCGGCCTGCTGGGTTATGCGATCGGCAACAACCACAGCCACCACTCCCATTACTACGGTCCGCGTTATTACCGTCCCGTCGGGTATGGATACTATGGACGCGGCTATTGCCGGTGAGGAGGTGGGCTTCCGGTCGGCCATCGTTCCAATCACATCCGCTCGGGCACGTCGATTTCCAGCAGGTTCGCCCCTTTCTTCAGTGCGCGTGAAGTCGATTCGCCCAGCGCGAGGCGGTTGGAGCGGACCGGTTCCAATGCTTTGATTACGAGCACACTTGGGAAAGCGAGTGGGATATCTATTTTATGGGTCCTTGGGGCGGATGATCGATCCCATCCGGTTTTGATTGCCAGACGCTTTGAGAAAACGGGAGCGTGGAGAATGAAACACGGCAACGACAACGTGACCCGCATTCTCCACGCGGCAAGCGAGGGTGACAGGCAAGCGGCGGAAGATCTGATACCGCTCGTTTATGGGGAGTTGCGCAAACTTGCGGCTTGGCGCCTGGGGAAGGAAGCTGAGGCACATACCTTGCAGGCGACGGCCCTGGTGCACGAAGCTTACCTGAAGCTTTCGCCCGGGGAGCAACAGTGGGAAGGTCGAAAGCACTTTTTTTGCGCGGCCGCTGAAGCCATGCGCCGCATCCTGATCGACCGCGCGCGGCATCGGAAGGCGGTCCGCCACGGCGGCGAAATACAGCGAACCGGTTTCGTCGAGGACGTCATCGCTGTTCCTTCCGTAAAAGATGACGAAATTCTCGCCATTAACGAGGTCCTCGATCGCTTCGCCCAAGTCGAGCCGCGCAAGGCCGAGGTGGTCAAGTTGCGCTATTTCGTAGGAATGACGATCGAGGAAACCGCTGAGGCCCTAGGCATCTCGACGCCCACTGCGAAGCGGGATTGGATCTATGCGCGGGCCTGGTTGTTCCGGGAACTGAAACGGGACGATTGAGGGGCCTCCGGCTTTTCGGGATCCATCGTGGAGGCCGAAGTTTTTGATCCCTTTTGCGGGGGGATTTCGCATAGGGTGGTGGGTATCAGTCCATGCCGGTCCCGCATTTCCATCAAGAACCACCCGCCGTGCCGAATCAACTCACTCCGGAAATCATCCTGCATGCGGCCTTGGAAATCCCCGGTCCGCAGGAACGCGCCGCCTATCTGGACGAGTCATGCACGGGGGATCAGGCGTTGCGGGAAGAAGTCGAGTCGCTGATCGCCGCTCACTTTGCGGACGAGACATTTTTGGAACCTTTTGCCGATCCGCTGTGGCGTGAAACACACAGGGAAGGAGAAGGCGACATGATCGGCCGTTACAAATTGATTCAACAGATCGGCGAGGGCGGTTTCGGCACCGTATTTCTCGCGGAGCAAAGCCAGCCGGTGAAACGCCGGGTCGCGCTCAAGGTGATCAAGCCGGGCATGGACTCGAAGGAGGTGATCGCCCGCTTCGAGGTGGAGCGCCAGGCTCTGGCCCTGATGGATCATCCGCACATTGCGAAGGTGCATGACGCGGGGACGACGGACGGAGGGCGGCCTTACTTCGTGATGGAGCTGGTCAAGGGAGTGCCCATCACGAAATACTGCGAGGAAAATCATCTCGGTACCCGTGAACGCCTGGAGCTTTTCACCGATGTTTGCGCAGCCATCCAGCACGCGCATCAGAAAGGCATCATCCACCGCGATGTGAAACCGTCCAACATCCTTGTCTCGTCCCACGATGGAAAGCCGATGGTCAAGGTGATCGACTTCGGAATCGCGAAGGCGATCGGGATGGAGCTGACGGAGCAGACGTTCCTCACCCGCCACGACCGGATGATCGGCACGCCGCAATACATGAGTCCGGAGCAGGCGGAGCTCCATCCGCTGGCGGTGGATACCCGCAGCGACATCTATTCGCTGGGCGTGATCTTGTTTGAACTTCTCACGGGGACTACGCCATTGGACGGCCCTCGACTCCGCGATGCGACTTACGCCGAGATGCAGCGCCTGATCCGCGAAGTCATCCCTCCGAAACCGAGCGCCAGGCTCGCGGAGGCGGGCGCTGTCCCGCCGCGATCCCCGCGCGGTGATCTCGACTGGATCGTGCTCAAGGCCTTGGAAAAAGATCCGGCCCGCCGCTATGAATCCGCGGGAGCGCTGGCGGAAGACTTGCAGCGCTTTCTCCAGCATAAGCCGGTCGAGGCCCGTTCACCGAGCATGGCTTATGTCACGCTGCGCTTCACGCGCCGTCATCGCGGCCCGGTATTCGCGGGGGCGGCGCTGCTGTTGATGCTGATCCTGGGTGCGGTGGGAACATCCATCGGCATGAAGCGGGCGCTTGATGCCAAGGCGGAGTTGGAGCATAAAAACGCCGAGTTGGATCAGCAGAAACTGGAGCTCGTCGACTACAAGGAGCGTCTCTCCGGACTGCTTGAATCGAACCAAAAAATGCTTGGAGAGATCAGCACGAGGAACACGAGCGAAGCAGGGCTTCCGACGGAGTTCGAAGCACTCCGTCGGGAAAACCAAACCCTGCTGGACAAGGTTGGCAACGAGGTGGTGAATCAGGAACGCTATGCGGAGGAAATCAAAAGGCTGCGGCAGACGAATGCTGAACTGGAAAAGCTGGTGATAGAATCCAAGGACACCGGTGCCGCCGTCGAATTGGTGCGCGCCGGGCTCTTTAAAGACAGCATTACCGCCCTGACTGCGAACGAACGCGGCCAGTTTTACCACGATGGAAAACTCATCCCGTTCCCCACGCTGCTCAAGGCCTTCGCCGAACCGCCCGCCGATGATTCCCTTGGGAAAACCATGCCACGCTGGCTGAAAGTGACCTTGCCCGCGGGGGCGAAACCGACAGATGCCGTCTTCCAATACCGCCTCAGACAGATCGCGGCCGCCGCGGACCGGATCGAACTCCGCCACCAGTTGTTTCCGGAGCCGGGTAAAAAAACGGACCGCTGATAGGGGGCTGCGGCCGGTCTTTGGCTGGGAAATTTCGAGGATCAAAAATTTTCCTGATCCTTTTGTCGGAAGAATTCCGCATTTGCTGGATGACGGGGAGCTATTCCATCCGTCGCCACCAATCCGACCATGAACACCGACAACTCTTCCCAACGCCCCGTCCGCAGTATCAGCCTGCCGCCACTTGCCGCCTTTGCCCTGGCTCTGGGCCTTGTGGGCTCCACCTACATCGCCGCCAGCACCTGGCGGGATGTCCGGAAACAGCCGGATAGAAACAACATCCGCATCACCGGCTCTGCAAAAAAGAGAATCGTCTCCGATCTCATCCAGTGGTCGGCCACCATCGAAAGCAAGGGTGGCGACCGCACCGCCGCCTATGTTTCGCTGAAGGGGGGGACCGATGAAGTGGTTGCGTTTTTGAAAGCCCAGGGCATCAAGCCGGACGACATCAAGACCCAGTCAGCCAGCATCACCGAGGAGTTCGAAATGGTGCGTGAGGACAAGGTGCTTCCCGGCACCACCGTGCCATTGCGGACGGAAACCCGCAAGTCCGCCGGCTTCCGCGCCATGCAGGTGGTATCCGTCAGTTCTCCGGACGTGCCACAAATCGAGAAGGCCTCGCGCGAGATCACCTCGCTGCTGGAACAGGGCGTCTTCGTGAGCTCGAATGCGCCGAACTATTACTATACCCGCCTCGGCGAACTCAAGCTGGAGATGCTTGCGGAGGCCGCCAAGGATGCCCGCAACCGTGCGGAGAACATCCTGCGTTCGGCTGGCAATACCGGCATCGGGCCGCTCGTGGACTCGTCGATGGGAATCATCAACATCAACCCGGCCAACTCCACCGAAACCTCCACCGAGGGCAACAACGACACCTCATCCTACGAAAAGGACATCATCACCATTGTCCGGGCCGAGTACAAGGTCAATTGACGCTGACTGGCATTTGCCCGCCGAAATTGGTATGAAAACGACAACCATCCGTCTCTCGTTTGATTTTCTCACGCATCCCGGCATGCGATGGAAAAACGCCGCGCCACTTCTTCATGACGGCATGGCCGCGACGTTGATTTTCGGGATCGGGTTCGCTCCCATCACGGCTCTTGCCTTGTCGCTCATGGGGATTTTCACGCTTCCCTTTGCTTCGCTCCTCCTGGTAGTTCCGGCGCTTGGTGTCGCCATGGGTCTGAGCTGTTTCCAGCCCCGCTATGGCAGACTCATGCTGCATGGTTACGTCATGGGCATCATCGCGGTCACTTGTTACGACGGCGTGAGGATACCTTTCGTCATGGCCGGGTGGATGGATGATTTCATTCCTAAAATCGGCGGCATGCTGGTCGGGGATGCCAATCCTCACGCGGTTCTAGGATACCTCTGGCGGTACCTCGGCAATGGTGGTGGGATGGGCATGGCATTTGTCTGCGCCTTCGCCCTCCTCAAGCGACTCCTCACCGAACGTCAGCAAGCCCGCATCACGTCCCGCGTGACGAAATACATAGGCCTTGGTTTCGGGTGTTTTGTATGGGCGTGCCTCATCGTCACACTCAAAATTTCGCCCCAAGGTGAAGCCATGATGTTCGTGATCACGCCGGCCAGCCTCCTGCTCAGTTGGATCGGACATGTCGTTTTCGGATACACACTCGGGTGTCTCGGGAAATTCCATCTTTGATGACTTTGCGATGGCAAATCATGACGGAATTCACCCGTACGTGCCGGGAGGGAATCCTCTGAATCCATCCTCGATCTTCACGGAGTCATCATCCGGCACCTGAAAAACCGGGCGGGAGCCGTCGTCGGGAAATCAACCTTGATGGAAACATCCTTGCCGGTTGCCAGGATCGCAGGTCCCAGGGGATACCAGGTCGCCGCATCCGCACTGAATTCGAATACGCAGGACATCCCGGGCTCGACTCTCGCCGCCACGATGCCGGTTTTATCGGAAAGTCTGCGCATGCACGCCATTCCGGTGGCAGTGGGATCCAAGCCGATCTGGTTTCCTTCGAACACAAATGCCGCGACATGGGAGATGCCACCCGGGACAGCCGAGTGCTTCCTGTCGTCCCGCCCGACGACCCACGGCGCGCCCTCGCTCTGTTCCAGCGCATCGGGAATCCCGTCGTTGTCCCAGTCATCCTGGACGAACCGCCAGACAAATTCTCCATTCGCGCCATAGAGGGTCCCGTTGTCATCCACGGCAAGGGATCCTTCAGCTTCCAGAATGCGACTGCCATGGAGAGGGGGCGTCCCATCAATTTTGATCATCGGCCCTTCCAGCGTCGTCACGTTGCCTTCCGGCGAGATTTTCCTGACGCGGCCCTTGCCATACGATTCAACGTCAAGCACATAAACATTTCCGATCCGGTCGCTCGTGAAGCTCCGTGGCTGCATGAAAGTGGCCACGTTCGCAGCGCCGTCCGATTTGCCCTGTGTTCCAGACCCATAGACTGTTGCTGTGGTGCCATCCAATACCCGCATTACCCGGGCTTTCGTCGTGAAATGCACTTCTCCATCCGTCGATCTGCCGATGGAAAGGACCGGGGAACTGGCGTTCGAAAACCGCACCCGAGTTATTCCGGGGCGGCAGCGGTAGATTGTATTTGAGGAGAAGTCATTTTCTGCCGCTAGGAAACTTCCGTCCGTATCGGGGAAAAGCGTCGCTGCGGTCACGCCGGGCAATACGTCCGGCGAACGGGTGGCGTGGAGAGGCGAGGGGAAGTTCCAGACTTTTCTGCTGCAAAGCGCGATGAGATCCCCATTGGATGCCACATGCAACTCGGTAAACCGGTCGGCATCCACGCCCTGATAGATCCGGGTGGTC
This sequence comes from Luteolibacter yonseiensis, assembly GCF_016595465.1. NCBI lineage: Bacteria > Pseudomonadati > Verrucomicrobiota > Verrucomicrobiia > Verrucomicrobiales > Verrucomicrobiaceae > Luteolibacter > Luteolibacter yonseiensis. Next base: position 272,637 of record NZ_JAENIK010000008.1, on the reverse strand, counting down.
GTGCCGCCGCTGATTTTCCAAAGCGCGGGTGAATAACTGTCCCCGGCGACGAAGAGAGTGCCGTCGGCCTTGCGTGCGACGTGGATGGGGTATCTCAGCGGTGACGAGGCTGTCGGGCCTGAGTCTCCCTGGAAATGCGCGCCGGAGGGGGTGATGGCGTATCCCACGCCGGTGCTCCCGGAGATGCCTGAACCTCCCAGCCAGGCGGGGCGGCTCCCGGTCATGCCTGCTTTCGAGGCGGTCACTTGCAGAACCATACCCGGCATCAGATAGATAGGTTCACTGTAAACCGGGGAGCTTTCGTTCGGAATGCTTCCATCAGTCGTGTAGCGGATCGTCGCACCCGAAGTGAGAGAGGTGAGTATCACGGGCGAAAACATCCGGAGCGGTTCCTGATCTGGCACGTTCGAGATCTCAGGACTGGAAACAAACAAGTTGTAATACCTGCTGGATGGGGTCCCCGGCAGCCAGCCCGCCCGGTATGCGCGCGCCCTGACCTGGGTAGGCCGCATGATGAAAAGATCCGAAGGAGGATTGGAGGGGTCGTAAATCGGACTGCTCTCTGTAACCTCGGATCCGTCGATGGTGTAGCGGATGGTCGCCAGCGGGGTGCCGGAGATGAGCGGGATCTGGGTGTAATCGTTCAGGGGTCCGTATGGCAGATGAATTTCGTTCACCTGTAGGTTGTAGGTGGCCGCCACGACTTCGCTCGGAGCCATGTCGGCATAGAAAGCACGGGCTTTCACGGTGCCTGGTTCGGACAACAGAACTCTGCCGGAGGCCGGAAGCTGGGGGCTGGATGCGGAGGGATCACTACCATCCAGCGTGTAGCGGATGGAGGCCTGCGGTTGTCCCGGGTTGATGGCGAGGTCCAGCGGGCCAACGTAATCACCACTCGGGAGCGCGAAAGCAGGAGCCGTCACCGTGGTGGCGTCGACCACTTTGTTCAGAGCCGTGAAATCGCCTCCGAAATAGAGGACGCCGGCCGCATCCTTGCCGATCGCGCAGCAAAAGCCGCTCCGGCCGATCAAACGAACCACCGGCCCGCCATTTTCATCCGCACCGAGTGCCCGGATGTTTCCAGCGAAATCTCCGAACAGGTAAAGGGGCTCTCCGGTGCCGCGAGGGAGGGTCACAAACTCTCCGCCGATCACCGCGCTCTCGGTGGCGTACTCGTAGAAAGGTGCCGTGAGGACCTTGCCGGGATTCGTGAATCCCGGCACATCCAGCGTCCCCTCCTTGTAGGGCCAGCCGAAATTCACTCCCTCCCCAAACCGGTGTACGGGCAGCACGTTGATTTCCTCTCTCTGGTCCTCTCCCACGTCCGCGATATAGAGTGCCCCGCTCACCGGATGAAAAGTGAACCGCCACGGGTTTCTCAGCCCCCATGCCAGAATTTCAGGGGACGTCCCAGGCTGCCCCACCAGTGGATTCCCCGGTGGAATCAGGTACGCCTGTCCTGCTGGCGCGCCTTCAGGATCAATGCGCAGGATTTTCCCGTGCAACCGCCCGAGATCCTGCGCGTTTCCGCTGATCGCTCCCGGCCCACCGTCATCACCCACGGACATGTAAAGCAATCCATCGGCTCCAAACCGGATCTGCCCGCTCAAATGCGTGTCATTCTGCCTCGGAATCGTGAGGATCACCTCTTCGGTATGAGGCAGCACGCGGTCCTGAATGGTATCCACCTCATAGCGGCTCAGTCTCGTATCCCGGCCACGCGTATAACAGAAATACACGTGGGAATTGACTGGATAGCCAGGGGCGAAGGTCATTCCCAACAATCCCTCCTCACCATGATCATCCAGCTCCAGGTCGATGAAAACCTGGCTCTGCGGAACATCGTTGAGCCACGCGGTGACTTTCCCGGTCTGCTGCGCGAGGTAGAGTTTGTTTGCCACACCCGGAGCCGCGACGATATCCGTTATCGTAGCCCCGGCAGAGGGGTGAGAACTGACTGTCTTCACTTCCAGCAGCGGCCATTGGCTGGGTCCCGCTCCCCGCGCGGAGAAGTGGAAGAAGATCCCGCAGGCTAGGAATGTGACAAGGCCCAAGCGCGGCACGGGACGGATGATCGGTGAGGTCGGCATGGGGGGAATGGAAAGATACTTTCACATTCGCTCCGGTACGTCGATCCCGAGCAGGCTCAATCCCTGCTTCAGCGTGCGGGAGGTCAGGTCGCAGAGCGCGAGGCGGCTTGAGCGGACCGGTTCCTCCGCTTTCAGCACCGGGCAGGCTTCGAAATACGAGTGGAATGCGCGGGCGAGCTCGAGCACGTAGTTCGCGAGCAGGTTCGGGCGGAAGTCTTCAAGGATGGTCGGCAGCACCTCGCCGAAGCGTGCGAGCAGGCGTGCGAGGTGGATTTCCGCCTCTTCATTGAGGTGGATTTCCGCAGTGGTCGCGTCGAACGGGGTGTCGAGCTTGCGGAAAATCGAGCGGATGCGGACGTGGGAGTATTGCAGGTAGGGAGCGGTGTCGCCCTGCAGGGCGAGCATGCGGTCCCAAGAGAACACATAGTCCGTCATGCGGTTTTGTGACAGCTCGGCGAATTTTACCGCGCCGATGCCTACGATTTCGGAAATCTGTGCGGCTTCCTCGCCTTGGAGATCCGGGTTTTTCTCCGCGATGGCCTTCGCCGCGCGTTCCACGGCTTCCTCGAGCACTTCCACCAGGCCGACGTTCTCGCCGGAGCGGGTGCGCATGAGCTTGCGGTCTTCGCCAAGGATCGAGCCGAACTGGACGTGCTGGAAATCACCGGTTTTCCCCCAACGCGTCGCGGCGTTGAAGAGCTGGCGGAAATGGAGCTGCTGTGGCACGCCGACGACATACCAGACATGGTCGGCCTTCCATTCGTCGATGCGGAACTGGATGGTCGCGAGGTCGGTGGTGGCGTAGAGGAATCCGCCGTCCGCCTTGCGGATGATGGCGGGGTTGTCCGTCCAGCCGTCTTCCTTGTGGACCATGTAGGGATCCTCCTCCTTGGGAAGCGTGCCGTCGGAAAAGACGCACACCGCGCCGTTGCTTTCGCGGGCGAGGCCTTTTTCCAGGAACTCATCCACCAGCGGGGCGAGGCGGTCGTTGTAGTAACTTTCGCCGTGCCAGTAGTCGAATTTCACATCCAGGCGGTCGTAGATTTTCTGGAGACCGGCTTTCGAATGGTCGATGCACTGTTGCCAGATCGCGAGATTTTCCGGATCGCCTGCCTGGAGTTTCACGAGCTCCGCCTTGCACGCGTCCAGGATGCCCGGCTCATCCTTGATCGCGGTCACCTTGCGGTAGATGCGGACGAGCTCGGCGATGGGATCGGCGGCGAGAGCGGTTTCATCGAGAAAATGGTTCCATCCGTGGATGATCATGCCGAACTGGGTGCCCCAGTCGCCGATGTGGTTGTCCGCGATGACATTGTAGCCGAGGAAGCGGGCGACGCGGGCGAGGGAGTCGCCGATGATCGTCGAGCGGATGTGGCCGACGTGCATCGGCTTGGCGACGTTCGGGGCCGAGAAATCCACGACGATGGTTTTCCCCGAGCCGGTGGCCGGTACGCCGAGGCGTTCGTCACGGATCAGCGCGGCGGTGTGGGCGGCATAGGCGGAGGGCAGGATGCGGAAATTGATGAATCCGGGGCCGGCGATGTCCGCGGTGGCGAGGCCGGAGAGCTCCAGCTTGTCGATGATCTCCTGGGCCAGCGCGCGCGGGTTCTTCTTCTGCTGCTTGGCCAGAACCATCGCCGCGTTCGACTGGTAGTCGCCGAATCGCAGATCCGCGGCGGCGGTCACGGCGGCGGTTGCGGGTTCCCCGAGCGCGGCACTGAGTGCCGCGGCAAGGCGGGATTCGAGTTCTTGAAGAAGCGTCATGGGAAAAGGGCGGTTGGAGACCGGCTGAAAAAAAATCAAACTCCCACGCGGGACGGCTTGGAGTCGAAAATGGCGAGAACCTCGTCATGGCTCACCGCCGCGCCAAGCCGGCGGAGAACCTCGCCGTTGGTGAACATTTTCGCGATCGCCGCCAGCGTCCGCAGGTGCATGTGGTAGTCCTTGCGCGGGACGATGAAGAGCACGATGAAATGCACCGGCGCGTTGTCCAGCGCCTCGAAGTCGATGCCCGTCCTGGACCGGCCGAAAACGGCGATGACCCGCTCCAAGTGATCTGAAAACGCGTGCGGGATCGCCACGCCGGAACCGATGCCGGTGCTGACCTGTTCCTCGCGCGCCTTGAAGGCATCCAGCATTTCCTGCTGCTGCTCGGAAGGAAGTTGTCCGGTGGCCACCAGGTGTCCCACCAGTTCGACGATGGCGGGCCAATGCTCGGTGGCCTCCATGTCGAGGAGGATGTGGTCGGCGCAAAGCAACTTGGCTAACTTCATAAATGGGAGAGTCGGGAACCGGGAGGGGAGACGGTGGGGGCGAGTGGTTACTGGGTGAATGCCGTGATAGCAAGCGGATTTCCTGCCCCGGAGGCCACCGGGGATGCTCCAAGGGGTTGACGCTCGCCTATTCGTGACTACACGTATGCGCCATGCAAGCCGACAACGATCCGAACCAAACGCAGGAAACTCCAGGGACCGAAGCCGAAGTGGACATCACTTCCGAGGCTCCCGCCACAGAGACTGCCGGGCTTGATCCATGGGAGGAACTCGAAGCGGAAGCCGCCAAATGGAAGGAAGTCTCGCTGCGCACCGCCGCGGAAATGGACAACCTCAGGAAGCGCACCGCCCGCGAGCGCGAGGACGCGATCCGTTACGCGAACCAGCGTCTGCTGGAGGACCTCCTGCCCGTCATTGACAACTTCGAGATGGGCATGATGGCCGCCTCCCAGGACACCAAGTCCATGATTTACATCGGGATGGACATGGTCCGCCGCCAGCTCAACGACTTCCTGAGCGGTCAGGGCGTGGAGGAGATCCCCACCACCGGAGCGTTCGACCCGAACCTTCACGACGCCGTGGCGCAGGAGGAATCCGCCGAAGGCGAAGAGGGCCGCATCCTGAAAGTCACCCGCCGTGGATTCAAATTGCGCGACCGCCTGCTCCGCCCGGCCAGCGTCGTGGTTTCCAAGCTCCCAACCTCCGCTGAATAACCTTTTCCATGTCCGAAAAACGCGACTATTACGAAATTCTGGGTGTCTCGCGGGACGCCTCTGCCGACGAGATCAAGAAATCCTACCGCAAGCTCGCGGTGAAATTCCATCCGGATAAAAATCCCGGAGATCACACCGCCGAGGAAAAATTCAAGGAACTCGGCGAAGCCTACGAAGCGCTGAGCGACGCCGACAAGCGCGCCGCCTATGACCGCTATGGTCATGCCGCGTTCAGCGGTGGCGGCGGCGGTCGCTCCGGTGGAGGTGGTTTCCACGATCCCATGGACATCTTCTCCCAGATGTTCGGCGGTGCCTTCGGTGGCGGCTTCGAGGAATTTTTCGGTGGCGGCGGCTCGCGCCGGGGTTCCGGGAAGCAAAAAGGCAGCGACCTGCGCTACGACCTGGAAATCTCCCTCGAAGAAGCCGCACGCGGTGTCGAGAAGGAGTTGGAAATCGAGCGCTATGTCCCCTGCGAACCCTGCGGTTCGAAAGGCACCAAGGGCAGCGGCGGCGTCAAGCCATGCTCGACCTGCGGTGGTCGCGGTGTGGTCGGCCGGCAGTCCGGCATCTTCATCCAGCAGGCCACCTGTCCCGAATGCCGTGGCGCGGGAGAGACGATCTCCGATCCGTGCTCGAGCTGCAAGGGCGACGGCAGGGTCCAGCGCGACAGCCGGATCAAGCTCCGCATCCCTGCGGGTGTCGATACCGGCACGCGCCTCCGTTCCTCGGGGAATGGCGACTCCGGTGTCCGTGGCGGAGCGGCGGGCGACCTCTACGTTTTCCTCCACGTCCGCGATCACGACGTTTTCGAGCGCGATGATTCCGACCTCTACTGCTCCGTGCCGCTGCCATTCTCCGTCGCGGCCCTCGGAGGCGAGCTCAAGGTTCCATCGCTTGATGGCCAGTCATCCATCAAGATCCCGATGGGCACCCAAGGTGGCACCACCTTCCGTCTTCGCGATAAGGGAATGCCGTCGCTCACCAACGGCCGCCGCGGCGACCTGAACGTCACCGTGCAGGTCGAGGTGCCGACAAAGCTCAACAGCGACCAGCAGGAAAAACTCCGGGCTTTTTCGGAATCCATCGGCGATCACAACTCGCCGATGCAGGAAGGCTTCTTCAAGAAGGCGAAGCGGTTTTTCGATCTGTAATCCGTAATCCCGATGGCGCGCTTCTTCCTACCTCCGGGCGCATGGCTCACCGAGCCGACGCTTGTCGGCGATGAAGCGCGTCATTTTTCCCAGGTCCTGAGGGGCAGGGCGGGGGAAAAAATCATCATCTTCGATGGCGAGGGACGCCGCGCCTCTGCGGAAGCGCTTTCCGTATCGCGGGACCACGTTCCGTTGAAAATAGGCGAAATCCTGCCTTCGCGGTCCCCCATGCCGGCCATCACGCTGGCGCAGGCGATTCCGAAAGGGAAAAACATGGACCTCATCGTCCAGAAATCCGTGGAACTGGGAATCACCGCCATCCAACCGCTTGTCACCCGGAATACCATCGTCCAGCCGGGAGACGGGAAATCCGAGAAATGGCGCCGCAATGCCCTCGAGGCTTGCAAGCAGTGCGGGCAGGATACCTTGCCGCAGGTCGCCGACCCTCTGACATTCGAGCGTTGGATATCCGATCAGGCAGCCGCGCCGGGCCTGAAGCTCATCGCCTCGCTTGCCCCGGACGCCAGGCCATTTCGTTCTGTCCTCAGGGATCATCCCGGGACCACCCATGCAACCTTGCTTGTGGGTCCGGAAGGAGATTTCACCGCCGAGGAGACGCAGGCCGCCTCAGACGCGGGATTTTTTAAAATTTCACTCGGCGAGATCGTACTTCGCGTGGAAACAGCAACGATTTTTTGTTTGGCGGCCCTTCGTTATGAATTCCAGTAATGATTAATTATAAAATCTTTGTGGCTTGATAAAGAAGATGTCCAAATAATTTTACATTTTGTATTGCGTTTCAATGGGTAAGTTACTATTGACCCGCCCGACATGCCTAATAAGAGTTCGTTTCTGGCTCGCATCGCCCTTTGTATGCTGGTTGGAGTTCCAAGCGCGAAGGCTTGGCTTCCCGGTACTTATCCCGTCGCAACACGTGGTTTTTCCGTAGACCGGAACAACCGTAACGACGTGCTTGCCTTCTGGCATGCTGTCTACAAAGCGTCAGAGGGTTACGAAGCCCGGATCAAGTGGACGGGCAATTATACCGGAAATAACGGAACGACTTCGGCGGCATTTGTCGGAGACGTGGAGCGCCGCCTGAACTTTTTCCGGGCTCTTTCCGGGGTGAACACGAACTCGAAAGTATCCACGAATTCTCCGCTTGTCATCGATCTGAAAGATCCGCTCCCCCTTCCGATCGGGAGCACTTTGAAATCCACCGCCGCCCAGAGTGCCGCTCTGATGCTGGTCCGGAACTACGATCCGGGCACGGGCAAGAACCCCGCGATGACCCACAATCCGCCGAGCAACCTGATCGGTTGGTCGCCAATGGCTTGGAATGCCGTGGCGAAAGGCAACTTCGCCTTCGGGGCCTACGGACCGGGAGCGATTCTTGAATACATGAAGGAAGAGCAGTCCAGCAGCCTCACTTCCTCTTCGGCGAACAATCTGGTGGGTCACCGCCGCTGGAACCTCCATCCGGAAGCCACCGTTTACGCCACGGGCGACCAACCCGGAAAGTCAGCCTACGTCCCTCCGACCAACGTTCTCTACGTTTCGCAGAGCCCTCTGGAAATACTGCCGCAGGAACCGGCCTTCGTGGCCTATCCGGCACCCGGCTTTTTCCCTGTGGATCTGAACTCCCGTTTCTGGTCCCTCAGTTGCAAGGGGGCGGATTTTACAAAGGCCACGGTGCAGATGAAGGATTCCGCCGGCAAGGCAGTGGCGCTTGTCGCCACGCGTCGCGATTCCTCATATGGTGATCCTGCCATCATCTGGGAGCTCCCGACATCGGCCCAGATCAGAACGGTGTATAATGACACCGCATTCGACGTCAGCGTCACCGGAGTCAGCGGACCAGGTGTTCCCGACTCCTACAGCTACAAGGTCACGCTCATCAATCCGAACCGGCTTCTGTCCAGCCAGGCCATCACCGGAGCCGCGAGCTTGTCGGCCAAGAAAACCGGCAGCTACACCTTTGTGCCGCCTGCCGGTGCGGAAGGTTTGCAGGTTGTCGCCGCCAAGAAGAGCGCTGTCGCTTGGAAAGAAACCGCGGAAGTCGCGAAGGATGTGAAAGTCATCGACGGTACGGGTGCGAATTACCCGCTCATCGTGAAAACCGCCGCCTATGCCGGATTCGGTGCCGTCGTCGGGAAATGCGCTTTCCAACTCACATTTCCGACTTCCTACGATCTTCTGGTGCGGGGAATTCCCGATCAAACCTTTGAACTCGACCGTGACATTCTGGTGAAAAGCGGCGGGAAGCTGGGCTTCAAGTTCCGCCGTGGTTTCATGACCAAGGCTTCCACGCTCGTGGTCGAGGCATCCGCGACAGGCGGTGTTTCCTGGGTCACCGTCGGCAAGCCGATCGTGGGTGTCTCGGATACCAAATACGACCTGAAGGTTTCCACCTTCAGCGCCGCGCTGCCCGCATCCACCGAGCCGATCCGCATCCGTTTCCGCTACTATGCCAGCGCTGGAGCGGTTTACACCCACGAGGCGGCTCCCAAGTCGCCAACCGGAATTTTCATCGATGACATCCAGGTTCTCAAGTGTGACACGTTGGAGACGAAGAAGGTGACCACGCTCGCCGGTAATGCGAAGAGTTTCACCCTCAACGCCACCACCGCAGGCGCCAAGCTGGTGAACAAGGAGCAGTGGAGCCTGCGTCTCCGCACGAAACTGGGCAACAACTGGTTCCCCGCCGGCCCTTCCAAGGCGATCACCATCACGCCTTGATCCTGCCGGGCGGGCTAGGACATTTCCTAGCTCCGAAGGTTCCGCTTCGCCGTTTCCCACGCCGTGTCCATCTGTTCCGGCGTGGCGGCATCCAGTGAAACCCCGCCGGACCGGAGGGTGCGCTCCATTTCTCCGAACCGCGATTCGAACTTGGCGTTCGCGGAGGCCATCAGGACCTCCGGGTCGATGTTCCGGAAGCGGGCCAGATTTACCATGGAGAAAAACAGATCGCCCATTTCCTCGGAGACGGACGCCTCATCCTGTGCGGCCATGGCGGTTTCCAGTTCGAGCAGTTCCTCGTGGATTTTCGCCAGGACGCCGGCTTCGTCAGGCCAGTCGAATCCGACTTTCGCCGCCTTTTTCTGAAGTTTCGCTGCCCGTAAAAGCGCGGGCAGCCCCTTGCCCACCCCGTGCAGGTAAGGCTTTTCCTCGTCTCCCTTTTCCGCGCGTTTGATCGCCTCCCACTGTTCGAGCACGCCGTCCGTGGTGGAAACTCCGCTGCTCGCGAAAACATGCGGATGCCGCCTGACCAGTTTCTCACTGATGCCGCGCGCCACGTCGTCGAGGTTGAACCGGCCCGCTTCTTCGGCCAGCTCGCTGTGGAAGACGACCTGCAGCAGCAGGTCGCCGAGCTCCTCCTTCAGGTGTTCATGGTCTCCACGCTGGATCGTGTCCACCGTTTCATAAGCTTCCTCGATCAGGTTCGGCACGATGGATTCATGGGTCTGCTCCGCATCCCACGGGCAGCCGCCGGGTGCGCGCAGCCGGTGCATGATGGCCCTGAGACGGGCGAGTTGGCGCCCGGCATCCGGGGAGTCGATCATTTCCGCGTCGGTCATCGTTTCGATTGTTTCTGGGTGGAGGCTTGTTGCAGGAGATCCTTTTCCTCCTGCGTGAGGCTTTGGAATCCATGGCTGGAAATCTTGTCGAGAATCAGGTCCACCTCGGTGTCCCGGATTTTCTCCAGTCCGGAGCGCGGGCGGATCTTCGGCTGCGGCTTCGGCTTGGTCACCTTGGGCTGGAAGATCCGGATGCCCCTGTCACCCAGGAGGTGCGGGTAGCGCATCAGGACATAGCCTGCCAAGGCTCCGCCCAGATGTCCGGCCTCGCCTCCCTCGTTACCACCGATCCTCAACAAGATCATCGCGGCGGAAATCCCCAGGGTTCCCAAGGCCACCTGCCGCATGGAGAGTTCGACCGGCGGAAAAAGCAGCCGCACACGCATGTCCGGTGAAATCACCGCCACCCCGACGAGCATGCCATAGATGCCGGCGGACGCTCCGACCAGCGGAGCCTGGAGGTCGTCACCCGGCAGCACGCCGGTGACGGCGAGCAGCGCGAAAAACAGCGCCCCGCCGACCCCGCACAGCAGATGGAACATCACGAATTTCCCGGTGCCCCACCACCTCTCCATCCATGGGCCGAAGAAGAAGATTCCCAGACAGTTCATCAACAGGTGGAAGAAGCCGCCGTGCAGGAACTGGAAGGTGATGAATTCCCAAACCCTTCCGGTTTGGATCCCGGACTGGATGGTGAACGCTCCATAAGACTCGAGCCATCTGTAACCGAGCGTCCTTTCAATGATCGCATCCAGCACGAAGATTCCGATATTCAGAATCAGCAACCACTTCACCGCCGGCGTGATTTGGGAAAAAAAGCCGCTGCGGCGCGAGGTGTTCCGTTGATAATCTCGATCAGCGATGCCCATGTGTGAAAAGGGGTTAGCACGGCCTGTCATCCGCCGCAAGACCGGGTGAACATACTGTCACCGGTAACGGCTTCGGAATCGTGCCGGGTTCCGCCATCCTGCGCCAGTCGGTTCGCTTTGGAGGGTGGCCGTCGGCCCATGTCAATTCTGGCGTGGCATGGGCCGACGGTGGCCCATGAGGTGGGCGCATCCGGCTTGTTTTGGAAGAGGAACGGGCCACGTCCTAAGAACATGCGGGAATGCCGTTGGTCGCGACATCCGCGATGGACGTTTCCCTCAGGATAGGGCACACCCACGCCGTTCCATGTCCGCTCTGCTCTCCGCCAACGAAATCCGCCTGACCTATGGTTATCAAACGCTGCTCGACGGTGTCACACTCGCCGTAGGCGCGGGGGAGAAGGTGGGGCTCGTCGGGCGGAACGGCTGTGGCAAGACGTCGCTCTTGAAAATCCTGACCGGCCAGCAGATGGCGGACTCCGGTGAAATTTCCCGCCGCAGGGCGCTCCGTGTCGGTTATCTGCCCCAGGAGTTCGAGCTGGATGGCGAGTTGAGCGTGCAGGAAAACATCGCCTCCGGCGCTGCGGACGTGGTCGAGGCGATACGCCGTTACGAAAATGGCGACGGTTCGGAGGCGGAGTTGAGCGACCTGCTCCATCTCATCGACCACGCGGATGGCTGGAACCTGGAGGCGCGCATCAAGTCCATTTCCACCGCGCTCGGCACACCCCCGCTCGAGGCCGCCGTCGGTCCTTTGTCCGGCGGTGAGAAGCGCCGGGTCGCCTTGTGCCGGGCACTGGTCTGCCAGCCGGACCTGCTCCTGTTGGACGAGCCGACGAACCATCTGGACGCCGAGTCCATCCGTTGGTTGGAGGACGCGCTCAAGGGATTTCCCGGGGCCGTGATCTTCGTCACCCACGACCGCTATTTCCTCGATGTCATCGCCACCCGCATCATCGAGATCGACCAGGGGCGTGCCTTCTCCCACCCGGGGAATTACACCGCGTTCCTGGAATCGAAGGCCGTGCGCCAGCAGATCGCCGAACAGACCGAACGCCGCCGCCAGCGTTTCCTGCGGGAGGAGCTCGAGTGGGTCCGCTCCGGGGTGAAGGCCCGCGGCACGAAACAGCGGACGAGGTTGGACAAGTTTTACGAAATCGAGGGCATGGAGGCCCCGCCCGAGGAGCGGGAAATGGACCTGCTCATCCCGCCGCCGCCGGACCTTGGCAACATCGTGGTCGAACTGGAGGGCGCGGGGGTGAATGTCGGCGGCGAGGTGACGCCTCGCTGGTTGTTCCGGAATCTCACCCTCAGCCTGCGCCCCGGCCAGTGCACCGGCATCGTCGGACGCAATGGTGTGGGCAAGACGACCCTGCTCAAGCTCTGCCTCGGGCAGATCGAGCCGACGGAGGGCACCGCCGTCACCGGCAAGCGGGTGAAGGTGAACTACATCGACCAGACCCGCATGGCGCTCGATGGCACCGGTTCGCTGCTGGACGAGATTTCCGACGGGAATGAAAAGCTCATGTTCGGCAACCAGCCGCTCGGCGCGCGGAACTACCTGCGGAGGTTCCTTTTCGACGACAAGCGCATCAACGAACGGGTGGACCTCCTCTCCGGCGGTGAACGCGCCCGCCTGATGCTTGCGAAGGTCCTGAAAAACGGTGGCAATGTCATCGTGCTCGACGAGCCGACGAACGACCTCGACCTGCCCTCGCTGCGGATGTTGGAAGAAGCCCTCGCGGTGTTCGACGGCAGCGTGATCGTCGTTTCCCACGACCGCTACTTTTTGGACCGCATCTGTGACCAGATCATCGCCTTCGAGGACAACGGCATCACGGTGCAGACGGGGAATTATTCCTACTACCTGGAGAAGCGCCAGGCCCGCGAGGCTGCGGAGCGCATCCAGGCCCAGGCGGCGGCGCGGGATGCCGCCGCGCGTCAGAAAGCGGCGGTGGCGGCCCCGGTCGAGAAGAAGTCTCGCAAAATGACCTTCAAGGAAAAGGCGGAACTGGAAGGAATGGAAGCGGCGATTCTTGAAGTGGAGGAGGAGGCCGGAGAGCTGGAGGCCTTGCTGAACGACCCGGATTTCCAAGCCAAGCGGTTTGCGGAAATTCCCGAGCTGGTGGAAAAACTCGATGCCCTGAAGGCGAAAGCGGCGAAACTTTACACGCGCTGGGAGGAGCTGGAGGACCTGAAGGAGGGGTGAGCCACCCGGATCCGTCTCAGGAGATTTCCTCAACTCTCCGTCGGTTCTGTTTCAAGAAGCGGGATCGAAGCCGAACACCCGGAGTTCCTGTTGGCAGCGGCAGGCCTTCGCAATGCGCGCGGCCCACGCGACGGCTTCTTCACGGGAGGGCAGCTCGAGCACCGTGAATCCGCCATTGAGCGGAGGCGCCCACGGGTATCCGCCTGCGGAGAACGTGCCATCGGCCGAGACGAGCACCGGCGGGACCGCTTCGTCGATGCCGCCGCCGAAGACATAGACACCGGCGGCCTTCGCTTCCTCGATCACCGCGTGCGAGTCGTGAACCACCGCCTCCCATTCGCCATCGGGAACGATCATCGCTTTGCTTGGAAATGAGATCAGGTATTTCATGGGGCTCTTTTAGGTAAGGAAGACGTGCGCGAAGTGTTTTGTCGGACGGAGCTGGGCCGGATTGTCCCCGGCACCTTGTTGGCCGTTTTAGTTCGCGCGTGCATTTTTGAGGGGTGTCGGGACTCGGACGATAACTTCAGAGCATCTTGCGACAAACGCATTGTCGACATAAATCGGTGGCATCACTCGGGACATATCGCCTTCGCTTGATTTGGGCGAAAGCCGCGCCCCTCTATAAACGCTGGGAGGGTCGCTGGGGGAGGGTTGATCCTCACCAGGTCGAGATATCGTAGTAAACATAACCCTCTTTGTATGCCAGTAGCTCCCGTGTGTCGTCTTTCGAATTTTTTATGTAAACATTGTCTCCGGGTGGAGTCCACCAAGCCTCATGACACGAAGACCAACCGATGGTCTTGGATGAATCAAATGGCTTATCAAAGCCATAATTCGTTCTGATCGTTTCAAAAAAATCCCATGTGCATCTGGCTCGGCTGCAGCGGTTGAAATCGCCGGTCAATCCCTGCGACGGGTTGAGATATGTCTGATAGCCGGAACACCGATTTTCTAGATCAGCGAGCAAAGACGGTTCGGGAAAAAACACCGCCGCCACGACCATGGAAAATATGGCAGTCCCGAGGAAAATCCAAGGCAGGCGTTTTTTGTTCATCTTATCCAATGTTTGAATCGATCCGATGCGGAATGTTGGCATGAATCATTTTTGCGGATGATCGCTGTTGGCTGCGGCATTTTTGACATCATTGATGTGAGGCTTGGAAGTGCTCCCAGCCGCCTTCGAGGGTCTCACCGTTTCCTGCTTCCTCCATTTTCCCGATGCGTGTGAGCGGAGTGTCTGTGAAGGGCCACGCCGCCTGGAGATTCCCGACGAGGGATTCGTGGATCGTAAAGAGGAGTTCGAAATCCTCACCATCGCCGATGGCTTGATCCGCCGTGCATCCGGGCGTGAGGGGGAGGTTTTCGCGTTCGATCCGGAATCCACAGGCTGAGGCGGCGGCGAGGCGGGCGAGGTCCTTGCCGAGGCCGTCGGAGAGGTCCATCATCGCGGACGGTTTGAAATGGGTGACGAGCCATTCCGCCTCGCGGATCCTGGGGGTGAAATCGAGATGCTTGCCGTGGATCGATCCACCGAGCGTGCCGGTGACGAAGAGGATGTCGCCGGGCTTTACGGTCGAGCGGAGCACCAGGTTTTCCCGCGACACGCTGCCGGTTGCGGCGATGGAGATGACGGCGGCGGATCCGGCCGGGACACCGGAGGTTTCTCCTCCGGCCAGGAATCCACCAAATTTTTCCAGACAACCGCCGAAGCCGCGGTAGAGGTTTTCCACCCAGTCCACAGTCGTTTCCGGCGGCAGGGCCAGGGTGATGAGGAAGTGTTCAGGTTTTCCTCCCATCGCGGCGAAGTCGGAGACCACGCGGGCGGCGGCCTTCCACCCGACGGCGTGCGCCGGGGCGGTGGGCAGGAAGTGCACGTGTTCGACAAGCGCGTCGGTTTTCAACAACAGCAGGGTGGAGCCGCCTTGGTCGATGACGGCACAGTCGTCTCCCGGGCCTGCCGCAGGGTTCGCATCGCGGGGGACGAGACCGATGAGGCGGTCGATCAGGGCGTCTTCACCGATGTCGCGCAGGGTTTTCACAGCGATGCATCAATGGGGTAGCCGAAGCGTGGTGCCAGTTGGACCAGCACGGTGGCACCGTTGAACAGCAGGTGCACGGCGATGGGTGCCCAGATGGAGCCGGTTTTTTCGTAGATGAAAACCTGCACGAGTCCGAAGATGAAGAGCGGCAGCAGCGCGGCGACACTGCCGTGGGCGGCGGAAAAGATGAGTGCCGAGCAGAACGCGCCGATCCATGGACCCGCGAATCTCTTCCCGACGGTATACAGGTAGCCGCGGAAAACGATTTCCTCGCAAAACGGCGCGGCGATGACGGCGGCGAAGATCATGAGGCCGATCAACGTCGGGTCGGTGGAATCCTGCAGCAGCTTGACGGTTTCCTGCATGGGTTCGCAGCCGAGGGATTCGATCCATTCCATGTAGCCGGAGGCCTGGAGTCCTCCGAAAATGAGCCACATGCCGAGGACCGCGCCAGGGGCGATGAGGGATACCCATGGCCAGTTCCGCCACCTCAGGCCCAGCCAGGCGATGGGGCGGATGCGCTTGAATACCATCCCGGTGACGATGGCGGCGCTGACGAACTGGAAGATGATCGAGGAGATCAGTCCGCTGGGGTCCAGGTCGGTCTCTTTTCCACTCGCCGCCATCTGGACGGAACCGACGACGAGGGTGAAGAAGACGAGAAAAATCAAGCCCACCCCGAGCAGGTCCAACGGGCGGTAGAATGCGATGGGAATGCCGGACTGGGGCGTGGCGGGCGGCGGCGTGACGGCCGTCGGTGGCTGGTAGGGCGAGTCCGGGCGGGCGGGTAGGGAGATCTCCTCATCAGGAAACGGCGGGGCCGGCAGCGGACCGGTTTCCTGTTTTCCTTCGAAAATTTTCCTGCCGATCGCGGTGAGCATGAAAACACCGAGTGCCGTGCAAAACGAGGCGATGATGACGGATTCGGTAGGATCGGACATGAGAGGCGGCGGTGCGTCCACCCTGCTGCGGCGGATGCCGGCGTGCCAGTGGAAAATCAGGAGAGCTTGCTTATCGGGCGTTTTTGTCCAGATTGGGATTCTATCAAAAAGCATGGGCAAGCGGGCGTTCCGTCGGGGAATCCCTATCGGGTCATCTTGCGGCGGGTCTATCCGGAGCCGTTCGTGGCGTTGCTGGCATTTGTTCTGGGGATCTGGTTGTGGGATCTCTATTTCGGCAAAAACGCCGGCTATCCGCCGGGGACCGAGGAGATGGCCTTGGTGAAAATCGACCGGGATCTGCGGTTGGCGGATGCGATGGCGGACGATGCCGCATGGCAACGTGCCCTGGTGGGCGTGGAGTTGCCCTGGGTGACGAAGCGCAAGGCGCTCGAAGCCATGGAAAAACTGGCGCGCGAGGGCGGACTCTCCCCACAGGGGCGTGAGGCGTTCGTCATGCTGAAAGCCCTGGAAGATGGGAAGATGCCGGAAGGGATCCGGACTTCCTCCGAAATCAGGGAAACCGCGGAAAGACTGGCTCTCCACCAAGGAACGTGGTGGGAGGCCAAATGGTTGGAATCCCTTGAGCCGGAGGATTCCCCTGGAATGGATTGGGGCCCGGCATACAAGGAGGATATGGATCGGTTGAAAACCCGGGCGGTTGCGACCGGGGCGATGGTTTCCCTGCTCGGCCTGGTGGGCCTGGCTTTCATTCCCAGCGCGCTGGGTTGTTTGAAGGAGGGATTTTTCCCACGGTTCCGGGGCTACGGCGAGGCATGGTCCCTGCCCTTGGGTCTGGTGGTGTTCATGTTGGCCACGTTGGCATGGATCGGTTTCAGCATGACGCTGGATCTGGCTGCGGGAGTGTTTCCCGGCATGCATCCGCTGGCAGGGATCGCGCTGGATTCGCTGGCACGGGTGCTGCCCGCCGTCATCGTGCTGGGCCTGCTTTTCCGGCGTCCTTCCCACGGCATCCGGGTGCTTGGGCTGGTCCCGCCCGTTGCATGGCGGCCGATTTTCGGGATGTTCACCCTGTTGATGATCTTCGATCATCTCCTGCGGGTGGCCATGGGCAATGTCGACCCGAACGAGCCCGGGGGAGGGCTCAGCCGGGGAGAGGCCGGCGGCTGGGGACTGGTTTACGCCTTGGTTTCGGCGTGTGTGCTGGCCCCGGTCGTTGAGGAGATCGTGTATCGCGGATTGCTGTTCCGCTCGTTCCGGAACCGTCTGGGCGTTCTGCCGGCGGCCCTGCTGTCCTCGGCGGTGTTTGCGGTCCTGCACATCTATGATGGCTACGGCCTGATCAGCGTCGGGGTTTTCGGGTTCTCCTGCGCGCTGCTGTATTCGGGCACCGCATCATTGACCACCGTGATCGTGCTCCACCTGCTTTACAACCTGTCGATCAAGCTGCCCGAGTGGGTGTTTTACCACGCCCCTCTCGGGTGATCTCACCGGTCTGCCTGATTTCTCATGAAGTCCGCCACCTGGGCGAAAAACGGATCCAGGAACTCCCGGGCGGGGGCGGGTATCTCCGCATCGTCCATGGCGGAGCCCATCAGGGAAATCCAGCGGTCGCGCTCGGCAAGGCCGATCCTGAACGTGACGTGGCGCATCCGCAGCTTGGGGTGTCCACGGGTCTCGATGTAATGGGTGGAGGCACCCAGGCGGAACAGCAGGAACTCCGCCAACCGGCTCTCCGATCCCTCCCAGTCATCCGCCGGATACATGGGGCCGATGAGGTCATCCGACCGCATCCGTTGGTAAAACGCGGCCACCATGCGGCGGATTCCGGCCTCGCCGCAAAGTTTCATGACATTCGTTTCGTTCATGTGAATAGAAATCCCGAATTTACAGACAAATGCGCAAGACGATTCCGTTTTTATGCGTTGGCATACGACATGCAGCTGTGTCTAACCGAATTTTACAGTGTAAATCATTAACCTTGAAATTCAAATACCCCTCCGCATAGCCTGCCGCGCGAGCTACAGACGTTGCTTTCCCATATTTTCCCAATGAGTGATTCCCATGAACAAGTCGGCTTTGTAGCACCGGACCCCGCCGATCTCGCACCGTTGTTTCCGGGATATGACATCCAGGGGCTCATCGCCACCGGCGGCATGGGTGCGGTTTACCGTGCGGTCCAGCGGTCGCTCGACCGGACGGTGGCGCTGAAGATCCTGCCCATGGAGTTCAGCAAGGATGCGGCGTTCTGCGCGGGCTTCGAGGCCGAGGCGAAAGCGATGGCCCGGCTGAACCACCCGAACCTCATTGGTGTCTTCGACTTCGGCGAGGTGAACGGCATGCTGTTCATCATCATGGAATATGTGCCGGGCCAATCGGTCTACCACTCGGCTTACGGGACCGCCATCGACCAGAAGGAAGTGATCCGTCTCGTCGCGGGCATTTGCGACGGTCTCGCCCACGCCCACGAAAACGGCATCATCCACCGCGACATCAAGCCTTCGAACATCCTGCTGGATCTGAACGCCCAGCCGAAGATCGGGGATTTCGGTCTCGCGCGGCCTGCGGACAGGCAGATCGAGGAGGGAGAGGAAATTTTCGGAACCCCGCACTACACCGCGCCGGAAGTGGTGAACGCGCCCCACTCGGTGGACTATCGGGCGGATATTTTCTCCGTCGGAGTCCTTCTTCACGAGTTGCTGACCGGAAAACTCCCGGCACAGGACCCCCGGCCTCCTTCGGCGGTCTCCCGTTGCGACGCTCGTTTTGACAAGATCGTCAAGAAGGCGACCATGCCCCTCGCCGCCGCACGGTTTGCCAGCGCGGCGGAGATCTCCAAGGAACTGCGGGCCATCGGCGCCGCGCTCGAGCAGAAGGTCTCCCATGTTCCATCGGCCGCCGCACCACGGCGCGTGGCTCCCGTCAAAACCTACGGGAAAAAATCCCAGGGTTCGGGTTCCTCCACGGTTGTTTTCCTGGTGCTCGCCGCCGCCATCGGAGCGGGTGCCTATTTCTTCTTCTCGAAACCGACGCCGGCGGAGGCTCCCAAAATCGTCGAAACGCCTCCTCCCGCTCCCAAAGTGGAAAAACCGGTGGAAACTCCCGTCGTTCCGAGATTGCCCGAGCCGAAGGTGGCTGAAAAGACTCCGGAACCCCAGCCGGAGGCTTCCGGCTCGGCGTTTGGATCTTCCGAAGCTCCCCTGATTTCCGGTGAAAGTTCCGTCGCTCCCTCTCCCGGAGACGCCGAACCGGCCGTGGATGCGAAGTTCGATGTCGCCGGATACCTTGGAAAAGGCAGGAAAAATCTCCAGGACCGCGCCAAGCCATTGATCAGCACCTATCGTTTGAGCTTGAGCGGGAACAACTCGAGTTTCCTCAGGGAGACTGGAAACCTTCTCCGCAAGATGAAGCTGAGCGGCGAATCCGTGGACAAATCCGTGGAAAATGCCGTGGGGAACTGGAAAGGAAAAGATGGGAAAATCCCGAGGCAGCTCGACGGTCCGCTTTCCAAGATCCCCGGCATCGATACCGTCCATGCCCAATATCTCCAGCTGCAGACCGGCATCGACGATACCTTCCAGCAGGGGCTGTCATCCCATTCGAGCACTTACGTCCAAGGCATCGACAAAAAGATCGAGAGCCTGAAAGCCGAAAACGATCCCGGAGCCATCACCCTTCTGGAGCGGGAGATCAAGAAAACCAAGGAGTCGCCGAAATACTTCGCGGACCTGATGCTGGGAGCCGATCCCCAGAGTGGTTCGGGAGATGACTGAGGGCGGAAAATTTTCCCGACTCTTCCACTAGCGGATGGCGGGTTTGCCGCTATTCTCGGGCGTGCCCAAAGACGCCCCCAAATCCGCTCCGACCACTCCAGGCCAGGTCATCCGCCTGCGCGGCTGCCGCCAGCACAATCTCCAGGGATTCGATCTGGATATTCCGCTTGGCAAGCTTTCCGTCGTCACGGGTCCTTCGGGATCGGGCAAATCCTCGCTGGCCTTCCACACTCTCTACGCGGAAGGGCAGCGCCGTTACGTCGAGACGTTCTCGCCTTATGTCCGGCAGTTTTTCGACCGGATGGACAAGCCGGATGTCGATTCCATCGAGGGCATTCCTCCTGCCATCGCCATCGAGCAGAAAAACCATGTGCGGACGACCCGCTCGACCGTCGGCACGCTCACCGAGATCAACGACTATCTCAAGCTGCTCTTCGCCCGTCTCGCCATCGGTTACGACCCCTACACCGGCGAGACCATCCAGCCGGATTCCCCCGAATCCGCCGCCGCATGGGCATTCGCGAATTTCGCGGGACAGTCCGTTCACATCACCTTCGCCCTGCCCGTCCCGCCCGAGGCGAAACCTGAGGAGATTTTTCCCATCCTGAACCAGCAGGGCTACCTCCGCGTCCTCATCGGCGGAAAAATCCACCGCACCGACGAACCCCTCGATTCCGGAACCTCAGGGTTGGGGCCGCAAATCCATGTTCTCCAGGACCGGCTCAAGGTCACTCCGGAAAACCAATCCCGTCTGCTGGAGGCGCTCGAAGCCGCCTTCCGTCTCGGCAAGGGCCATGCCACCGTCCATTTGACGGAAAGCTCCGGCTTGAAATCGGAAAGCTCGCGCTCGTTCAGCACGAGTTGGACGAATCCCGCCACAGGCTTCACCCTCCGCCCGCCGACCGCGGCGCTGTTTTCCTTCAACTCCCCGCTCGGTGCGTGCCCGAAATGCCGTGGCTTCGGCCGGGTCATCGGGATCGATCTGGAGAAAACCATTCCTGACAAATCCCTTTCCATTGCCCAAGGGGCCATCAAGCCCTTCCAGGGCGAGCGCGGAGACGAGTGCCTGCGCGACCTCGTCAGGAACTGCAAGGAGCGGGGCATCGATACCCGGTGCCCGGTCGAGGATCTGACGGAGGCCGAGCTGGAATGGATCTACTACGGAGATCGTAAGACGGAGAATCTGACTCCCGAACAGCTTGAGGACCTCTGGCAATCCGGCAACTGGTATGGAATCAAGGGCTTCTTCGACTGGCTGGAAACCAAGGCCTACAAGATGCAGGTCCGGATCTTCCTCAGCCGCTATCGTTCCTACACCACCTGCTCGGAATGCCGTGGCCGGCGCCTCCAGCCGGAGTCCCTGTGTTTCAAAATCGAAGGCAAAACCCTCCCGGAACTGTGGGCGATGTCCATCAGCGACCTTCTTCCGTGGTTCTCCGCGTTGGTCGCCTCTTCCGCTCCACTGATCAACGAGCACACCGCGCTCGGCACTCCGGATGCCACGCTGAAGCTTGTCCTGACGGAAATCACCTCCCGCCTCAGCTACCTTGACCAGGTCGGCCTCGGTTACCTCACGCTGGACCGCACCACCCGCACCCTCTCGGGTGGCGAGGTCGAGCGCGTCAATCTCACCACCTGCCTCGGAGCTTCCCTGACAGGCACCCTCTTTGTGCTGGACGAGCCGACCGTCGGTCTCCACCCCCGCGACATCGACCGCCTCGTCGGTGTCATGCACAGCCTCCGCGACAAGGGCAACACCCTCGTCGTCGTCGAGCACGAGCAAGCCGTCATGCAGGCGGCGGACCAGCTCATCGACATCGGTCCCGCCGCCGGATCGGAAGGCGGCACGCTCATTTACCAAGGTCCGGTGACTGGCGGGGGAGTGCCAGGTGACCAGTCATCAGTGACCGGTGCAAGAGGGAAGAAAAAGGCGGTCGCTTCCAAAAACATTTCCACTTCTCCGGCGGTGGGCACCCTTCCTTGGTTGACCGGTGCGAAATCCATCCCGGTTCCGGCCTCACGCCGCAAGCCTTCGAAGAAGGTGCTCTCGATCAAGGGCGCGACGCGGCACAACCTGAGAAAGCTGGATGCCGAGATCCCGCTCGGTCTCTTCGTCTGCCTCACCGGAGTTTCGGGTTCCGGCAAATCCACGTTCGCACACGACGTGCTTTATTTGAATCTCGCCCGCAAGCTCGGCCAGGAAGCCGAGGGCGACGCCGCTCCGATCAAATCCCTCACCGGCTCCCAGCATCTGGCCAGCGTCGAGCTTGTCGATCAAACGGCGGTCGCACGCACCCCTCGTTCCACACCGGCGGTTTTCCTCGGTGCCTTCGATCCCATCCGCCAGCTTTTCGCCCTCACCCCGGAAGCCCGCGCCCGCGAGCTGACCACCGGATTTTTCTCGTTCAACTCCGGTGCCGGCCGCTGCGACCGTTGTGCGGGAAACGGCTTTGAAAAGGTGGAGATGCAGTTCCTCTCCGACCTCTACGTCACCTGCCCGGACTGCAACGGGAAACGCTACAAACCCTCCACACTCGACTATCATTATCTTGGAAAGTCGATCCATGACATCCTGGATCTGACGGTCGCGAACGCCATCGCATTTTATTCCGAAGTCGCCGGCCTCATCCCGGCGCATGCCAAGCGCCACCAGCAGATCGTCAAACTGCTGGAACCACTTGTCCAGGTCGGCCTCGGCTATCTCAAGCTCGGCCAACCGCTCAACACGCTTTCCGGTGGCGAGGCCCAGCGGCTGAAACTCTGCCAGCTCCTCGCTTCCACCGAAACGCAAGGCTCCGCCCGTGGAAAACTTCTCATCCTGGACGAACCCACCACCGGCCTCCATTTCTCCGACATCGAAAACCTGCTCACGGTTTTCCAGAAACTCGTCGATTCCGGTCACACCCTGCTGGTCATCGAGCACAACCTCGATGTGATCAAATCCGCCGACTGGCTGCTCGATCTCGGTCCGGAAGCCGGAAAACACGGTGGCCAGCTCGTCGCCACCGGTCCACCCGAACAGGTTGCGAAACTCGACACCCCCACCGCCGGGTTCCTCAAACAAGCCCTCGCCGGCGTGACGAAAGGAGCGGAGGGTTCCACCGGGTCTTCCTCTTCACTCCCGCTTCCCAACCCGGAACTCCCGGCTTCCTCCAACTCCATCACCCTGCGTGGCGCGCGGCACCACAATCTCAAGAACATCTCGCTCGACATCCCGCGCGACCAGCTCGTCGTGATTTCGGGCCTCTCCGGTTCGGGAAAATCCACCCTCGCCTTCGACATCCTTTTCGCCGAGGGCCAGCGGCGCTTCCTCGACTCCATGTCTGCCTACGCCCGGCAGTTCGCCGAGCAGTTGGAAAAACCCGAGATCGACCAGCTCCAGGGACTTCCGCCCACCGTCGCCATCGAGCAGCGCATTTCCCAAGGCGGCGGAAAATCCACCGTCGCCACCGTTACCGAGTTGTGGAATTTCATCCGCCTCCTCTACTCCAAGCTCGGCACCCTCTATTGCCCGGACTGCCATGTCCCGGTTGAGAAGCAGTCGCTGGCGGCCATCGAAAACACCATCCGCGACCACTTGAAAAGCGGTGCTGTCAGATTGCTGGCTCCCATCATCCGCGGTAAAAAAGGCTTCCACACCGAGATCGCCGAATGGGCGGTGAAACAGGGATTCACAAGCCTGCTGGTGGATGGCGGATTCCAGGAGGCATCAACCTTCACCCGCCTCGAACGCTTCAAGGAGCACGATATCGACGTCGTGGTTGCGGAGGTTTCGAACGACCGGCAACCGGTGGCTGGTCGCAAGGTGGGGAAAAAGAATGCTTCTTCCCATGTGTCGTCCTCTTCACCGGTCACCGATCATCTGGACCTGCACACCCTCATCCCCCGTGCGCTCGACATCGGAAAAGGCATCATCAAACTCCACACCGCGGATGGGAAAATCCACCTTCTCTCCACCCACTCGAACTGTCCGAGCTGCAACCAGTCGTTCGAAGAGCTCGATCCACGCCTGTTTTCCTTCAATTCTCCGCACGGCTGGTGCCCGGAGTGCCGTGGCCATGGCCGGGTGCCGAAGCGCCGCCAGCATCTCGACACCTCGCGTTTCGACACCGTGTTGGAGGCCGAGATGGATGCGGACCGCGCCATCGACCGCATGGAGTCCAACGAACTCACCGAGTGTCCCGCCTGCCACGGTTCGCGTCTCAATCCCACCGCCTCCGCCGTCCGCCTGCAAGGATCACCGCCGGCGGGTGGCCGGGGTGGCAGGTTCTCCACCCCCATCTCCGCCCTCGGAAAACTCTCGATCAACTCCGCCACCACCCATTTCACGGACCTGACGTTCACCGATTCCCGCGACACTCTCATCGCCCGAGACATCCTGCCGGAAATCCGCCAGCGGCTTACCTTCCTGCAGGAAGTGGGCCTCGGCTACCTCCAACTGGATCGCTCGGGAAACACGCTGTCCGGCGGAGAATCCCAGCGCATCCGCCTCGCCGCCCAGCTTGGATCCAACCTCCGTGGCGTGCTCTACGTGCTGGACGAGCCCACCATCGGCCTCCACCCGCGCGACAACGCCGCCCTGCTCAAGACCCTCATCTCCCTCCGCGACCAAGGGAACTCCCTCATTATCGTCGAGCACGATGAAGACACCATCGTCGCCGCGGACCACCTCATCGACCTCGGTCCCGGCGCGGGCCGGCTCGGCGGGGAAATCGTCTACCAAGGAAAGCCGCCCGAGATTCCCAAAGCGCCAGGTGATCTGCCACCAGTGGTCGGTGGAAAAGGTAGGAAAAAGCACTCCACTGGCAATTCTTCCTCACCGGCCACCGATCACCCCGTACTTGCCGCTTCTTCTTCCCCGACCTACCGCGCGCTCTCCGCCGTGATGCATCACCCGCTCCGTGGATCACGCCGCGCCGTGGGGAAGGACCACCCGTTCCTCACCCTCGCCGGTTGCCATGCGAACAATCTGAAAAACGTCGATGTCGCCATTCCCCTGGGCCGCCTGACCGTGCTGACGGGTATCTCCGGATCCGGGAAATCGTCGCTCATGCACTCCTGCATCGCGGCGCTTTTCAAGAACGAGGCCAAGACCACCCGCGTTAAAAAATCAGAACTTCCTTTCGGCAAGACCAGCGGGGAAAAGCTGGTCAAGGCCACCTTCGAGGTCGATCAGTCACCGATCGGCAAGACCTCGCGTTCCTGTCCGGCGACCTATGTGAAGGTGTTCGATCACATCCGCGCCCTGTTCGCCCAGCTTCCGGAAGCACGCATGCGCGGCTTCGACGCCTCGCGGTTCTCGTTCAATACCGAGGGCGGACGCTGCCCCGACTGCAAGGGCAACGGCCGGGTTAAGCTTGAGATGGATTTCCTTCCCAGCACCTGGGTCCATTGTGAAACCTGCAACGGCCAGCGCTACAACCCCGCCACGCTGGAAGTCACCTTCAGGCAGAAAAACATCGGTGAGGTCCTCGCGATGACCATCGACGATGCCGCGGCGTTTTTCGAATCCCAGCCACGGATCTCCCATCCGCTCAAGCTCATGGCGGATACCGGTCTCGGTTATCTCCAACTGGGTCAGGCCAGCCCCACCTTGTCCGGTGGCGAGGCCCAGCGCATCAAGCTCGTCTCCGAACTCACCAAGGGTCGCGGCACGAAAGCCACGCTGAACAACGCGGCTCTCACCCAGCGCAACCTCTACCTCATCGAGGAGCCGACCGTCGGCCTGCACCTCGAAGACGTGCAACGCCTCATTGACGTGCTCCACCGCCTTGCGGACGAAGGGCACACGGTGGTCGTCATCGAGCACCATATGGCCGTCGCCGCCGAAGCCGACTGGATCCTCGACCTCGGCCCGGAAGCGGGCGAGGCCGGCGGCCAGATCATCGCCCAGGGTACGCCGGAGAAAGTGGCGAAATCGAAGACCTCGCGGACGGCACCGTTCTTGAAAACCGCCCTGCGGATTTGAGACAGCCCGGCGGGTTGATTCCCGCTTCCGCTTTTCCTACGTTCCGGCATGTCCACCTCCACTCCGCCAGCCGAGCATCCGAACGTGCGTCGTGTCGCCAGTTTCGAGGAACTTCTCACCACTCCGTTCGCGGATGGGGTGAACGCCCTTTGCTGGGAGCGGACGCTTGCCGGAGACTATGCGGGTGTGATCGAAAAACTGGCGCTTCCCGGCGGTATCATTCCGGTGGAGGACCTGCTGCTTGAGGAAACATCCTGGTCTCCCGCCTGCCAGATGGCGGTGGATGCCATGCTTGCCGACCTGGATCTTCTCCGCCGGCATGGACTGTTTTCCGAACTCAATGGCATCACCGGTTACGAGCGCGACGAGGACCCCGGCCTCCTGCGCACCGATGTTTACTCCTTTCACGTGGACACCGCCACCGATGAGGCGGACACGTGGCTGTGCACCTACCTCGGTCCTTCCAGCGAAGGTCTCGGAAAGGACCAGGCCCGCCGTCGCGTGGACGATCCCGCCGTCCGCGCGATCCTGCTCAAGGACTACGGCGGGCCGGATGATGCCGGTTTCCTCGAATACCTCGCGGACCATTGCTACGATCTCCACTATGATCCTCTTCCCGGTGCAAGCCCGTTCACTTTCGGGGTGGGGAATCTCTGGCGGATCGCCGTGGATTATCCGGGAAATTCCGCATCACCCTGTGTTCATCGTGCTCCGGAAAGTCTCCCCGGTTCGCCCGCCCGCCTCTTGCTCATTGCCTGAGAATTCCGTGATCGCCGCTATTTCGTGACGAGGATGCGGTAGAAGCGCTTGGGGTGGGTGGCTCCGCCGCTGTCGGTCACCTGGAGGTCGCCGCCGGTGCCGGGAAGGTTCGCCGCAGGGACGCCCGAAGTGAGCACGGTTTCCCAACTCGCAGCGACAAGTGTGTCGGTGGCCTGCACGGTGTAGTAACGTCCGTTGATGGTCGGGAAGGTGATGGTGCGGTCATCGCCCTCGGCGAGAAGGCTGGCGATGCCGAGCTTGCTGGAGGGATTGTTGGGCAGGGTGCCGGAGATGTATTCGCTGATGTTGTCCCAGCCGTCACCATCGGGATCGGCGTTGTCCGCCGCGCTGCCGGTGGCGGCGGTGGTGCCGAAATGACCGAGCCGCCACGCTTGGATGGAGCCGAGCGGGCTGTAGAGGAAGTTTTCGGGTGCGAGCGCGCCGTTGGTCAGCCGGACGTCGTCGATGTGGCCGAAGAAGCGGTCGGTGTGGCCGCCGTTGTGGAGGCCGCGTGCGATCGTGATCGTCCCGGGATCCCAGTCGCCACCATCACCCGCACCGGTGGAAATGGCGGGATTCGCGCTGGCGGAGATGTCGCGGGTGCCGAGAAGCGTGTACGCCGTGGCACCATTGCTGATGTTTTTCAGATAGAGTGAAAGGGTGTCGCCGTCGGATGTGGCGGCGACGGCGTGCCATTTCGCATCCTGGATGGTGTTTGCGGCGGTGGTGATGTCCCAATTGTTTCCCGCCGCATCGGTGAACATGAAGCGCAGGCCTCCGTTGGGTACCACTGTGAAATAAATTGCGGCGAGTGCCGGATCTCCGGCGAAGGCTCCCCGGCTGTCGCGACCGATGAAGGTCTGGTAGCCGTTCGTGGCATCGTCGGGCCGGATGGCGGCCTCGATGGTCCACGTTTCCGGGCTCCAGCTTGCCAGGGAGGTGCCGGTGGAGGTGATGGAGGGGTAGGCACCCGCGTTTTGGATGCTGAGGGAGTTGGCGATGCCGGTCTGCGGTGTGGTGCCGGATGGCACCTGCGGACGGTACCACTGCCAGTTCCCTGTCCAGACCGAGAGGTGGTTGCCGTTTCCGGATTGGTCGAAGAGGCTTCCCTGATACTGGTTGTCCGTGGTGCGGGCGTAGGGAACGTAGGTGTTCGGGGAACCTTCTTCGAAGTTCCAGTAGGCGACGGTGCCGGGGGCGATAATGTTTTTCGCCTCCAGATTCACATGGAAAATGTAGTCTCCGGCGAGCGGGGTGACACTGGTGCCGAGCGTGCCGGCGACGTTGCCCCGGAAGGCGGTGCCGCCCGCGTAGGTGCCGGTGCGCTTGCTGTTCATCTCGAAATAAGGATCACCGGAGAGTGGCGCGATTTCGAAGTAGTAGGTCGTGGCAGGTTCGAGCCGCACGGCCATGCCCGAGACGTTGAACGTCAGGTAGCGCCCGGTGCCGCCCGTGCCGCTGCCGGTGAGGGCCGTGCCGTCATACACCGCGGTATATCTCAGAAGCGGAGTCTTGGTGGTGCCGCTCATCGTGCCGATCTGGAATTCCCACTGGTCGCCCGGCTGGATGTCGTAGCCCGATCCATTGGGAGTGACGGTGGGCCAGTTCACGTGCTGGACGGTGAAGGACTGGAGGAAATACCCCTGGGCGCTGGTCCCTGTCGTGAAGGTCTGGCCTTTGCTGCTCCGGTCCTCCGCAAGGTAGGTCGACTCATCATTGTCGGCGGCGTTGGTTGTGCCGTTGATGGTGTCGGGTTCGCCGATGTTGCTGGCGAAATGATAGGCATCGTCGTCATCCGTGACGGGGGCGGTCGTGCTGGAAGTCACGGGAGCGGCCAACGGGGCGTGGATCTGGATTTTCACCGTGGCATCCGAACTCGCACCGGAGGGATCCGTGACGCGGATGATGAAGGTGTTTTCTCCACCGCTGCCCGCGCCGGGTTGTCCGGTGAGGGTGCCGTTCGCCGCGACCGCCAGCCAGGCGGGGCCGTATAATTTGGAAAACGTGAGAGGATTCGAATCCGGATCGCTGGCGAACGGGGCGACCGTCTGGGGCGCGAAAGGCTCCAGCGCGCTGACTGCCGGCAGCGTGATGACCGGCTGTGAAAATACCGGCGCCTGATTGGCGCTCTGCCCCCACAGCGACCAGACGTCCGAACCGGAGAGGGCCTTGCCATAAATGCGGAAGTCATCCACGCGTCCGTTGAAAAGCGGGTCCGCGGACTGGCTTTTGCCGATGTAGTTGTTCGTGGCTGGGAAATGGGCGGGACTGGCGTCGAGATCGAAAGCGGAACCCGCCGGCTTTCCGTTCACATAGAGAGTCATATAGTTGCCATTCAACACCGCCGCCAGATGGACCCATTGTCCGGTGGTCAGGGCGGGGGCGTTGACTTGGTATTCCACGTCCCTGCCATTGATGCTGTCCTTCAGCGCCAGCCGCAGGGTGTTGTCGCCGGATTTGGGACTGAGGAACAGGTATTGGTAGGTGTTCGAGCCGAGGTCGAAGACGCGCTGCCAGTTGCCTCCTCCGTCCCAGTTCACCCAGGTCGCCACGGTGATGTCTCCGGCGCGCCCGACCGGGTCGGGAAGATCGATGTAATCATCCGTCCCATCCAGATCCACGGCCTGACCGGTTTTTCCGGCGACGTAGGCGGGCGAACCGATGGCGGTGCCGTGGTTCAGGCCGAGGGCGTCGCCGGGGTTGCCATTGAAGTTCCATTGCCCGAGTGGTGCGGCCGCATGGACCCATAGCTGGCGGGGGCGGCTGTTCAGGGTTTCGTTCGCGCCGGTGACGGTGCAGCGGTAGCTTCCCGCGTCGGCGGCTTCGGCATTGGCGATCCTCAATCTCGGGCTGGTCGCTCCGGAGATGTCGCCTCCGTTCGTCAGGGGAACTCCGTTTTTGGACCACTGCCATGACGCCGCCATGGGAGACTCCACGCGGAACTCGGCGGTCTCACCCGCCACCACCCCCTCATTCCTCGCTTCCCGGGTGAACGAGAGGATGCCCATGTCCGCGCGGATGCCGGCCATGATGCGGGTGTGCCAGTGCCGCTCGATGACGCCATCCTCGTTGTCATAGTTGTAGCCGCTGGGCCAGACGGCGTGACCATCGCCATGCAGTCCGTCTCCGAAGTCATTATAAGTGTCGAATTGTGCCTGGTTGCCGTATCTGCCCTTCCAGACGCCGCCCGAGATCAGGTTGCCGTAGTTCGGGCCGGTGCCCATGCCGAATGTGTGTGCCGCCTCATGAAACACGACGCGTTCATTGCGGATGCCGCCGTAGCCCATGTAGCCGCTGTAATTCGCCTCCGCCGTGGGAATTCCGGCGTTGTAATTCACGCTCCAGTGCTTGTTGAACGAGCCGTACTGGTTGTAGAACGCGGCCGCCACCGCCACCGAGTTCGCCACCTGTTGTGTCTGCGGGGATGATGCGGGATCGAAATTAAGATTGTAGGTGATGTCGGCCCGCAGCGCGGGGACTGTGACGGCTGACAAAAGGGCGATGGCTGACGCGAGCCGGATTCCCGGCGACGCGGCGGGGCGCTCGAAAGAGGTGGGTTTTGACATGAGGGAAGAAGCCGATGGGTTTGGACGATCGAATGCGGAGATGCCGCCGTGGATGAACACGGAAACGACAGGCAAACGCGCGGTGGGTTTTGACAGACGGGGTGTCCCGTTGGAAAACCGAGGGAGACCTTTCAATGGCTAAGTTCCCACATAACTTACTCTGCCGCAACGACCCATTGGGGGGAGGTGTCCGGGCTTCTTTTTGCCGAACGCTGAGTTTACACTCGAAAATCATCCTAAAACGCCGTTCCTCATGGAAAACGGTCTTCTGAAATCGACGCATCCCGCTCGTGGCGGGATCCGGCCTTTTTCTGATTCCCGCCCCGTTGTGCAGGACAACGGGGCGGGTGATTCGGGCCGTCTCAGGACATGCTGTGCAGGCCGACGATATTTCCTTCCGGATCGCTGAAGATGCCGATGAATCCGTGGGGGGCGATGTCGAAGCGTTCCTTCAGGACCTTGCCTCCGGCGGCGGGGATGCGGGAAAGGACTCCGTCCAGATCTCCCTCGACGTTCAGGTAGACGATCGTTCCGCCGGGGCCGGGGTTGTGGCCGTCCATCTGGGTGAGTCCTCCGCCCACGCCGCTTTCGGCATCGTAGGGAAAGATCGCCATGTTGCAGCCGGAGGACGGGGTTGTGAGTTCCGCCTTGAGGATGGTGCTGTAGAATTCGGTGGCCTTGGCGAGGTCGTTGGTGAAGATCTCGAACCAGTTCAGTGCGTTTGTTTTCATAGGGATGGTGGTTGTTTTTGGTTTCGCGCGCCCTTGTTGCGGGCGACGAAAGGATTCCACCACGGCCTGCTGACAACCCTATGTCAGCAGGGTTTCAAACGACGGAAAATTCTTCCGCATGGCGTGCGGCCACGGCGAGCGCCGCGTCGCGGATGCCATCGCGAAGCTCCGGCGGCTCCACCGCTTCCACGCGCGTTCCGAATCCCAGCAGCCAGCCACCCAGCCATTCGCACGAATAGGTCAGCAGTTCCAGCCGAACACGCCCGTCCTGTTGGATTTCCTCAGAAATCCGCGTGCAGGGGATTTCTCCATGAAAGCGCTCGAGCGCCCCGCGCTCGACGATGACCGTGGCCGGGGTCAGTTCATGGTTTTCGATGCTCTTCCGCAGGAACTCCTTCAAAAGAAAACCAGAGTGTTCCTGGAAACATTCATCCATCACCTTCCAGCTCGCCATGCGGTCCAACCGGAAATCCCTGACCTCCTTGCGCAACCGGCACCAGGCGATGAGATGCCACCGCCGGGCGTAGAATACCAACCCGAGCGGCTCCACCAGACGCTCCGTGATGTCGCCCTGGCTGGCGGTATTGTAGCCGATCCTCAGACAACGTCTCCTGACAACCGCATCCTGTATCGGCATCAGGGACTCGCGCTTTCCCACATCATGGCTCTGGCGGAACGAGACGCTGACCTTGTCCTTCAACTGGTGGAGATAGTCCCTTTTCTCCTGTGGCAGGACGGATCGCACCTTGAGCAGCGCGGACTTCAGCGACTGGCTCAGGGAATCGTCGGCAATCTGTTCCGTGACCACGCCGCTCATGAAAAGCGCCGCCGCCTCGTCCTCGGTGAACATCACCGGCGGCATGTGGTAGCCGCGCATCAGGCTGTAGCCGATGCCCGCCTCGGCGATGATCGGCACCCCAGCCTCGCCAAGGGCGGCGAGATCCCGATAGACCGTCCGCACGCTGATCTCGAAATGCCCGGCGATCTGCTCCGCCGTGATCACGCGCTGCCCTTGCAGCAGCAGGATCATGCCGGTGAGTCGGTCGATGCGGTTCATTCGTGAGCACTCCTATCAGGCGGGGAACCGCGGACAAGCGGCGATTGCCGAAAGCAAGGGGCGTCGCCATTCTGACGACCGCTCCGGCGAACTGCCGAGAGACAGCATCCCCGGCACGCTGCGTTCAGAATGAACGCGCCACTCTTTGCCCTCCGGTTGCTTGTCAGAGCCCGGCGTCGTCGAGCAGGTAAACAGCGAAGGAAGCCAGCCAGTGCTCGCCCTCGTAGTGGCCGCTGGAGACGAGTGCCATTCCCGCATCCGCATGCTTTGCCGCGGAATCCAGCAGGACCTTCTTGCGGGCATCACCTTCTGGAAGAACCGAGGCGATCCCCCGCATCGTCCAGGCGCGGCTGAGATTCAGGCCCGCAAGATGGATCAGGTGGCCGTCGCTGGGATCGCTGACGGTGACCGGTGTGAGGAGATTGCCTGCTTCTCCCGCGGCGAGGTTGGGGAAATAACCGGTCAACCAGTTGGCGAACTCATCCGCGGGAAGCACCCGCCGCATCAGATCCGCGACGTTGAGGCCCGGTGAGAAGAAGTCATTGCCGGAGGGTTCGTAGGCGGTGGGATAGGTGCGATCCTTCGCATAAAACGCCCGGGCTTTGGCGACCAGCAGTTTTTCAAACTCCGCGTCGCCGGTCTTCCGCGAGTAGTCGAGCATCTGTGCCAGCGGAAACGCGCTCTCCGGATGGAACCCGCAACGGACCGGCCAATCGAGCTTGGGCAGGTAGGCTTTCGCCAGGCTGGTGATTTCCTTTTCCAAAGGCTGGAAATTTTGCGCCCATTCGCGGCCGTCGGGATCGTCCCATCCGTGGAATTCCGTTGCGAGGCGCAGCGCCCATGCCCAGCCATACATCCGCTCGAAGCTGCGGTTTTCCTTTTGTTGGAAATACGCGGTTTCCGCCTTCAGTCCTTCTGCGGTGAAACGGCGTTTCAGCACGCCGCGCACTTCCTCCGCGAACGGGGCGGTGGGGAAATTTTTAAGGAGACGCACCAGCATCCAGTGCCCGTGCACCGACGAGTGCCAGTCGAAATGCCCGTAAAACACCGGGTGCATCCCGGCCGGTGATTTCCGATCCTCGGGGCCGGTCATCACGTGGCCGGTCTTGTTCGGATATTCGCGGTCGATCCCCGCTAGCGCGAGTTTCACAAAGCCTCCCGCCTGTTCGACGGTCATGGGCTTTTCTTCGGCAGTACAGACCGGCATGGCGAGCGCGGCGGTCAGGGACATGAGGGTGGCTCGGATCATGGGTCTGCGACTTCCGATACCTACTTCCCGAACGTGAAATCCACGCCCTTGCGGCTCCATGCCTTGATCAGGTCGTTCTGGAGTTCCTCGAAGGTGCGGCCGTCCAGCAGGAGGGAGAGCGATGCCTCGCCGTCCTTGCCCTCATGGAGGGCCTTGAGGAACGCCTTGATGCGCTTGCCGTCGCCCGCGCCGTCCATGTGGAGGAAGTAGGTGGTGATGAGCAGGCCGCAGCCGTAGCTGAGCTGGGGTTGTTCGAGGAAGGAGGAGTAGCTTTGCAGCATGAAATCCTTGAGCGGCGGCAGATGGATTTTCGTGCCGAGCGCGCGGCCTCCCATGTCCTTCGATCCATAGCCGGTGGCGTAGTCGAAGATGTCCTTCTGGTTGCCCCGGACGCTGTAGGAGCCGGAGCGGTAGGGGGTGACGGCGACGTATTCGGCGATTCCTTCGGTGAACCATCCCATCGACCCCTTGTCATAATAAGGGTCCGGGGTGAGCTGGTGGGTGAGTTCGTGGGGCAGGGTCTTGCTGCTCTTGTCGCGGTCCAGCATGTAGCCGCTGCCCACGGGTTTCACGCCCAGGCTGCCGAGAGGAACCATGACGACGCCCTTGCCGCCGATGTATACCCCCGCGCTGGTGGGGGGACCGCCGGCTTTGACGTAGTCGTCGAATTTTTCGAAAAGCAGGATCTGGTGTTTTCCATCCTTTTTCACGCCGCCGTTGATCGCGAGAGGCATGGTGCGGCAGAAAAGATGGGTGGCTTCGAACATGACGGCGAAGCCCTTGACCACGGACTTCGCGAGCCGGACATCACAGACGTAGCGGTAGTTGGCGCTCTCGTAGATGAAGTGTTTTTTCTCCGCGTTCTCCTCGATGGTGCTGATCTCCGGGTCCTCGGTGAAACGGATGCTTTCGGGCCAAGGATCGTCGAAATTGAGTTTTTTCGAAGCGTCCGGGCTTTCGGTCTCCACCTTCGTGGCGGGCTTCAGCTCCTTGGTGGTCGGTGTCAGCGCGCGGTTGTCCTCGACGTATTTGCGGTCCGGCTCGGACAGCTTGTCGAGCGGGAACGGGGCTTCGCGGCCATCGGCAAGCTTGAGGACCACGGACGTGCCCTCGATGCGGACAAGGGTCGCCTCGATCTTCCGGCTCTGGGCGTCGGTCCAGGTTCTGACTTCCGCGGCATGGCAGAGTCCTAAAAGCAGGAGTGAAATGGGGAGGAATCGCACGGTGGTGGGTTTTGAAACCGCATGCTAGCGGCTGTTTTCCCGGAGTCGAGCACTGGCTTGCCCCAGGGAAAACTCGCCGGGGCCAAGTCACTGCTTGGAAAACGACGGGATCGGGGCATCATCCCGCCGCGCCATGGACGAATCTGGAACAAATGACACGAATGCTGCGGCCGAGCCCCTGTTGCCCATCCCGGGACTGCGGCAGGATCTGGCGGTGCTGATGAAGGTGCGGCTGAATTTTTTCGTCCTCATCACGACGTTCGTCGGATTCCTCCTTTATTCGCTCGGAGCGGGGATGGACTGGATGAGACTGCTCCACACCCTCCTCGGCACCGCGGCGGCGGCGTTCGGCTCGGCGGCTTTCAATCAACTGATGGAGGTGGACCTGGATGCCCGGATGAAGCGCACGGCGGACCGCCCGCTGCCTTCGCGCCGCATGGACCCCCTGGTGGCGTTCGGCATCGGCTGGGTGCTTTCAGCGATCGGCATCATCCACCTCGCGGTGCAGGTCGGACATCTCGCGGCCTACCTCGCGGCGGCCACGGTGGCGGTCTATGTTTTCGCCTACACGCCCATGAAGCGCCTGAGTTCGACGAACACATTGGTCGGTGCGGTCACGGGAGCGATTCCTCCGGTGATCGGCTGGGTGGGCGCGGGCGGGGCTGTTGGTTGGGAGGCTTGGTTCCTTTTCGGGCTGTTGTTTTTCTGGCAGCTTCCGCACTTCATCGCCATCAACTGGCTGTGCCGCGAGGAGTATGAATCGGTGGGCTACAAGATGTGGTCGAACGGCGATCTCACCGGCAAAAAAAGCGGAGTGCTGTCCGCGGTGTTCGCGCTCTCGCTGGCGGTGTTCTCGCTGCTGCCGGCGTTCGTGGGATTCGCGAACCTGCTGTGGACCATCGTCGGGCCGCTGCTTGCGCTGGTGATGATGGCGCTGGCGTTGAAATTCTCGCGTGACGGCGAGCGGACCTCGGCTCGGAAGTTGTTCTTCTTCACGCTGATCTACATCCCGGTCGCGCTGCTGGTGCTGGCGCTCGCGTGGAAACATTGAGGGAATTTTTATGAACGAGTTGATCCCATCCACCGCGCGCCTGGCGGACGAGCTGAGGGAGTTGGAGTTTTCGCCGCCGGTGGCCTACGTTTACCGCACCCTGGACTATACCTGGGAAGCACACCGGATGTACCTGGAGCGGTTCGGGAAGGGAAAGAAGCGTGTGGTCTTTCTTGGAATGAATCCGGGACCGTTCGGCATGGCTCAGACGGGCGTGCCCTTCGGCGAGGTGGCGGCGGTGCGTGACTGGATGGGCATCGAGGCGCCTGTCGGCAAACCCGCGCGCGAGCATCCGAAGCGTCCCATAGAAGGCTTCCAATGCCAGCGCTCCGAAGTGAGCGGCCGCCGCTTGTGGGGATTGTTCGCGGAACGGTTCGGCACGGCGGATGCCTTCTTCAAGGATCACTTCGTCCTCAACTACTGCCCTCTGGTCTGGATGAGTGAGACGGGGGCGAACCTGACGCCTGACAAGCTCTCCGTGGCGGAAATGGCTCCGGTGGAGGCCGCGTGCCAGAAGCATCTCAGCGAGGTAATCTCGTTGCTCAAGCCATCATGGCTGATCGGTGTGGGAGGTTTCGCGGAAGAACGCCTGCGCCGTGCCGCGGAATCCTGCGGGAGCAAGGCGTCGATCGGGCGTGTGCTGCATCCGTCACCCGCATCGCCTGCGGCCAACAGAGGGTGGGCCGAGGCCGCGGGCCGCCAGTTGGCCGCACTGGGGGTTTGGGAATAATCCCGTAGGCGGGTGGAAGGAAGGCTCTCATTCACGAGTGCCGTTCGATTTCACGCGAGTGTGGCCTGGAGCTGTTCGATCAAGGCGGCATCCTCATCTCTCGCGGCTTGGGCGAGCGCCTGGTCGAGGTTGTTGAGCAGGCGGAGCAGGATCGTGCCGGGATCCGCCGTCAAACGGAGCTGCTGGCGCTGGGCGCGGTTGAGATCCGGGCTTTCCAGCAGGGATGCCTGGAGGTGGAGCCGGCCTTCGCCGAAGCAATCGACAATGATGGGAAAGCCATCCTCAAAGATACGGCACATGAAGTGACCCGGGAAATTGACTCCCTCCACTTCAAGATTCAGACGACGCGCCGTGAGCATGAAGATCACACACAGGCCCAGGGGATTCGAACGTCCTTCGGCGATGGACCAGGCGAGGTCGGAGTTTCTCGGGTCGTGGTATTCGACCTGGTTCGCGGTCAGGCGCTTTTCCTCGAAGAGATAAACCCGCAGTTCGTTCGCGGTGGTGACGCCTTCGTCGGCAGCCTCCTCCGCGAGCAGGTCGAGCGCGTCCGACAGCGGTTGCCGGAGCGTGACGCCGTCGTGCAGGAAATCCGACAGGACGCGCAGCAGGGCTTCAAAGGTTTCCCAATCTTCCTGCAGCGCGGCGGCACCACCGGAGGGAGCGAGCCACTCACGGGTGAGCGTCCTGCGGCGGGCGGGACCGAGCAGTCCGGTTAAAATCCTCTCCTCTTTTTTACTCAGGGACCGGGGACGGCTGGCGAGCCATTCGCTGAGGTCGCCGCTGCCCAGGGCGAGGCGTTCCGCAATGCGTTCCCGAATGCCGGGCGTTTCGTCATCCAAGAGCCGGAGAAGAGCGTCCAGCTCTTCGGGTGCGGGCGACTCCGCGTTCATCGCAGGATGGATCTGGCTGGGGACAAGTGGAAAAAATGGTGCGCGATACTGGGTTCGAACCAGTGACCCCCACCGTGTCAAGGTGGTGCTCTACCACTGAGCTAACCGCGCGATAGGTCGTGCCCCTTCAGGGCGCGCGAAGCTAGGATGGACGCCGTATGGGATGCAACCCCTTTTTTGCTAAAAAAAGCGGCGGGAGATCCTCTGATCTCCCGCCGTTGATAAACCTTGTATCCGGATGGTGCTGACGGCTGTCCCGCACGCGGGACAGTCGGTTCGTCCTCCCGGGGTGTGGATTACTTCGATGCCGCTTTCTTCACAGCTTTCTTGGCAGCCTTCTTCGCAGGCGCTGCCTTGACAGCGGCCTTCTTGGCGGGAGCCTTTTTCGCAGGAGCCGCCTTCTTGGCTGGTGCTGCTTTCACAGCGGCTTTTTTGGCGGGAGCGGCCTTCTTGGCGGGTGCCGCCTTTTTCGCAGGAGCCGCTTTCTTGGCCACCGTCTTCTTCACGGCTTTCTTGGCGGGAGCGGCTTTCTTAGCGCTTTTGGCGACCTTCTTCACCGCTTTCTTGGCGGGCGCTGCTTTTTTCGCAGGAGCCTTTTTGGCGGGGGCTTTGGTTGCCGCTTTCTTTGCCGCCTTCTTCGCCGGGGCCTTTTTGGCCGGGGCTTTCGTGGCGACCTTCTTCACGGCCTTCTTCGCGGTTTTCACCGCTGCTTTCTTCGCAGTTTTTTTTGCAGCCATTGTCTTGTGTCGTTGGAGTTCGCGTTCGATGTTTGTTTTCTCTTCCGGCGTCAATGTGCCGGCGGAGAGGATAGCGAGGAGCGCCTCACCGAGACGTCCTCCAAAAGCATTGGTAAGGAAATCATGCGTCGCGCGCTGGACGATGACCTCCTGCGAATAAGCCGCGGCATAGACATCCGCACGGCCGACCCGCGAGCGTTTCACCAGACTCTTGCGCTCCAGGCTCTGCATGACGGAGAGCACCGTGGTGTAGGCGCGGTCTTTTCTATCAGGAAGGGTTTCCTGGACGGCGGCGACGGTCGAAGGACCTTCATGCCATAAAACCGATAGGGCTTGCAGTTCGAGATTGGATGGGTGGATGGGCCGCGCCATAAATGTGTCTCTTCGCTAACGACGACGAAACTAGTAGTTCGATGTCGCGTCAAGTTGAAACGTGTCGATTTTCAAGAAATCTTAAATATTTCCGACACGCTCCATCGATCTACTAGATTCATCGTAATTGAGGGACGCGCGTCATTCGCCGATGCCATGTGATTCCGGACGCTGGATCTGCGGGTCGATCTTGAGCAGCGCGTCCCACAAGCCGTCGTCCGTGGGATCGCCGTTGAAGAGCACGCGGCCTTCCTTCGAGACCAGCACGAAGAGAGGAAGGGCTTGCACGCGGAGCTGGCGGGCCAGCGGATTTTCCTTCTGGTCGACGAGCCACGCGCCCGGTGGCTTCGCTCCCAATGGAGCGATCATCCTGCGTGCGTCCGCGAGGGCCTTCGCGGAGTCATCGGGGATGATGGTGACCATGGCGATGCCTTTTTCCCCGAGCGCCTTCGCCGCGATGGCATAGTCAGGGAGCGTTGCTTCCGACTCCCGTGACGAGGGTGACCAGAACTGCATGATCATGGCCTTGTTGTCTTTCAGAAGGCTTTTGAGCGCGACGGGATCGCCGCCGGTGACGGATGCCAGCTTCGTTTCGAAGTCGATCTTCACCGAACTCATCGATTCCTCCAACCGCATGCGTTCGATGTGTGGAGCGAAGGCGGAGGCCTGGCGCGGGCTGAGCCAGAACGCCTCGGTGATGTGGGTCTTGAAGCCCGCCTTGTCGGATTTTTTCAACGCCGCGATGGCCTGCACGTATTCGCAGACGGCGAGCCAGTCTTCCCTCACGCTGAAGATGGCGGAGTCCGCCAGCTTGAAGCTCTCGCTCTGTTTGGTGAACTCGGGCAGCATCGCCGCGACCTCGTCATCCTCGCGGCGGTCCACATGATAGAGGAAGCGTGCCTCGAGGATGGCTTGTTCGCTGATGCCGTTTTTCCGGGCTGCCTCGATGACCTCCTCCAGGGCCTTGTCCGAATTCCTTTCGGACAACAGGTTGTCGAGAGCGGCTTCCTTCGCGCTGGCGCCGGGAGCCTCCGCCGCGGGTTCTGTCTGGGCGAAGGCGGAGGTCAGGAGGAGGACGGGGAGCAGGGTAGGGAGAATGCGCATGGGATTAAATAAGAAAGCCGCCGGCAGCGCATGGCTGACGGCGGCGGTTGGAAAATTCAGCGGACGGGTGGGATCACCATTTTTCTGCCGAGGATGACGGTGTCCTTGGTCATGTTGTTCGCCTGTCTGATGGCGGCGGAAGGCACCTTGTACTTCGCGCTGATGCCGGAGAGCGTGTCGCCGGCCACGACGGTATGGATGATGGCGGCTCCGTTGGATGGTGCCGGTGGAGCGGCGGGTGCGGAGACTTCGGGAGCGGGTGAGGCGGGGATGTTCACTCCGGACCCATCCGCCACGGCGGCGGTGCCGGTTTCCTCATAAGCGGCGGGAGTGTCGTAAACCGGATTCGCGGATTCGGTGGCGGGTGCGCTGGCTTGTGCCGCGCCCGCGGCGTTCGGTGTGTCGTATTGATCTGCCTTTTGGGAAGCGCAGGAAACGAAAGCGCAGGCGAGAAGCGCCGGGGCCAGGATGCGGATCGATGTCATGATGATGGAGGTAGCGGATTGGAGTTGGATTGGGAAGGACGGAACGAGGGTGCCGCCGGAGAATTGTTGAAACGTCGCCGGAACGGTTCTTTATTCAAACGGCTTCCGGGCGCAACCGGAAAAATGTGACGGCGGCAAGGGTGGTGTGGAGGGCGAGGGATTCCAACGATTCCCCGCGAAGTCCGGCGATGCGTTCCGCCGTATTTCGAACGAACGCCGGTTCGTTGCGTTTCCCCCGGAAGGGCTCGGGAGCGAGGTAGGGCGCGTCGGTTTCCAACATGAAATCTCCCGCAGGACACCGCTTCACGGTTTCACGGACATCGTGTGCGGTCTTGAAGGTGGCGACGCCGCCGAAGGAGACGAGTCCGCCGAGGTCCAGCACGCGCCGGGCGTTCTCCCATGGGCCGATGAAACAATGGAACACGGCCCGCACGGAAGCATGGTACTCACGGTAGATGGAAAGGGCGTCTTCGAACGAACCGCAGCCCTCGCGGTCCCGCGTGTGGATCACGACATTCAGTTTCGCCGACGCGGCGAGTTCGAAGTGCTGGCGGAGGAACGTGCGCTGGCGTTCGCGGAAAGCCTCCTCGCTCCAGCCATCGGGAGCCGGATGGAAATAATCGAGGCCGGTCTCGCCGATGCCGCACACGCGGGGATCTCCCGAGAACCCGGCAAGCCGCGCTGTCGCATCGTCCGGAGCGTGATGGACGTCGCAAGGATGGATGCCGATGCAGGTGTGGACCATGGGATTTTCCGCGATGGTGAGATTCGCCTGCAGATCCTCCAGGCTGGTCACCAGGGAAACCAGTCGTGTCACGCCGGCATCGCGCGCACGTTGAAGCAGGTTCGGAATTTCCCCGGCAGAGAACTTGTGGGAGGCGAGATGGCAATGCGAGTCGGTCAACATGTCGGATCAGCGGTGCAGTGCGGTAAGAAATGCGGAGACTTTTTCAAAGTCCTTGATGCCTGGCGAGATTTCCGCGCCGGATGCGATGTCCAGCGCGGCGGGTTGCACGCTCATCGCGGCGAGCCCCGCGTTCTCCGGGACGATGCCTCCGGCGAGGATGACTGGCAGATCGGGATTCTCCCTGCGGAATTCCGACGCCACCTCCCAGTCGAACACCTCGCCCGTGCCGCCGTAGATGCCCGGCGCGTGCGCGTCCAGCAGGATGGCCATGGCTCCGTAGCCGGTGGCCAGCGCGAGGTCCGCCTGTGTCTTCACGCCGATGGCCTTGATGAACGGTATGCCCGCCTCACGGAATGCCGCGGCGTCTTCCGGTTTCTCATCTCCATGGAGTTGAACGACGTCGAGATACCCCTCGCGAACCAGACGCAACGGAAGCTCGGGTGGCTCGTTCACGAACACACCGACGCGCAGGATCTTTCCCGCCAGATCCGGCAACCAGGCCGCATCCTCCGGTGGGAGATAGCGTTTCGAGCGGGGCCAGAAATTCACACCGAGGGCATCGACACCCATCGCCACCAGTTGGCCGGCATCCTCACGGGTGGTGACCCCACAGATTTTGAGCGAGACGGTGGCGGGATCCAAAAAGCTTTCAAGCGACGGCATGGGAGGAGCGTAATGGAAAATCGCGGGTTTGAAACCGGGAACTTCACCCTGCCCGTTACCCGATTGTGAGGCCGCCGGAGGGAAATGGTTCTTGACGCACCGCGCATGGGTTCCTGTTCTCATTCTAGACTCCAGCAGTAATATCATATGCCCGAAAACCCACCGAAGGAAACCGACTTCATCCACAGCGAGGAATTCCTCCATGGTCTGATGAAACGCCAGCTCAAGCTCTCCGTCACCTGCGCCACCGCGTTCGTGATCCTGCTCTTCGGCCTGCCGCTGCTGAACTACCTCGCCCCGGTCTTCATGGCGCGGCGGGTGGGAGGATTCACCCTCACCTGGCTCATCCTCGGCGTGCTGTTTTTCCCGTATGTCTGGGTGATCGCGCGGATTTTCATCACCCGCTCGATGGCGTTGGAGGATGCCGAGGTCGTCAACGCGGCGGAAGGGAACAAGCGGAAAAACTAACAAGCCGGCACACCCATGGACTTCACTCAAAAAATCGACGGCTGGATCCTGGCCTTCTCGGCCATCACGGTGGTCGTCACCATCATCATGGGATTCCGCTCCGCGAAATCCTCGAAATCCGCGTCCGACTTCTTCGTCGCGGGCCGCTCAGTTTCCGTCGGCTGGAATGCTTCCGCCATCTCCGGTGAATACCTCAGCGCCGCCAGCTTCATGGGCATCGCCGGCATGGTGATGCTCTCCGGATATGAC
The DNA here is from genome assembly GCF_016595465.1 of Luteolibacter yonseiensis. Lineage (NCBI taxonomy): Bacteria > Pseudomonadati > Verrucomicrobiota > Verrucomicrobiia > Verrucomicrobiales > Verrucomicrobiaceae > Luteolibacter > Luteolibacter yonseiensis. The sequence continues at coordinate 230,831 of NZ_JAENIK010000008.1, read as the reverse complement.
GCGCTGTGGTATCCCGTTTGTTATGCGTGCGGCTACCTGTTCCTGCTGCTGTTCATCGCCGGGCCTTTGCGGCGCTTCGGTGCCTACACCATCCCGGACTTCGCGGAGGGCCGCTATGACTCGCCGGTCTTCCGGAAAATCGCCGTCTGCTTCGTGCTGTTCATCGGTTTCTTCTACACGATGCCGCAGATGAAGGGCGCGGGCACGACGCTCGCCTACATCTTCCCGGGCCTTCCCTACTGGGTGGGCGTCGCGGTCGTCGGCGCGGTCATCACGCTGAATGTCGCGCTGGGCGGCATGAAAGGCATCACTCTCGTGCAGGCGGTGCAGTACTGGATCAAGATGTTCGCCATCTCGGCGCCGATTTTCGTCCTGTTGTTCGTCTATGGCGGATACGGAAAGAATCTCTCCGTCAACAAGTCCGCCGCCGATCCCGCTCCCATCGTACGGACGGCGGAGCCTGCGACGGCCGAACGTCTGGCCCTGCCGGAAAAAGCACCGAAGGACGAATCCTGGATCGCCCCCTTCGGTCCGCTCACCACGAAGGCGGCGAAGGCCGCGGGCCTCAGCCCGGAGGAGACGCGTCCGCTCTCCCTGCTCTACACGTTCTCACTCATCGTCGCGCTGGTCTGCGGCACCGCCGGATTGCCACACATCCTTGTCCGGTTTTATACGAATCCCGACGGTGTGGCCGCCAAGAAGACCACCATGTGGGTGATGATCCTTATCGGCGTCTTCTATGTTTTCCCGCCGGTGTTCGGGGTGCTGGGCCGCAACTTCCTGCCGGAGCTTTACGCCGCGACCGGTTCGAAAGGTCCGGACAAGGTGGTTCTGGAGCTTCCCATCCTCATTCGCGACAAATACGGAGCACTCGGTTCGATTCTCAGCGGCATCACTTGCGCGGGTGCCTTCGCGGCGTTCATGAGCACCTTCTCCGGTTTGCTGGTCTCGATGACCGGCGCGCTGGCACACGATGTTTACGGACGGATGCTGCGTCCGACAGCGACTGCGGAAGAACGGATGAAAATGTTCAAATGGTGCGCCGTGCTCGTGGGGACCGTTTCCGTGGGACTCGGCTCCCTGGTCGAGCCGTTGGAAATCAACTTCATGGTCGGCCAGGCATTCGCCATCGCCGCCGCCAGTTATTTCCCGCTGCTCTTCATGAGCGTCTGGTGGCGTGGCATGACAATGAAGGGTGCAGCGACCGGCATGCTCACCGGCGGTCTTTGCGCCCTGGTTTCCGCCGCCGTCGTGAATGTCAGCACGCTCGCTTTGGACAAGGGGCCGATGGGCAAGGTCTTCGCCAGCTTCGTCGGCATCAACGATTTCTGGAAGGAGCACCCGCTGCTCCGCATCCTTTGCGAGCAGCCCGCCATCTGGTCGGTGCCTCTTTCGATCGGCCTGATGATCGTCGTGTCAAAAGCCACCCGCTCCAGCATTCCGAAGGACGCGCGCATGAAGATGCTCGTCCTGCACGCACCGGAAGCATTGGGACTCAAACAAGAGTACATCCAGGAGCAACAAGGTGCGGGGCATTGAGAATTTCAGATGGCGCGGGAGGGCCGGGTAGGCCGGCTCTCCCCTCGCCCCCAACCCTCAATATTCCCGCTTGAGCAAGTAAGCGGCGATCTCTTCCAGCCGGGCCGCCTTTTTACCAAGCGGTTTCAGCGCTTCCATGGCGGATCTCGTTAGCTTCGCGGCCTCCTTGCGCGAGGCATCGAGCCCGAGAATCGCCGGATAGGTGGATTTCTCCACCGCTTCGTCCTTGCCCGCTGTCTTGCCCAGCACTTCGGTGCTTTGGGTGACATCCAGGATGTCGTCGATCACCTGGAAAGCCAGCCCGAGCGCGTAGCCGAATTTCGTCAGGGCGTCGAGTTTCGCCGGGGTCGCATTGGCGGACATGCCGCCGAGGCGCAGCGAGGTGGTGAGCAGTGCGGCGGTCTTCGCCTCATGGATGCGGACCAGGTCGCGTTTGGTGAGTTTTTTTCCTTCGCCTTCAAGGTCCATCACCTGGCCGCCGATGAGCTTGCGGCTGCCGCCGGTTTCCGCCAGCTCGGCGATGAACTCGCGCGTGCCGTAGCGTTTGGTCGCCGGGGCTTTCGCGAGCACGATGAAGGCTTCCGTGAGAAGGGCGTCGCCGCAAAGGACGGCCATGCCCTCGCCATAGACCTTGTGGCAGGTCGGGCGTCCGCGGCGCAGGTCGTCATCGTCCATCGCGGGGAGATCGTCATGAACCAAAGAATAGGTGTGCATCAGTTCCACCGCGCAGGCCGGAGCGAGGGCGTTTGAGACTTCACCACCACAAGCCTCCGCCGCCGCAAGACAGAGCACGGGCCTCAGGCGTTTCCCTCCGGCGAAGACGCTGTAGCGCATGGCCGCGTGGATCGTGGCCGGGCGTTCCTTCGCCTTTGGTAAAAAGGAATCCATCGCCGCATCCACTTCGGAGGCGGTGGTTTTCAGGTAGGTCTTGAGGTCCATTGTCGTGTGAGGGGCGGGAGATCGATCCTTTCGTAGTTCTCGGGCGGATCGTCCTCGGGCAGCGGGCCAAGTCTCAGCATGACGATGTAGTCCGCCAACTCGAAAGTTTTCCCTTCACCCCGGTCATCGTTTTCCCGGATATTTTCCCATGCGGATTCCGGGATCGGCATTTGGAGAGGTTCCGATTCCCTTTCGACAAAAAATCCACCCTTTGAAAAACGCGCGATGCCGAACAGCACCATGCTGCCACCATAGGAATGGGTTTGATCCCAGATGAAAACGGCGATGGAGGCTCCATCGATGTCCTTTGGGTGGATCATCACCTGCAGCCTCCGCTGTAAGAGGTCGTCACGTCCTCCTGCATCACAGGATCTCCGCGATCTGCACCGCGTTGAGAGCCGCGCCTTTCCGGACCTGGTCGCCCACGACCCAGAGGTCGAGCGCGTTGTCGAAGACGAGGTTCTTGCGGATGCGGCCGACGAGGCAGTCGTCCTTGCCGGTGGTGTCGAGAGGCACCGGGAAAAGTTTGGCGGATGGATCATCGACGACATTCACGCCGGGCCTGCCTTCGTAGGCGGCGCGGGCGGCGGCGACATCCACGGGGCGCTCGAATTGTGCGGTGATGGAAACCGAGTGCGAGCGGTAGACCGGCACGCGCACGCAGGTGCAGGAAACGCGCAGTTCCGGCAGGTCCATGATCTTCCGGCCTTCGTTGAGCATCTTGAGCTCTTCCTTGGTGTAGCCGTTGTCGGTGAACGCATCCACCTGCGGGATGACGTTGAAGGCGATCTGGCGCGGGTAGATTTTCGGAGTGAAAGGCTGGTCGCTTGCGATGGCCTTCATCTGCTCTTCCAGTTCGACGATGCCCTGGGCTCCCGAGCCGGACACCGCCTGGTAGGTGGAGGCGATGATGGACCGCAGGCCGAACGCCGCGTGCAGCGGTGCCAGCGCCATCAGCGAGATGATGGTCGTGCAGTTCGGATTCGCGATGATGCCGCGCGGGCGGTTCTTCGCCGCTTCCGGATTGATTTCAGGCACCACGAGAGGGACATCCGCATCCATGCGGAAAGCGGAGGAATTGTCGATGACCACCGCGCCCGCCGCGGCTGCGGAGGGGCCGTATTCCAGGGAAATCCCGCCACCCGCGCTGAAAAGGGCGATGTCCACGTCCCCGAAGGAGTCGTGGGTCAGCTCCTCCACGGTGATTTCCTCACCACGGAAGGTCATCTTTTTCCCAGCGGAACGAGCGGAGGCGAGCAGCTTGAGCTTGCTCAGTGGAAAATTCCGTTGCTCCAGGCAAAGGAGCATCTCGACGCCGACGGCACCCGTCGCACCTACGATCGCTACATGGGGATGATTCATTTTCATGGGCCGGCGTCTTTTGCCGGGGCGCGGAGCATACCCAGATCCTGCGGACTGGCAACCGATTCGTTTCAAGAGAAAAAGATTCGAATCCGGAGGCGGAACATGGTGACGTGCGTATGAATGAGAACGACGCGCATTTCGCCTTTTCCCCAGACGCAATGGACCATGCTCGTCGACGTCTGCCGGGAAGGAGCTCCGGAACTGCGGCAACGCGCGCTGGAAACCCTTTGCCACAACTATTGGTATCCGCTGTATGCGTTCGCCCGCAGGACGGGAAACGGCCGTCAGGACGCCGAGGATCTGACCCAGGGATTTTTCCAATATTTGCTGGAGCGGGGCCTGTTTTCTTCCGCCAGCCAGGAACTGGGCAAATTGAGGACATTCCTGCTCACGGCGTTCCAGCGTTATGCGGGCGATGTGAGGGAGCGCGGGCTGGCCCTCAAGCGCGGCGGTGGATATGAGATCCTCTCGCTCGATGTCGATGAGGCGGAGCGGAATTTCGGAGAACCCGCCGAAGCGCTCACCCCTCACGAGATCTTCGACCACCAGTGGGCGATGACCGTGCTGCTCGGAGCACTGGGCACGCTTCGAGAAGAAGAGGATGGAGCGGGCAGGGGGACGCAGTTCGCCATTCTGGAACCTTTTTTGAATCCCAGGTCCGAAGCGGGGGGGAACTACGCCGACGCGGCGGACGCGCTGGGGATGAGCGGCGAGGCGGCGCGGAAGGTGGTGAGCCGGTTGCGCGGAAAATTCCGGGATATCCTGCGGCGGCAGATCGGCGATACGCTGCGGTTTCCCACCGATGAACAGGTGGATGCGGAACTGACGGCGTTGAAAAGGGCCTTGCGGCGGTTGTAGCCAGCCTGCCCGCACCGCCGTTTCAAGACTGTTAGGACGACATTGCCTTTTTTCCCGGGAACAGATCATATTCCCGGCAGTGAATGACGATGCGACCGCTTCCGGAGAATCGCAGTTTCCCGCCGAACCCACGGTGGCGGGATGGTTCGATCTGGGCCATCGTCCGCTCGCGCATGATGAGGCGGAGCACCCCGGCGTGGTCATCGGGCGTTACCGCCTCGTCGCCCCGCTGGGTGAGGGCGGCTTCGGTTCGGTCTGGCAGGTGGAGCAGGTCGAACCCATCCGCCGGGAGCTTGCGTTGAAACTGATCAAGCGCGGCATGGACAGCCGGGAGATCATCGCCCGATTCGGTGCGGAGAGGCAGGCGCTCGCGCTGATGGATCACCCGAACATCGCCGCCGTCTGGGACGCCGGGACCACACCGGACGGGAGGCCTTATTTCGCGATGGAGTGGGTGAAGGGGGAACCGCTCACCCGTTACTGTGATTCCCGCAACCTTTCCATCCGCGAGCGCCTGGAGCTCTTCATCCCCGTCTGCCACGCCGTGCAACATGCGCACCAGAAGGCGATTCTCCACCGCGATCTGAAACCCTCGAACATCCTGGTGTCCCTGGTGGACGGGACGCCGGTTCCGAAGGTGATCGACTTCGGCATCGCGAAAGCACTGGGCTCGCCGGACGGGGCGGATCACGAGGCGAGCCTGCTGCGGACCCGTGCCGGAGCGGTGGTGGGCACGCCGGAATACATGAGCCCGGAACAAGCGGGGAGCGTGCCGGATGTGGATACCCGCAGCGACATCTATTCGCTGGGCGTCATCCTTTATGAACTGCTGACAGGCCAGACGCCGCTTGCCCGCTCGGGCGGTGAGGTGACCGGCGGAGACCAGCTCCTGCGCCGCATCCGTGAGGAGGAGGCGGCGAAACCCAGCACGGGCTTTCAATCGGTGACGGAAAAATCCCTGGACGCCGCCGCGTGCAGGGGGAGCGAGCTTCCGCGCCTGCGCCGGATGATGAAGGGGGACCTGGACTGGATCGTCCTCAAGGCTTTGGAAAAAGACCGCGGCAGGCGCTATGGTACCGCCACCGCGCTGGCCGCGGACCTGGGGCGGTTTCTCCGGCAGGAGCCGGTAAGCGCCGCGGCACCTACCTGGAACTACCAGTTTTCCAAACTGGTCCGGCGGAACCGCACCGCCTTCACCGCCGCCGGACTGGTTGGCGCCGCGCTGGTGACCGGCACCGGAGTCAGCCTGTGGCAGGCGAGGGAGGCGGAACGCAGCCGTGCTGAAGCGCAGGCGAACTACAATGACGCGCGTGAGGCGGTGGAACAATACCTCAGCCGCGTCACCGAGAATCCACGGCTGAAGGATGCGAACTTCGAGCCTCTCCGGAAAGAACTGCTGGAAACCGCGATGCGTTTTTACGAAAAAATGGAACGGAAGACCGGTGGCGATCCCTCGCTGCTGTCGGACCGGGCCGAGGCGATGGGGAGGCTGGCGAGGATCAATCAGGAGCTGGGTGATTTCGGGAAAGCGGAGATGCTTTTCCACGAAGCCATCGACATCCACGAAAAGCTTTCGCGGAAATCCCCGAAGGAACGGAGCCACCGCGAGGCATTGACCCTCCACCATCACAACCTCTCCGATCTTCTCACCACCCAGGCAAGAAGCGCGGAGGCCCTGGATGCCCAGCAACGGGCGATGGAGATTTCCGAACAACTGGTTAAGGAATTTCCGGCCGATCCCGCCGTGCGTTTCGGTTTGATGACGATCCTTCTCAAGCGGACGATGGCGCTCAGCACCGTCCTGAGAAAAGATGAGGCCCGGCGGACATTGTCGCGGGCCATGGACGTGGGGCGCGGGCTGATTGCGGATGTGCCGTCCGAGCCAGACTACCGCGCACAGTTCGCCTCGTGCCTGAGCACCATGGGCGGGCTCTTTCATGACGCCGGCCAGATCGGGGAGTCCGAGCGGGTCTTCCGGGAAGCGATCGGGATTCAGGAAAAAATCGCTGCGGAATTTCCCGGAAAGCGCGAATACAGCTCACCCCTCGGCATGTCGTGTCACAACCTCGGGTTCCTGCTTCACCATCAGGGCCGGCATTCCGATGCCATCGTCGTCCTGCAACGGGCGGTGGAAGTGGACCGGCGCATCGTCGGCGAGTATTTTTCACTGCCCGCCCCACGGGATGCCCTGGCGGGCGCGTTGAGCATACTAGGAAGCGCGCTCATTTCGCTTGAGCGTGACGCGGAAGCGGGGGCAGCGCTTCGGGAGTCGGCCGATCTCTACTCAAGCCTGCGGCATGACCAGCCGACGAATCCCCAGACCTGGTATGTCGAGGGACTTGCCAAAGAAAAACTCGCTGTCGTGGAAAGGCGGGAAAACCAGGCGGGGGCGGCGGTGGTGTCATTGCGGAAGGCGGTTGCCTGCCAGCGCGAAGCCCTGCGGATCCTGCCGGAAAATCCGAATTACCAGCTCGCCCTGCGTTCGCATCTGGGGGGATTGGCCACAACCTGCGTTGACAGCGGGAATGGTCGGGCGGCGACGGAAGCGTTGTCAGAGTGTGCGCAGGAGCCGCTGCCGATCTGGCAGGACTGGATCAATCTTGCGGTTCTCTCGGCGAGGAACGTCCCTGTCATCGATTCCGATTCCTCATTGTCCGGGCAGGATAAATCGGGCTGTGCGGAGCGTTGCCGTGAGATCGCCGTAAAAGCCCTGCGGAATGCGTGCGCGCTTGGCTACACCGAACTTTGGAACGCGGCTGCGGACGAACGGTTTGTCCCGTTGCGCGGGTATGCGCCGTTCATGGAACTGGAGGAACCGGCCCCCGATCCCGCCGATCGCAGTCCGTCCCGCTTCACTTTCGACTACCCCCACGATGATCCCGGCAAGCGTGTCTGGACGCGTTCTGGCAACCGGTGGACCGAGGTCCAGCCTTCGGGCAAGACAAACGTCTATCAGATCGAGGGGCGCATCCGTCTGGGCGGGGTTTCCGGTACCGGGGCGGTGCATACGGTCGAGAGCGGGATGCGGATTTTCATCCCTGACAAGGGTTCATCGGAGCCGCTGACATTGAAAGTGAAACCGGGGGAATCGGAGTGGATCGCCGTCGGACCACTCGGGGATATCGAGTGATTCCATGTCCATCGCCCGCATGACGACCGGGGCGGTTTCGAAAATGGCGCGCGGCGGGGCATTGGAAAATTTTTTCATCAAATGATGTCACGTTCCCGCGCGGCTTCCCAAGAACGGTTCGAACACACGAACCGTCATGGCAAAAATCCTGCATATCCAATCCTCCCCGCGCGGCAGCCGCTCGGCATCCATCGAAGTCGCCGGACACTTCATCGCGAGTTATCTCGCCACGCATCCCGGCGACAGTGTTGAAACGCTCGATCTCTGGCAGGAGGATCTGCCGGAGTTCGACGGATTCACGCTTGATGCGAAATATTCCGTGCTCGGCGGACAGTCACCCGAGGCGGAGCAAATCGCGGCCTGGGGGAGGGTGGTGTCGCTTGCCGATCATTTCAAATCGGCTGACAAGATCCTGTTTTCGCTACCCATGTGGAACTTCGGCATTCCCTACAAGCTGAAGCACTACATCGACCTCCTCGTCCAACCCGGTCTGACTTTCAGCTACACGCCGGAGGAGGGTTACAAAGGCCTGGTCACCGGCAAGCCGGCCGCGGCGGTTTATGCGCGGGGCGGAGCTTACGGGCCAGGGACTGGAGCGGAATCCTACGACCAGCAGAGCGCTTATCTCAAACAAGTTCTCGGCTTCATCGGATTCACCGATGTCAGCGAAGTTTTCGTGGAGCCGACGCTCGCCGGCCCCGATGCGAAAAACGCCGCCGTCGCGAATGCCAACCAGGCGGCTGCCGGGATCGCGGCCACATTCTAACCCTCATTCCCTGAAAACCATGTGCACGAAATGGCCCAGACTCGCAGGAAAGAACGCGGTCGTCACCGGAGCTTCGAAAGGCATCGGAGCGGGAATTGCCAAACACCTCGCTGCGGAAGGCGCGGCGGTCGTTGTCAATTATGGTTCCGATAAGGAGGGCGCGGGACGCGTCGTCGCGGAAATCACCGCCGCTGGCGGAAAGGCGGTCGCCATCGGTGCCGATGTTTCCAATCCCGCCGACATCGCCCGTTTCTTTGGCGAGAGCGCGGAGGCATTGGGCGAAATCGACATCCTCGTGAACAATGCCGGAATTTACGAGTTGGCTCCCCTGGGGGAAATCACGCCCGAGCATTTCCACCGGCTTTTCAACATCAATGTGCTCGGCATTATCCTGAGCACTCAGGAAGCGTTGAAATACTTCAACCCTCGGGGCGGCAGCATCATCAACACCAGCTCGGTGGTCAGCATCGGATCACCGGCCTACGTCTCGGTTTATGGCGCGACCAAGGCGGCGGTGGACGGCCTGACCCGCTCGTTTTCGAAAGAGCTGGCGGCCCGTAAAATCCGGGTCAACTCCATCAACCCCGGTCCGATCGAAACCGACGGTGTGCATGCTCAAGGACTCATCGAAACATTCATCGCGCTCGGCGAGCAGACCGCGCTCGGCCGCGTGGGGCAGCCGGAAGATATCGCGCCGGGAGTCGTTTTCCTCGCTTCCGACGAGTCCGGTTGGATGACCGGCGAATCCCTCCACATCAATGGCGGCCTCAAATGAGGCGCATCATCCTTCCCCAATCAAACCATCCATCATCATGCCAACACGTTCCCAACTTCTTCTCGCCGCTCTCGCATTCTCCGTTTCCCTCGTCCCGGTGTGCGGATGCGAGGTGAAGATCAACAGCGATCCGGCATTCGCGAAATCCCCCGGTCTGAAAATCAAGGAGGTCTCCGTGGAATATAAGGAAGAACTCGATCTCATGGTCTTCAGCATGAACCTCGAAGGCCCCGCGGGAAAAACCGTGCCGAAAGCCGTGGGCGGGCTGGATGGCGCTCCGGTGCTGGCCTATGTTTTCCCCACCACGCTGAAGGCGGCGGATGTGGGCATGGGAAATGCCGAGGGGATCGTGGCGCTGGCCATCACCTCGCATCCGGATTTCGACGACACGCCGTTGTGGGACGAGGACGCCAACGGGAAGTATGATGACGACAAGGTGATCTATCACACCCACTGGGCGTTGCTCGCCAAGGACGAGCGTGTCCCCGGCGGGCTGGCGGTGAAGGAGTTCAAGAAAGAGGACAAGAGTGTGGTCCTGCCTCCCACCAACTGCGGCATGCCGATGTATCTGGATGCAGCCGGCCATTCCGTCGTCGAGCGCGGGAACACCCTGCGCGCCATCGTTCCCGCCTACTACCTGCGGAACAGGACGAAGTTCAAGTTCGACGGCGTCACCTGCTACATGCAGGTGAACACGAGTTGCATGGCGAAGCCGATGCTCGGCGTTTACGAAGTGTATTCGGTGGCGTCGAAGGACCTGAGCCTGCCCTATCAGACGAAATGAAACATCGGATTCCGATGATCCGTTCATCCGCAAGACAACCATGAGCCATTCAAAAAGAACCATCGTTCTGGTCCACGGATTGTGGGTCACACCGCTTTGCTGGGAGCATTTCAAACGCCACTACGAAGCGCTCGGTCATGAGGTGGTCGCACCCGCATGGCCGGGCATCAAGGGGGATGCCGCCGCGATGAGGCGCGATCCTTCCGGCTTGAACGGCGTGGGGGCTGCGGAAGTCATCGATCATTATGCGAGGATCATCCGGGGCCTTCCCGAGCCTCCGATCATCATCGGACATTCCTACGGCGGTGTCATCACCCAGGTCCTGATCGACAAGGGGCTCGGTGCCGCCGGAGTGGCCATCGATTCCGTGCCGCCGAAGGGGATCTACATTCTTCCGGTTTCCACGTATCTCGCGCTGCTTCCTTCGTTCCTGAAGCCGGGGACTTTCTGGGGGACCTTCCTGTTCACCCTGCCGCAGTTCTGGAAAGTCTTCGCCAACACGCTTTCCGAAACGGAAGTGAGGAAGGAATACGAACGTCAGGCGATCCCCGCCTCCGGTCGTTCCATTTTCCAGGCCGCTCTGGCGAATCTCATGCCGGACGCTCCCACCGCCGTGAACTTCCGCAATGCGAAGCGCCCTCCGCTGCTGCTCATCGGCGGGGAAAAGGATGTCATCATGCCCTCCGCGCTGAACCGGAAGAATTTCCGGAAATACCGGGGCCCGGCGGTCACCGCGTTCAAGGAGTTTCCCGGCCGCAGCCACTACATCATCGCGGAGAAAGGTTGGGAGGAAGTGGCGGATCACGCGCTTCAGTGGGCGGAGAGCTCCATCGCTTCAGATCGTTAGTGAATTCTATCTGACCTATCAATCCAACATACCCATGAAACGCACCGCGAACGCCGGTTGGACCGGCTCCCTCAAGGATGGATCCGGCACTCTCGGAACCCAGAGCCATGTCCTCCATGAAACTCCCTATTCCTTCCGCTCCCGCTTCGGAGATGGCAAGGAGACCAATCCGGAGGAGCTCATCGCCGCTGCCCATGCGGGATGTTTTTCAATGGCCCTGGCGCTTTCCCTTGATCATGCCGGATACCCACCGGAGTCCATCGCCACCCGTGCGGATCTCACCTTCGATCCCGGAGCCCTCGCGATCACCGCCGTCCATCTCACCCTCACGGCGAAAATTCCGGGCATTACGGATGAGGCGTTCCAGGAAATCGCCGTGCAGGCGAAATCCGGGTGCCCGGTTTCGAAGGTTCTGCGCGCGGACATCACCCTGTCCGCCGTGCTGGAGGCATGAGCTTTTCATTTTGTGAAATCCTTCATGAATCCCATCTTCCTGACTGATCCTGTTCCCGCTCCGGAATGGAGCGTCAGTGAATGGCTGAACACGGCGGAGCCGCTGAGACTTGCGGCGCTGCGTGGAAAGGTTGTCGTCCTGCACGCGTTCCAGATGCTCTGCCCCGGTTGCGTCCTGCACGGCGTGCCACAGACCAGCCGGCTCCATCAGTTCTTCGATCCAGAGGACGTCGCGGTCGTCGGAATCCACACGGTTTTTGAAAACCATGCCGTCATGACTCCCGACGCGCTGCGTGTCTTCATGCACGAGTTCCGGGTGAAATTCCCCGTGGGCATCGACCGTGCCGGCCATGACCGAATTCCGGAATCCATGCGCCGCTACCAGATGCGCGGCACTCCCAGCCTGCTTCTCATCGACCGTATCGGACAGCTCCGCGCCCACAAGATGGGGCAGGTGGAGGATCTCGCGGTCGCTGCCGCCATCCAACAGCTCGTTGACGAATCCGCGGAGAATGATAGGTCATGAAACGTCGCAGATTCTTTTTCACCACGGCTGCCTCCGTCATGGGGCTCCCTTTCCTGACAGACGCCGCTTCGCAAAAAACAGTCGCTACCCAAAAAACAAACAAAACCATGAGCACGATCACCACCAAGGACGGCACCAGCATCTATTACAAGGACTGGGGCACCGGCCCTGTCGTCACCTTCAGCCACGGCTGGCCCCTCACGGCGGACGCATGGGAGGCGCAGATGTTCCATCTGGCGTCCAACGGCTTCCGTTGCATCGCCCACGACCGCCGTGGACACGGACGTTCCAGCCAGCCGTGGGATGGAAATCACATGGACCAGTATGCCGACGATCTTGCCGAGCTTTTCGAGAAACTGGATCTCAAGGATGTCGTGATGATCGGCCACTCCACCGGTGGCGGCGAGGTCGCGCGTTACATCGGCCGTCACGGCACCAAGCGCGTGAGAAAGGCGGTGCTGATGGGTGCCGTGCCGCCCATCATGCTCAAGACCGAGGCGAATCCCGGCGGGCTTCCCATCGATGTCTTCAATGGATTCCGCGCCGCCTATCTGGCGGACCGCGCGCAGTTTTTTCTCGATGTCGCGAGCGGACCGTTTTTCGGATTCAACCGGCCCGGAGCGAAAATTTCCCAAGGCCTGATCCAGTCCTGGTGGACGCAGGGCATGATGTCCGGCCACAAGAACGCCTACGATTGTATCAAGGCGTTTTCAGAAACCGACTTCACCGGGGATCTGAAGAAATTCGACATCCCCACGCTCATCATCCACGGCGATGACGACCAGATCGTGCCCATCGGCGCGTCCGCCCTGATTTCCTCGAAGCTGGTGCCGGACGCCGTTTTGAAAATCTATCCGGGCGGCACGCACAGTCTCGGAGACACCAGCAAGGACCAGCTCAACAAGGACCTGCTGGAATTTGTCCGCTGACCGGCGCCTCTTTTTTATGACGCGGTCCGTGCCACCACCGGATCGCGTCAAATGTTAGTGGCAAACCCATGCCGGAGGTGCCAGCTTGCGGCGATGCCCGACGCCACTCCCATTCTTGAAGCGGACCGCCTCGCCAAATCCTTCGGCACGTCCACCGCGCTCGACGGCCTTTCGTTCTCCCTCGCGGAAGGGGAATCACTCGGCCTGCTCGGTGTGAACGGGGCGGGAAAAACCACCGCGATGAACCTGTTGCTCGGCCTCACCACGCCGACATCGGGCAGCATCCGGGTCTTCGGGCTCGATCTGTGGAAGCACCGGATCGAGATCCTGCGGCAGGTGAATTTCTCCTCCGCCTACACCGCCCTGCCGTCGAACCTCCTCGTCTGGCAGAACCTGAATGTCTTCGCCAAGCTCTACGGCATTCCAAAACCGAAGCAGCGCATCGAAGAACTGCTCGAGCTCCTCGACATCACCCACCTGCGGAAATCCGTCACCGGCACCCTCTCCGCCGGAGAGTCCACCCGCGTGAACCTGGCGAAGGCCCTCCTCAACAAGCCGCGCCTGCTCCTGCTGGACGAACCCACGGCATCGCTCGATCCGGACATCGCCGACCGTGTGCGGAAACTGCTCCGCAAGCTCCAGCACGAGAACAACCTCTCCATCCTCTACACCTCCCACAACATGCGGGACATCCACGAGGTATGCGACCGCCTGATCTTCCTGCACGGTGGAAAGGTCCTGGCGGAAGGAACGCCTGACCACATCGCGGAGAAATTCAACCGCAGTTCCCTCGAAGACCTCTTCATCGGCGTCGCCCGCGGTGAGGTGGAAGCCATCGTGAAGTAACCACCCGAAGCCATGCCGTTTTCCATCAACACCGTCCAAGCCCTCGTCCTCCGCTACCTGTATCTCTACACCCGCCATCCGATCCGGCTGGTGGAGCTGATCTTCTGGCCGCTGGTGGATCTGCTCGTATGGGGATTCCTCACCACCTACCTGAAGGGACATGGGGAGGGAGGCTTTCCATCTTCGATCGGTTTCCTCATCGGCGGGATGATCCTGTGGGACGTGCTTTTCCGTTCCCAACAAGGGGTCGCCATCTCTTTCCTTGAGGATGTCTGGACCCGCAACCTGCTCAACGTCTTCGTCGCGCCCGTGCGCACGGCGGAGTATGTCGCATCCACCTGCGTCGTCGGAGTGCTGCGTGTCGGAGTCACCCTCGTCGTCCTCACCATCGTCGCGGCGCTGGCCTATCAGTTCCAACTCACCAATCTCGGCCTCGGCCTGCTGCCGTTCTTGGGAAATCTGATCCTCTTCGGCTGGTTCCTCGGCATGATTTCCACCGCCCTCATCATGCGCTTCGGCCAGGCGGCGGAGAGTCTGGCCTGGGCCATCCCGTTCTTCATCCAGCCGCTCGCCGCCGTGTTTTATCCGGTCTCCGTGCTGCCCTCATGGCTGCAACCCGCCGCCATGGCCCTGCCCTGCACACCCGTCTTCGAAGGCATGCGCACCGTCCTCTCCGGAAAACCGGTGCCATGGGGAAATGTGGAGCACGCGCTCCTGCTCAATCTTGTCTGGGGCGCGGTGGCGGCCATCTTCTTCGCGATGAACCTCAGGCACGTGCGGAAATCCGGATTGCTGGTGAAGGTGGCGACGCAGTAAACCCGCCCGCCGGTAGGGTCGGATGTGGTTTTTTTGTATGAAAGGCAGGTTCCGGATCCGGATCGAAATCCAATGCTCCAAGCCTGTGGGGCTTCATGATGCTGCCGCGTGATTTCATGGCGGAAGGCTCGGAAATTTCGTTCCATCATCGATCGTGCCGTCACTGGCAGGGTTGCTCATTCCATATCCTGTATGGAAAATGGAGCAATGCTCGCATCATGTTTTCGAAGGATTGGAATATTCAATTATATAGGTCGGATTGCTGATGAAACCGAGATCGGGAGACAAGATCCACATGTATTCATGTGGTCCTGCGTGGCTCGGGCGGCCGGTCTGATAAAACTCCCTACTTGGGGAGCTTATCAAAAGCGTTCACATGGCGCAGCCTGATCATGAATCACGGTATATCCATCGGATATTTATTCGATGCCATCAGGTGGTTCACGCGGCACGACGAAAACGGTCGCGATATCGCAAACCCAAACAAAACCCATAAAATGAAACATGCATTGGAAAAAGCGAATGGCGGAGCCATGTCCTCGTCCGGAAAAAAAGCCATGACGCCGGTCCGGAAGGGATGGCTGGCGCGGTCCTTCCTGGCCGCCCTCGCCATCGCCGCCGGCAGCGTCCTTGTCCAACCGGCTTCCGCCATCGGAGCTGGCGATGCCGATACGATGTTCAACGGCTTCAACAATGCCTTCCTCGTGAACGGCAACTACTACAAGAATAAGATCAATGGAAACACGTTCGATGAAGGCTGGACCGGCGCGATCAATATCATGATCGCGCAGGACGCCTTCGAGCGGACCGGCAGCATCGCGCACAAGAATCTTGTCAACGCGCTCTGCACCACCTTTCTCCAGAAGTTTCCTCCGGGCTACGAGTGGGACGGCTGGAACGATGATATCGGATGGATCTCCATCATGCTGGCCCGCGGTTATCTCATCACCGGCAACGCGGACCTGCTCTACAACGCCCGCGTCCCCTGCTTCGACATGGTGTGGGCGCGCGGTTGGGATACCCAGTACAACGGAGGTGGAATCTGGGAGCAGCAGCCGAACATGACTCCGCCGGGCCAGACCATCGACAAGCAGGCCCTCTCCAACAATACCATGGGCAAGGCGGCCTGCCTGATCTACATGGGAAATCACGACCAATGGTACCTGGACCGAGCGGTCCAGATCTATGCCTGGGTGAGGGCCAATCTCTACAACACCTCGAACGGCCACGTTTACAACGGTATAGAACCCAACGGTACCGTCAACACGAGCAGGAATGTGTATAACCAGGGAACGTTCGCGGATTACGCCAACTACCTTTACCAAATCACCGGAAACGTGATGTATTATAACGACGCCAAAAGGGCGCTCGATTATGTCAAGGGTTCACTCTGGTATAACGACGGCATCATGACCGGAGGCGGCACCAACACTTGGTCGGACGAATACGCCCGGGCTCTGGGACATTTCTGCCGGGACAACCGCCAGTGGGCCACCTATCACAGCTGGGCGGTGGCCAACGCCAACGCCGCGTGGGCCCGCCGGCGCACCGACTATAACATCACGTGGAGCAACTTCACCCAGCAGACTCCGAACGACAACAACATCATCACCAACCGGTTCTGCGATGCCGCGGCCTGGCTGCAATTCACCCCCGTCAACATCCCCAGCAACATCTGGGGCCGGCATACCATCGTGGGCCTGCACAACATGGCGATCGACTCCCTCGGCCTGACCGCGAACAACAGCACCGTCGGTCTATGGGGCCTGAACTACGGCCAGACCCAGATCTGGAACTTCAGCCAGAATGCGGACAACTCCTGGAACATCGTCAGCCAGTCCAGCTGGAAATCGCTGGATGTTCCGGGTGGCACTTCCGCCAACAACACGAAGATCATCCAATGGCCCGCCACCCGGGGAAGCAACCAACGATGGTGGGTGGATCTGCAGACGGACGGGAGTTATAGGATCTGGAACCAGCAGAGCGGCGCGTCCCTTGACAGCGCCAGCACGATGACCAACGGCCAGTCGTTGATCCAGTGGGGCTGGAATGGCGCGCTCCAGCAGCGCTGGCGTCTTCAGTGATTGATCGGACGCAGGGCGCCGCCCGTTTGCGGGCGGTGCCTTGTTTCCACCCTCCGCCATCTGGTGTGTGGCGTCGGATATTCGATATTCGATATTCGATATTCGATGTTCGATGTTCGATGTTCGATGTTCGATGTTCGATGTTCGATGTTCGATGTTCGATGTTCGATGTTCGATGTTCCCTCACGCCATCGCCAGCAGCGACTCATCCCAGTCTTTCCACACGGGATCGAGGTTTTGCGAACGCAGCATCGCGGCGACCTCGGCGGGGCTGCGGTGGTCGGTGATCTGGAATTGCTCGGTGGCTTTCTCGCAACCGGATTTTTCCTCAAGCTCCACGCGGCGGCCTTTCACGGTGAGGTGGAGGTCGTCGCTGCCCGCGCCGGTGTAGCCGCCGGGTTCGGTGCGCGCGCCGGCGGACATGTGGGTCACTCCGAGGGTGGCGATGGCGTCGCGGAGCGCGGCGGGTTCGCGGGTGGAAACCACGATGCCGACCTGGGGGAAGAGCAGGCGGAACACGGCGATCAGTCTGACAAAGGCCTTGTCGGGAAGATAGAGGTCCGGATCCGGCTCATATTCGTAATTGCCCGCGTAGGGGCGCATGCGGGGAAACGCGACGGTGAACTGCGCTTTCCAGCAATGGCGGTAGAGGTATTCCAAATGGGCGCAGAGCGCGAGCGCCTCGTATTTCCAGTTCGCCAGTCCGAACAGCGCGCCGATACCGATGCGGCGGAAGCCTCCCGCGTAGGCGCGCTCCGGGCAGTCCAGCCGCCAGTTGAAATTCTTCTTGGGTCCGGCGGTGTGGAGCTGTTGGTAGGTGTCCCGGTGATAGGTTTCCTGATAGACCACCAGTCCCTCGGCACCATGGCTGACGATTTCCGCGTATTGGTCGTCCTCCATCGGCCCGACTTCGAGTCCCAGGGTGGGGATGAAGGGCTTGAGGGCGTCCAGGCATTCCTGGAGGTAGCCGTCCGAGACGAACTTCGGGTGTTCGCCCGCGACGAGCAGGACGTTGCGGAAACCGAGGCCATGGAGGTGCTTCGCCTCGGTCACCACCTGGTCGATTGTCAGGGTGGTCCTGAAAATGGCGGCATCACGCGAGAAACCACAGTATTTGCAGTTGTTCACGCACTCGTTCGAGACGTAGAGCGGGGCGAACAGGCGCATGGTCTTCCCGAAGTGGCGGCGCGTCACCTGCTGGCTCTGGCGGGCCAGCGTTTCGAGCGGACCCCCGGTCTCTTCGGAAACAAGCTGGAGGAAACGCCTCATCAGAGGAGTCGGTCGCTTCATCAGTTCAGGAAAAACATCCGCAAAAGCCATGGCGGGCGGAATGTGCGTCCTCAGACGGCGCACGTCAAAGGTGGTTTCTCAAGAAATGGCGCGTCTGGCGGTGGGGGCTCCAGTGTGAAATTTCCGTGAAGGTGCGGATCTTCATCGTCAATCCGCCCGAACCGTCACATGACACGGGGATGATTCGTCAATTTTTCCGGGTGGTTTTCACGGCGGGGGTCACCGGGCTGGTCGCATTGGCATTTCATCCGTATCATGACGGGGCATTGCGCTACGGTCTCCCGTTGTCCCTGCTGGCGTTGCTGTCGGCGGGGATGGTTTTGTTTTGGAACCGGAAGGTTTTACGGTTCGCCCTGCTGGTGGTGCCGGTGTTGTGCGTGGTTCCGTTTCTGATGCCGGGCAAGCCTGTCTCTCCGAGCGACCTTTCGAGCCGCTATGTCGCGGCGCTCGGGCGGATGGAGGGTGTTCCCTACCTGTGGGGAGGAGAGGGCCGCAGGGGCGTCGATTGCTCCGGCCTGCCCCGCAGGGCGTTGAGGGATGCGCTGTGGGAGACCGCTTTTGAAACCGCAAATCCGACCGCCCTCCGTCAATGGGCGGAACAGTGGTGGTTTGACACGAGCGCCAAGGCCCTGGGCGAAAATTATCGCGGATTCACCCGACCGCTGGGCATGGCTGGCAAACTGCGGGATCTGGATTCCGGTGTGCTGTCCGCCGGAGATCTCGCCGTCACGGGAGATGGCCGGCACGTGATGGTCTGCTTCGGCGAGGGGAGATGGATCCAAGCCGATCCAGGGCCATGGAAGGTGGCGGTCGGGAATCCGAAGACGGACCGCAATCCATGGTACGACTCTCATGTCACCCTGCATCGCTGGATGCTGCTGGAATGACAACACTTGAACCCCGACATCCGACCGATTTCCGGATCAGGCATCGATTGTCACAAAATCTTCATTAGTCATGAAAATCATACCCCAATCCGCCTCGGCCCGATGCCTGCTGCTGATCGCTCTTCTCGCGGCAATCGTGGTGACCGGTCCCTCGATCATCCATTTGATCTATCGATCGGGAACATCGCTTTCACTCAACCAGCTCCAGACTGAGAAATACTACTATCTGACAAGTATTGAGAATTCCAATGCCCCGCTTTCCCGCGAGGCGCGGGCGCGCCTGGAGGCTGAGAAGATGAGATTGCTCCATTGGTTTCATGTCCGTGGCTGGAGCATCGGCGAAGGGGACGAGGGCGGAAGCTTGTTCCGCCGCTGGCGTGAACTCTACCTTTATTGGAAGGATGCCCACGACATGGAGCCTTACCCGATCGCCGGGGAATGATATTCGTTGGTCATCATCAGGCGTTCGTGGGCCGCTCATGAAGAAGCGCCCTTTTCAAGGGCTTGGAAGCCTCCGCCTCAACCGCGGGGCTGTCCCATTCATATCGATTGCCTGAGCAAGGCGATCATGACACCTTGAATGACGAGTTCCTGCGCGGGAACGAGGTCCGGGAAGTGGGGGTTCTCCGCACGGAGGAAGGGTCTGCCTTTTTCCACGACGTAGCGTTTCAGCGTCGTTTCTCCGTCGATGAGGGCGGCGACGATGTCACCTTTGCGCGGCTCGCGGAATTCGAGAATCACGGTGTCTCCATCGCAGATGTGGGCATCGATCATGGATTCACCCCGGACCTTGAGAGCGAAGGTTTTCGCATGGCGGGGGAGTCCGAGAGAGGCGATGTCGATGGAGATGCAGCCCTGGCGGTCCTGTTCCGAGAGCTGCGCCATGCCGGCGGCGATGTTTCCAAGCACCGGGATATCGATGATCTCGCCACGGTCGAGCTCTTCCGGGAAAATGACGGCGCGGGCTTTTCCGGGAAGCCGTTGGATGACGCCCTTGCGCTCGAGCGCACGCAGATGGCTCATGGCGGCGGTCTGGCTTGCGAATCCGAAATAGTGCTGGATCTCGCGGGTGGACGGCATGATCCCGGTCTTGCGTTGGGATTTCCGCAGGTAGTCGAGAATCTCTTGTTGGCGGAGGGTGAGGTCGTCTTGCATCGCTATGAACAGTGTTCCTTAGAACAAATCAGAAGGAGGGGGTACCCGCAAGCGGAATTTTTCCTATCCCGCTGGCCTTTTCCGATGGGGATGGGTAGTGAATGGACGTGCATGGCGTAACAGGAACCTCGACGAACGGCCGCGGGGTTTTCGTCCGGTTGTGGCTGGTGTTTTTCCTGCAAGGAATGACACCCGGCTTCTGGATGCCGGCCCTCACGAACATATTGAAAGCAAGGGGGCTGGAGGACTGGGTCGCATTGGTGTTCATCGTGCCGCCGTTGTGCGCGGTGATTTCCCCATTGATAGGCGGCGCGCTGGCGGACCAGCGGGTGGCGGCGGACCGGTTGTTCGCGTGGACCTCGTTGATCGGATCGGTGGCTCTGCTGGCCGCGTTCGGCACGCTGCACGCCGGGTGGAATCCGTGGTGGTTCGTCGCGCTGCTCGGTTGTTACTCGCTTGTTTCGGGGCCGGCATGGGGACTCCTCACGACCATCGCATTGACCAATCTGTCCGAAGGTGAGCGGAAGTTTCCCCTGGTCAGGCTCGGCGCGACGCTGGGGTGGATGCTTGCCGGGGTGACCACAAGTTATGTCCTGAAAGCCGACACCAGCCCCACCGCCGGCTATGCCTCGGCGGCCACGCGGATGACGGTGGGGATGCTGGCGTTCTTTCTTCCGCACACGCCGCCGTTGGGGAAGGGAAGTTCCTGGCAAAGCCGACTGGGGTTGGACGCCTTTTCCCTGATGAAACACCGCGACCACTGTGTGTTTTTCGTGGTGACGGCGATTTACTCGATCCCGCTGACGGCCTTTTACATGTATGCGCCGGAGTTGTTGAAGGTCCTTGGAGACCAGCGTTCCACGGCGACGATGACGCTGGCGCAGATCACCGAGGTGGCGGCGATGTTGCTGGTGGGGTCCGTGATGATGAAATTCCGTGTGAAAACCGTGCTGCTGTGGTCGCTGGGTCTGTCCGTGGTGCGGTTCGGAATGAGTGGTTACGCCGGAGCGAGCGGCATGATCGGCTGGCACATCGCGGGGATCATGCTGCATGGCATGTGTTATACCTTCTACTTCATCACGGCGCAGGTGTTCCTGGACCGAAGGGTGGATCCGGGCATGCGCGGCCAGGCGCAGGGATTGCTGTCACTGGTGACAAGCGGCCTGGGCCCGCTGGTGGGCGCGGTGGTCTGCGGTTGGGTGAGGAGACATTACGTCACGGCGGACGGCCACGGCTGGCTGGATTTCTGGTCCATCCTCGCCGGGATTATCGCGGTGTGTTTCGTCGTGTTCGCCGTGTTTTACCGCGGGCGCGAGGCGGGTGATCCGGGAACTCAGCGTGCGTAGATTCCGCTGGCGGCGACGACCGCACAGGGACCGCCTGTGATGCCGACGGGTGGGATGACCAGTTCGATTTTCTCCCCATTCACCTTCAGATCCGCATGGCTGGCGGCGGCTTCGAGGCCCTGTTGGTGAAACGGCGCGGTTGGCAGCGGCGCGCGGTTGATCAGTGTGGTTTCAGAGAACCCTGTGAGGTGCGATTCGAAGACGAAGCCGGGAATCTCCACCCGAGCGGTGGCCTTTTCGGAATCGATGTCGATGGTGATGGTTCCGAGGATGACGGGGGCTCCCTCGAAGGGCGTTCCCGCGAAGATGTGCTTGGAGAAATAACCGCCCACCGCCTCGTCACCGCTCACGAAGCCGAATGCGAGAGGAGGTGCCGCCGGATCCGGTTGCCAGAAAATCATGCCGCTTGGTGAGGAGCCTGCGGGGGTGTGGACCATCCGTGCGACGTGGACGATCACGTTCGGCATTTCGAGTTCCGCATTTGTTTTGGCGATGAGATCCACGCCGCCTTCCCAGGACATCCAGTTTTTCATATCCGTGACGCTAGTGGTTCGGCCTGCCGGATCAAGCCAGTTCGCACGCCAGCCGGATGGCGGCGATCATGGAGGACGGGCTGGCGAGGTTTTTTCCCGCGATGGAAAAGGCGGTGCCGTGGTCCGGGCTGGTGCGGGGCTTCGGCAGGCCGAGAGTGACATTCACGGCCGTGTCGAAGTCCAGCAGCTTGAGCGGGATCAGACCCTGGTCGTGGTACATGGCGAGAACCGCATGGTAATGTCCCTGTGCGGCATCGCGGAAAATGGCGTCCGGCACGGCCGGGCCGCTGAAGACCGCATCTCCGGTGGCGTTCAGGCGGGCGATGGCAGGGGTGATGGTGCGGATTTCCTCGTCCCCGAAGGCTCCGTTCTCTCCGGCGTGGGGATTGAGTCCGGCCACCGCGATCTTCGGCCTGGCGATGCCCCGGCGCTTCAGGAAATCCGCGGTGAGATGGCCGATGCGGAGGATGGATTCCTGCGTGAGAAGCTCCGGGACCTTGGCCAGCGGTTCGTGGATGGTCGCCAGTCCGACGCTCAGGGTGTCTCCCGTAAGGAGCATTCCATAGTCCGCCACTCCGAACGCATCCGCGAAGTATTCCGTCTGGCCGGGAAACGGAAAACCGAGGGCCTGGAGTCCTTCCTTCGAGACCGGGCCGGTGACGACAGCGTCGGCGCTGCCTTCCTTCAACCGGCGCACGGCTTCATCAAGCGCGGCGAGCGCGGCGGCGGCGGAACGGCTGTCCGGTCGGCCGGGTGTGCCCGCGGTCCTGTCGCCGAGCACTTCGATTTCAAAACCCGAGGGGATTTTTCCGGAAGCGAGCGCGAGGTCGATGACTTCCGGTCCGACGCCGGCGGGATCTCCGATGGTGATGACAATGCGGGGCATGCCCGAACATCCGTGGATCGGCGGGACCTGCCAAGCGGGGAAATTCGTCTTATATCCGGTTATTGCCCCGGTTCCGCGCTTGCGGGGCGGGCGGGAAGGCGGCTAGGTTTCCTCCATGGCGAATTTCTCACTGAAAATGATCCTGCTCGGAAGCGTGTGCGCGCTGTTGACGCAGTGCGGACCATCAATGGGTTCCGGCAACCTGGGCGGACCGACAGTGGAGGAGAGGAACGCGAAAATCGCCAGCGAGCCGACCGGTGACTTTTTCTACGGACGCCGTTATTTCGTCGAAAAAACCCGCTTCTGGGGTTATGTCCGCCAGCCCCGCCAATCGTGGAACCGGGGCAAGCTCGTTGTCCTGCGGGAGGATAAGAAACACGCGCCGGACCGCATGTCCGAAAACGGCCCTTCCGGCCAGCGCTATGCGTTCGACAATAATTTCGAATACCGCCTGCGGGGCTACTACACCGGAGCCCAGGCCTATGATCCGAACAGCAACCAATTCCTGCCCGAGTTCATGTTGACCGGTTATGAGGTGGTGGATCGCCAGCCCGGCTGGCTTTTCCGTCCGGACGACCGTTACAACCGCTACCGGATCACGATGTTTCCGCGCTGAGCGTCACCAGTTGAGTTCCTCCTTCCCCATCCCCCCTCTATGAAATCCGACGACTTTCAGCGTTCCGTCCGTTCCAGCAAGAATGGCCGCTCGGAGGGGGATGCTCCCAACATCGGGAAAGTAGGGCGGATGCCCGGTACCGGATTGCCGAGAACCATCCGGCGCAAGCGCAGGGGGGAAGGGGGCGGCAGCGCGAGCGGGGAAATCCGCAAGACTGACCGGGGCCGCGAGTTCCGGCGGAAGGTCATCCTCATGTGGTCGCTGCTGCTGTCCGGATTGGTTTTGGTGATCCTGGGGGTTTCGGTCTGGCTGTGGATCCGTCCGAACATGGAAAGAAGGGAAGTGGCGCGAAGGCCGGCGGCTCTGGCAAAGGAGGACGAATTCATCAGGCCCGCCATTCCGTCATTGCCGGAGGCGGATGCCATCGCGTTGGTGAAGGAGGCCCTGACTGTCCGCGAACCGGAGAGAATTTCCGAATATTTCCGTCTGGGCGAGTCATCGCCAGAGGCGATCGTGGCTTTTCTCAAGTCGCTCGATCAGGTGGATGGAGTGGTCTCAAAGGTGTATTCGATCGGCAGCATTGATGGGAACGGCATGGCGGTCGACTGCCTGATCGTCGCATTCAAAGGCACGGAGCTGCCCCGCAACCGGGTGGCCATGTTGACCCCGGACGAGGCGGGAAAGTGGAAGGTGGATTTTGACGCGTTCGCCCGGACCGTGACCCCCTCTTGGGACGAATTTCTGGAAAAGGGTGCGAAGTCGGCCCGGGTCCGGATCTACGCGGCGGCGGATTCCTACTACAATGGCGTCTTCCGGGACGAGACGCAATGGGTCTGCTACGGCCTCGCCTCGCCGGACACCAGCCGGATCCTGCTGGGCTATTGCAGGCAAGACTCTCCCCAGGCGGCCGCGATGGCGTCCATTTTCAGGAAAAATCCCAGTATGAACCGGGCCACTTTGGAGATACGCCGGGTGGAAGGCGGGGATTCCCGACAGGTGGAAATTTCCCAAGTTGTTGCGGAAGATTGGGTTGTGGGATCCAAGCCATTTGAAGATCGCTTCAAATGAACGGCATTCACGGGAGAATGGTTATTTCTTTTGGAAAAATCATTTGACTTGTAACATTTCTGGGCTTGCGCACTCAGGCCGGGATTTATTAGTAACCCTGTCATCGTAAATCAGGGTGATACCCGCTCCCCCGTTTCATGGGCGGATCTGATCCTGCCGAGCGTCGAGGCTCCAATCCTTCCCCAGGATCATCCCCCAATGAAAACTCCCGATATCCAATGCGGAATCGCATCCACCCGTCGCAGGACGGGCGGTGAAGCGCCCGACATCGGCCGTGTCTCGCGTCTGCGTGGCGGCCTCACTTCCTCGACCGGCACCCGTCGCCTGCGCCGTCGCGGCGAGGGGAAGCCGGATGCCAACCGCAGCAGGGTCCTGCTGGTCTGGTCCGTCCTGTTGGGGGGGGCGACCCTGGGTGTGTTGGGCGTTTGTTTTTCCCTCTGGGCCAAGTCGCGCGTGTTCCAGAATGTGGTGCGTACGCATCCGGGAGAGCCCGTGGCGGAGGAGCGTGTGGTTTCCAAATTTCCATCCCCGAGCAAGGAGCAGGCGTTGGAGAAGGTGAAGCGTGCCCTGACGAACCGCAACCAGGACCAGATGCCCGCCCTTTTCCGCATGGGGGGTGCCACCAGCGCCGAGGTTCTGGAATTCCTGAAATCCAGCGAACAACGTGACGGCGTCGTGGAGCGATACGACTGGCTCAGCAGCATGGATACGGACGGTTTGTTGTTGGAGGGAGTGCTCGTGGTTTACAAGAATTCCGAAAGACCGGTGGAGCGTCTCGCCTTTCTCACTCCGGACGAAGCGGGAGAGTGGAAGGTGGATTTTGACGCGTTCGCCCGTTCCAACCGCCCGTCCTGGCAGGACCTGGTGACGAAAAAAATCGACCAAGGAGTGGTGCGCGTCCTGGTGGGGAACGATTCCTACTACAACGGCCTCTACACCGAAAAGGACTGGGTTTGTTATACCATCGCCTCGCCGGATACCGAAGAGCTGCTTCGCGGCTATTGCAAGGTCGGCTCGGCCGAGGCGCGGAGGATGGAACAGCTCTTTTCACAAGGGCAGAAAATGAGCCGTGCGACCATTGAGATCCGCCGCAACAGCGAGGCGGAGTCCAAGCAGTTCGAGATCACCCGCATCGTTGCGGGTGACTGGGTTGTGGCCGAGCCTCCGGGGCGGCACGGTTGATACCTGGGAGAATGGTCGATTCGCACCGGATGCCACGCAACCGGGATCCGGTCCGGGACGGTACCCGCCCGGGCATCCGACCTCCTTTGATCAAGGTGCGACGGCTTCCCGGGAGCACGGGGCCTGCCGTCGCCGCGGTAGAGCCCGGCGTGACGGATCCAAAAAAACGCCGTCCCTCTTTGAGAAGGACGGCGAGGTGATTGTCAGATATCCCGCAAGGGCATCACGCGTAGGAGGACTCCACGCGGTTGGCCACGTCACGATAGCCGTAGTCCACTTCGTAGATTTGCTTGAAGCAATCGAGAGCGGCTTCCTTGCCACCCATTTCGGTGTGGATGAGGCCCTTTTCGTAGAGGACTTCCTTTTTGGTGTTGTCCATGGCGACGAGATCGGCGAGAGCGTCCGAAAGCTGTTTGATGGCGAGGTCGAACATGCCCTTGGCGCGGAACGTGCGGGCGAGCAGGAGCAGGACCTTGGTGCGGATGTGCGGGTTGCGCGTCGCCTGCTGGAGGTGTGGAATCGCTCCGCTGTGGTCTCCCACGTGGTAGAGCGCGCTGCCCAGTTCGAAGCGGAGCTGCGGGTCGGTCGGGTTCTGATCGACACGCTTCTGCGCTTCCTGCACCTGCTCCGCCAGGCGGTCCGCCCTGCGTGCGTCGAGCGCCGCCTTGAGCTCCTCGTTGCCCGGGTCCGCCGCGACAGCGGCCTCGAGGTTTTTCAGATCCGTCTCAAGAGCCCGGTCTTTCATGGCACCGGCCTTGGTGGCGAGCGCCACGTCACCATTGCTGAGGGTGTGTGCCCAGCCGTAGAAGGCGTGCGCGTTGTGCCAATCCTCGAGTTGCTCATAAAGCCCGGCGAGGTCTTTGGCGGTGGCCAGATTGTTCGGGTTCTCGTTGTATTTCGCGATGACGGCGTCACGACGCTCTTCGAGCTGGTCTTTGGTGAGGCCGGTGCGGGAAGCCTTTTCCAGTTCCTCGAACTCCGCGCTGTTCTTCATGAGCGAGCGCATGTCCGAGTTCTCATCCCACTTCGCCTTCTGCATGGAAGCGCGGGCGGAACAATCCTTGGAACCCTTGATGGCGGCGCCGTCGGTCGGGTGGTGCTTGATGATGTCGTTGTAGACTTCCGATGCCTGCATCGGTTGTTCGCGGCTGATGTAGAATTCCGCCAGCTTGTGAAGGAGCTTCGCATTCTCGGGGCTGCCCTTGCGGACCGTTTCGAGGGCGAAAGCGGCGCTTTCGAAAAGGTCCAGCTTGAAGAAGGTGTCGAAGAGAAGATCGTTGGAAGCGTCGTTGTATGGATCCTTCTCCAGCTCTTTTTCAATGAGAGGGATGGTTCCGAGAGGATCTTTTTTCGCTTGGCCGGCCAGTTTCGTGCCACCGGAGGAACCGAAGAGACCGCCCTTTTTCTTAGGTGGGCCGGCCACTTGGAACTCGCACTTGCGGAGCATCTTCCGGCCGTCGAGGAAGCCGGGAGCATCCTTGAGCACGGCTTGCAGCAGGCTGATGCCATAGGGAAGGTTATTCGTTTGAACGGCGCTGAGCGCTTTGAGCCAAAGTGGCTTCAGATTGGCGGGGAGTTCTTTTTCGGTGATCTCAGGCATGGCAATTGAAGATAGTGCGGTTTTTGGAAATGCCACTCGACGATGGCTGCGGCGGGAAAAGTGGAGGTTCGAGGACGCCTTGGCAAGCGTGGGGTGATGCAGAAAAGCACGAGTGTGGCGAAATCCCGCATTTTTTGGGATTGATGGCGCCGCTGGGATAAGTTACCGACTCGTCGCACGGCGGAGGTTTTTGCTCCGCCGCTTGTTTTATTCCACTCCACCATGCCTCCACGCCCTAAGAATTCCGGCCGTCGTACCAACCGCAACCGCTACGGTCCGCCGAAGCGTTCCTCCAAGGACGAAGATGAGAAGGCGGTGGAAGTGGACGGCGAGATTTCCTCGGTTCTCGCGGGAACCATGTTCCGTGTGAAACTGGAGAGCGGTCACGAAGTGCTCGCCCACATTTCCGGGAAAATGCGCAAGCGATTCATCCGCCTCGTCGTGGGTGACAAGGTGAAGATGGAAATGTCTCCTTACGATCTTACGAAGGCGCGGATCGTTTTCCGTCTCTCGTAAAGTGGTGGCCCGCTGATCGTCCTTGTGGACGATCGTGCGAGGGCGATGGGGTTGTTCAAACCGCCGGATTGTTTTTCGTGGCAAAGCGCCCGTCCGTTGGCGGAGCGGAGGTGTGGATCATTTGCTCCAGTTGATGAGGTGCCGTGCATCCGTGATGGCAGCCAGGGGGACCGATATTTTTCAGATCGGTGATGCCGGGTATCCAAGGGGACCGTGATGGAGGTTTCTCGGGCACGTTTGTTCATGCCTCCACGGAGGCTTCTCCTCAAGAGGTGTTGCATCATTTTGTAAATTGCTGGAAATAAATCAATTGGCAGCATTGTTCATTTGTAAGAAAATTGTTGACCATATTGCTCATTTAAGTAATGATTTAATCCGCTTGAGCGATTCATATTGGAATCGGACGAGCAGCGACAGAGACCTTTGGAAGAGGATCGTCGATTTCGCCCACCGGTAGTTCCACACGGCGGCGGCACCCACCTGCGGCATCCCGCAGGCCGGTTAGAGTGACCGAAATCATCCTCCGCCCATAGGCCGCGTGGCCCCTGGTGTTGGAAATCCCTCATTTCCACCATGACCCATCCCTTATCCGGGCGGCGCAATGCCGTCTTCCTTACCTCGTTGTTGTCGATCGGAATCTCCGCAATCGCCGCCGCCGTCCCGAAATATGAATCCGGATCCCTCACATTTTCACAGCCGAATGCCGGAACGTGGAAAACCGTGACGTTCATCACTCCGTTTCCGGCTGTGCCGGTGGTGGTGTTGGGCACGCCGACCCATCTGGATCCGGCCGGCTTCGCAGCCCGCGTCCGCAATGTGAGCGCGACGGGTTTCGAATACCAGATCGACGAATGGGACTATCTCGACGGGGTGCACGGCCAGGAGACCTTGAACTACCTTGCGATCGAACCGGGCACGCACACCATCGATGGGCAGACCTGGAAAGCGGGCCGGACGACAGGGGTGACGCGCACGGCGCAGACGGTGGCCCTCGGCACGGGCTTCACCACGACTCCCATCGTGCTGGCCCAGGTCGAATCGGTGGCGAATGCCAAGGCGGTGACCAGCCGGGTGCAGGCGGTCACCACCACCAATTTCCAGGTGAAGGCGCTCACCCAGGAATCCGACACCGCCGCGCTGTCGAATGAATCGGTGGGCTGGATCGCCATCGCCCAAGCCAGCGGAACACTGGACGGAACATCTTTCCAAGCGGTCAGGACCGCGGCGAATGTGACGGATGCATGGAAGCCTATCACCTTCGGCGGCACGGTGCGGCAGCCGCTCATTTTCGCCCAGGGGCAGACGGCGAACGGCAGCGATCCCTTTGTGGTCCGCCAGCGGAACCTGACGAAAACCGGGGTTGAGATCTTCCTGCAGGAGGAGCAATCCGCAGCGACGGAAACCACACATAACGCGGAAAACGTGGGTTACCTCGTGCTCGGTGAAACGGCGGGAGAACTGCGCTCGAAGCTGCAATTCGGCGAGCTGGTGCAGGCGCAGGCGGCTGCGGGAACCTGGCAGACGGTGACATTCGCCAAGAGCTACGCAAACCCGGTGGTAGTCTTCGGACCCGCGACGCAGAACGATCCGGAACCCGTGGGAGTGCGGGTGCGGAACGTCACCTCGACCGGTTTCGAGTGGCAGTTCGACGAATGGGATTTCCAAGACGGCATCCACGCGCAGGAGCAGGTCCACTATGTCGTGGCGGAGGAGGGGACGTATGTCATCGGCGGACTGCAGTGGCAGTTCGGCCGGTCCACATTGGTGAACAACACCCCGTCGGCGCGGACGTTTGCGGAAGCATTCGCAGCGGCTCCGGCGGTGCTGACGCAGACCGTCACGAGGAATGGGAGCAGCGCGGTGAAGTCGCGCCTCAGCGGAGTCACGGCCACCGGATTTTCGGTCAGACTGGAAGAGGAGTCGGCGCAGGATCAGACCCATGCCGACGAAACGGTGCATTATCTGGCGGTCGAGCAAGGCAATGGCCGGTTGGTCACTCCGCCCTATCTCTCCGTTCATGCGGGCGTGACGGCCGCTGACGTGACCGAGTTTTTCAGGCCGCTGGTTTTCGCCCGGAAGCTTGCCGAACCTTTCCTGTTCGCGGATCCGCAGACGCGGAATGATGCGGATCCGGTGACGCCCCGCTTCGCGAACCTGACCGCCGGAGGGGCGGATCTTCGATTGCAGGAAGAAACCTCGCTGGAGGTGAACATCGCACACACGGCGGAAAAGGCGGGATTCCTCGCGGTTTCCGGCGCGTTGGACACGGATGAGGACGGGCTGCCGGACACATGGGAACTGGCGAACGGCCTGAATCCGAACAACTCCGCCGATGGAGCGCTCGACCCAGATGGAGACGGACTGGGCAATCTTGCGGAGCAGACCTACGGCACGAATCCGAATGTGGCGAACGGGGCCGGCACCCTGACCGTTGCGGCGTCGGTTCCGGATGCTTTCGAGAAAGAAGGCGGACGTGCCGCGTTCCTCATCACCCGCAGCGGAGGAGTCGCACCGGCAACGGTTTCCTTCGCGCTCACCGGCACCGCTTCGGCGGGCGACTATGTGGTGAAGGATGATCGCGGAAACACGCTCACCGGATCGATCTCCTTCGCGGCGGGGGAAAGCGTGCGGACCATCTTCATCGTTCCCGTGCTGGATTCGCTGAACGAATATCCGGAAACCGTGGCGCTCACGCTTTCGTCCGGAGCCGCCTATTCCCTCGGCTCGCCATCCACGGCGGCGGTGAAAATCAAGGACGCGACAGACACGGCTCAAAACGAGCAGTTGTTCGTCGCCTATCTGACACGCCAGGGCACCGCCCAGACGTATGCCTCCGGCATCGCGACGCTCTACCTCAACGGTTCGAAAACCGTGGCGCGGGTGAACCTCGGCTTCAGCGGCCTCACCTCCAACCAGGTGAACGCCTACATCCGTTACGGAGTGACCTCCGGCATCGGACAGGAACTGCGTCCCACCCTGCCGATCGGACAGGTCATCAATGAAACGTGGACCGTCAATCCGGTCGGCGCGCTGGCCGGGCAGGATCTTGTCGACGGCTTGTTCCAGAGCGGTGGAAAATGGATCTACCTGAACATCGGTACCGGCACCTATCCGGCGGGAGAGATCGCGGGCACCTTCGGCCTCCAGACCGGCTCAAGCACTTTCACCCCGCCGCCCGCCGCGCCCGCACCGGCGGTCCTGACGGGGGATGCGCTGACCCGTGATGTCTCCCGCTTCCTGACACAGGCGACATTCGGCGCGACCAAGCCGGAAATCGACGCGCTGGTGGATTCGATCCAGACGACCCACGCCGGTGACCGCATCGCCGGATACGCCGCATGGATCGAGGCCCAGTTCGCTCTCGGCCAGACACGGTTGCTGGACTACACGCAGGCGGCCGACGCCCACGAGTGGAATCTGCGCGGGGCATCTCCCTCGAATTTCACCACCAACAACGAGGTGGACTACCACAACCGCCGCAGGGGCTGGTGGCTCATTTCCGCCAAGGCGAAGGACCAGCTCCGGCAGCGGACGGCTTTCGCGCTGAGCGAGATCTTCGTGGTGTCCGAGGAACTGGCGCTGCTCCGCAGCAGGCATTACGGCCTGGCGAATTATTACGACCAGTTGGGTGCGAAGGCGGACGGCGGCTTCCGCAGCCTGCTGGGGGATGTGAGCAAGAGCCCGGTGATGGGGAAATACCTCAGCCACCTGCAGAACCAGAAAACCGTGACCGATGGCAGTGGCAACGTGCTCATCAGTCCGGACGAAAACTATGCCCGCGAGATCCTCCAGCTTTTCTCGATCGGGCTGGTGCAGCTCCATCCGGACGGATCGTTGAAGCTGGGCGGCGATGGCCTGCCGATCGCCACGTATGGCAATGACGACATCACCAACCTCGCCCGGGTTTTCACCGGCTGGAGTTTCAGCAAGAAAAACGGCACCGCGGGTGCGGGGTATCCCGAGCAGGACAACACGAACTTTTTCCAAGGGAACGGCCCTGCCTACTACCAGGCATCATGGACCAACCCGCTGAAAAACTTCGCCGCCTACCATGACACCGGTGCGAAAACCGTGCTCGGGACAAGCATCGCCGCCGGGCTCAGCGGCCAGGACGACCTCGCCGCGGCGCTGGACATCATCTACGCCCACCCGAACGTCGGGCCGTTCATCAGCCGCCAGCTCATCCAGCGCCTGGTCACCTCGAACCCGAGCCGTGGGTATGTCTATCGCGTCGCCCAGAAATTCGAGAACAACGGCTCCGGCACCCGTGGAAACCTGAAAGCCGTCATCAAGGCGATCCTTCTCGATCCCGAGGCCCGCGACCTGACGCTCGTGAACCAGGTCGGCTACGGAAAACAGAAGGAACCGATCATTCGTTATCTGCAGCTGATCCGCGCGCTGGACGGAAAATCCACCCTCCCGCTCTCGGCCCTCACTTCGTTCGGCTATCCGTCAGGGCAGCTGAACAACTTCCCCGCAGGCACCACGCTCTACCGCTATCCGAATACCGATGACCAGCTCGCCCAGACGCCGCAGAACGCGCCGACGGTTTTCAACTGGTTCCTCCCCGGCTTCAACCCCGGCGGTTCGCTCGCCGCCGCCGGACTGGTGGCACCCGAGCTCCAGCTCAGCACGGAAACCAGCGTGATCCGCACGACGAACTACGCGAATACCCTCATCCAGAACAACAATGGCCAGAACGTGAACCGCCTCGTCGGCTCCACGGATGATCTGGAGGAAAACGTGAAGCTCGACCGGACTGTTTACGAACAGCTCTACGACGCCCGGATCACCGCCGGTGACACGGTGGCGCAGGCATCCACCGTGGTGCTGGATCAGCTCGACCTGCTTCTCACCGCAGGGAACTTCAAGAACAGCTACGGTTCCGCGGCCACGCCGAATCCACGCAGCATCACGCTGGACACGGTCGCTTCGCTGGACCCCGCGACCACCACCGCGGTTCGGGTCAAGGAGCTGCTCTACCTGCTGGCCACCTCGCCGGAATACGTCAACCAGAAGTAAATCCGTCTCATTTCATCCCTTCGTCCCTTCATCATCATGAAATCCCAAGACAACAACTCCTTCTTTTCCCGCCGCTCGTTCCTCCGGCAGTCCGCCTGCGCCTCGCTCGGCATCACAGGAGTGGTGAACACCCTGGCCCATCTCCGGCTGGTGAACTCCGCGCTGGCCCAGACCACACCGGCGGGAGGCTACAAGGCTCTGGTCGTGCTGTTCCTCTTCGGCGGGAACGACTCGAACAACCTGCTCATCCCGCGCCGCACCCACGGCTCCTACGAACAATACAAGACCGCCCGCGGCGTGCTCAAGATCCTCGACTCGAATGATCCTGCCTACGTCGCCGGACAGCCGGCCTCCATTCCGTTGACCGGTGGCGGCGCGGACTACGGCACTCACCCCGCGGCGGGAGGGATCGCGGATCTTTTCAACAGCGGAGAGCTGGCCTTCGTGGCAAACGTGGGCACTCTGGTGCATCCGACCACGCGCGCCCAATACAACGCGGGTACGGTGCCCCTGCCACCACAGCTTTTCTCGCATTCGGACCAACAGGTCCAGTGGCAGAGTTCGGTGCCGGACCAGCCTTTCAGCCGTGGCTGGGGCGGACGGGTTGCCGATCTGCTGGCCTCGCAGGGACATGCGCAGGGGCAGGTGTCGCTTTCCGTCAGCCTGGCCGGCATCAACAGCCTGCAGGTGGCGGATCAGGAGGTGCAGTATGCCGTCACTCCGGAGGGGGCCATTCCATTGGCCGGCTACAGCAATGCCAGCGGTCCTTATGGTGCCGCGCTCAATACGGATGGAACTTACAAGACAAGCCTCACCGGCAAGCGGCTCAAGGCCTTCGACGACATCACCAACCATACGTACCAGCACCTGCTTGATGACGACCATGCGAAAGTGGTGAAACGGGCCCGCGCGAACGAGGGGCTCATCGGAGCGGCCCTCACGGCTGCGGCGACCTCGGGCGTGGATTTCGACGCACAGTTCGCGAACGCCCAGTCGCCCCTCGGCGATCAGCTGAAATCGATCGCGAAACTCATCGCGGGCCGTGTCAGTCTGGGCAACAGCCGCCAGATCTTCTTCGCCAGCATCGGCGGCTTCGACACGCACCAGGACCAGCTCGACGCACAGAACAATCTGCTGGGAGAGCTCGGCAACAGTCTCAAGGCATTCAACGAGACCCTCAAGGCGCTCGGGGTGAACGATAATGTGGTCACCATCACCCACTCGGACTTCACCCGCACCCTCACGCCCAACGGTCAGGATGCTGCCACGGCCGGGTCCGATCACGGCTGGGGCGGCCACCAGATCGTCCTCGGCGGTCCGGTGAATGGCGGGCAGATCTACGGTTCCTTTCCTTCCCTCGCTCTGGGCGCGGGGCTGGACGCCGGGTCGAGCAACCGGGGTAGATGGATACCGACGACCTCGGTGGACCAATATGCGGCTGTTTCCGCGAACTGGCTGGGCGTCGATGCCAACTACCTCGCGGATATTTTTCCGAACCTTTCACGGTTTGAGAATCCCTTCGGCGGCAGCGCGAACCTGGGCTTCCTCTGAGACGCGGTCATGTCACGCAAGAAACCCGTCACGCTCCTCTCCGTTGGTCTCCTTCTCCTCGCGATCGGTCTGGTCGCGTGGTTGCGGGAAGAAGATCAGCGGAGTTTCACTCCAGGCCGCCAAGCGGACCCGGTGGCTCCGGAGCTGCCGGAGCCGGCTCCTCACCCGGCGTCGGAGAATACCCAGCCCCTCATCCTGCAACCCACGACCCCGGCCCGGATCTACCTGCTGCCCGACGCCGCCGAAATCGCGCGGAGGCTCAACTCCGGCGAAACCAGTCCGCAGGAGGATCTCGAAATCGTCGAACTCCTGCTCACGATTTTCCGCAAGGCCAACAACGGGCTGAATCCCGATGGCGGTCTGAACGAGGAAATCGCCGGGGCGCTGGCGGGGAAAAACTTCAAGGGTTTCGCGGTCCTGCCTCCCGACCATCCGGCGTTTGCGAAAAACGGCGAACTATTGGATCGCTGGGGTGCGCCGTATTTTT
This sequence comes from Luteolibacter yonseiensis, assembly GCF_016595465.1. NCBI lineage: Bacteria > Pseudomonadati > Verrucomicrobiota > Verrucomicrobiia > Verrucomicrobiales > Verrucomicrobiaceae > Luteolibacter > Luteolibacter yonseiensis. The sequence continues at coordinate 196,035 of NZ_JAENIK010000008.1, read as the reverse complement.
TCCACCCGGTCACCTCGCGTCAAATCGACGTGAGGTCGGCGGGGCCGGACCGCGCGTTGTGGACGGAGGATGATGTCGTTCTCGAAGTGAACTGAGTGGTGTTGAAGGCCCGGAAATAACCCGGTTCCACCGGGCTTTTCGCATGTGGGAGGGTTCTTCGCCTCCTCACGCGTAATCCGCACCCACCTCCGCGGCTTCCAGCGCGGCAACGGACTGGTTGTCGCGCCGCTCGATGACGATGTCTCCGAGCAGCTCGTTCTGGCGGACGATGAATTGGTTCAACTTCATCAGCTCCAGCAGCGCGAGGAATGTGACGATGACTTCCGCCTTGGTCGTGGCGGACTGGAAAAGTGTTTCAAAACGCCGCGATTCTCCGGGTTTGAAATGACCGAGCAGCAGTTCGATCTTGTCCGAGACCGTGTAGCGGTCGTCGATGATGTCGCCGAAATCGTGCGATTCCTCGAAGCGTTTCAACACGTTCTGGAACGCGCGGATCAGGTCGAAGATCGAGACCTCCGCCAACGCGGGCGGCTCTTCCACAGGAGCGTCCGCCGCGTCCGGTTGGTGGGCGAAGCTGCCTTCCTGTTCCATTTCCTTGAGGCTGAGGAAACCGGCGGCATCCTTGAACTTCTTGTATTCGATGAGCTGCCGGATCAGCTCCCAGCGCGGATCGTCGTCCTCCGCGTCTTCCTCCGGCGGTTGGTCGACACGGGGAAGCAGGGTCCGGCTTTTCAGATACATCAGGTTCGCCGCCATGACGATGAACTCGGAAGCGAGGTCGATGTTCAGCAGTTTGAAGGTGTTGATGTAGTCCAGATACTGCCGGGTGATGCGCTCGATTGAGATCGAATGGATGTCCACCTCGTCCTTTTTGATGAGATAGAGCAGCAGATCGAGGGGGCCTTCGAAGATTTCGAGGCGGACTTTGTAGTCGGTGGCTTCCACGGGGCGGTTGGTAGAGGTTCGGGTGGACGAGTGCGAGGAAATTTGCCTCGCCTCATAGGGTGCGAGCGGATTTACTCGCGGCGTCGAAGCCGAGTAGAATTATGGAGTCCGAGCAATCGCAAAATTTCAACGAGCGCCTGAGCCAGTGGGTGTCAAATCAGGGTTTCTGGTTCCAGATCCGTTATTCGATGTCGGGCAGTGGTTCGAAGGGAACCGTGATGTTCCATTTGTTGAGAATGGGTTTCCGGGGGCTGGTCTTCCTCCTCATCGTCGCCGCATGCGGCTGGGTTTATCTGATGAAGCGGCTGGAGTCCGAGAAATTCAGGGCAGGCCTGCAGGACAAGCTCAAGGCCGGGCTTCACGCGACCGAGGCCGAGCTCAAGGGGTTCGGCCGCGCCCAAGGGGAGTTCAATATCCAGCAGATCGCCGCCGAAGGTGGAAATGAGACGTTTTTCACCCGGCTGGAGGCAAGAAACCTCCGGGGGAAAATGAACCTGCTGGACGGCTTTTCGAACAACTGGGACACCGGCACGGTTTTCATCTCGCGGCTGGATATGGAACTGCGCGCGGGAGCGGACGATGCTGAGTCCGCGCAAATGCTGTCCAAGGCCCTCTTCACCCGGTCGGGCGGCGTGACGACGAACGCATACGAAATCGCGGAAGCTTCCCTGAGCTGGGGCTACTCCGACAGGACCCGCGGTGAGATCACCGGCAGCAACCTGAAAATCCAGAACTCGGCCACCGGCATGAAGCTGATGTTCACCGGCGGCAAATTTTCCCAAAACTGGCTGACGGATCTGAGCATCGTCAACCTGACGATCGCCTGCGACCCGGAGGGAATGGTGTTTGAAAAGGCGGAATTCCGCCGGGGTGAGGGAACGGTGGATTTGTCCGGAACGAGGGTGACCGGTGGCGAGCGTCCGACGATCGACGGGGTGGCGAAACTCCGGAAACTGGGCCTCGACAGCGTTCTGGCTCCCGCGATGAGAAATTTCCTGGAAGGTACGATCTCCGGAGATTTCAAGGTCACGGGATCGACAAACTCGCCCGAAGGGGTTGGTTTCGAAGGCCGCATTCTTCTGGACGGACAGGACACCCTCACCTTGCGGGACCGCGTGCATTTGTTGAAGGCCCTTTCCAATCTGGACATCGTACGGAACTACCACCGGGTGGACTTCACCGAGGGATACATCCAGCTGAAGACGACGAATGGCGGGATGAGTGTTACAGAGCTGAGCCTCAGCGGAGGCGACCATTTCTCTATCGATGGCGGGTTCACCGTGAAGCTTCCCACTCCCGAGGAAATCCAGGAGTCGCTCAACAAGGCGGCCACTGGGGGAGCAACCCCGATTTTTGATGGCGAGGACTCCGAGGATGTCGTTGCCGAACCTGCGAAGAAAGACAAGGCGCTCGATTTCACCCTGCGCAAGGCGGGTCAGGCGGCGAAACGTGCGGGGGGTGCCAAGGCGCTGGAAAACACGTCCTTGATGGACCGGATGACACAAACCCTGGATGCCCGGCAACTGGAGGTGCAGGCCACGGAACGCTCGTCCCGCATGCTCCGCTACGAAGGCTCGGTTCGCATCACCCTGCCTCCCGACATCTTCGAGCGCTCTCCAAGGCTCCTGCAGCAATTCCCCGTGGATGCCAACCTGGGGCGGATTCCGATGGTGGTGCCGTTGAAGGGCACTCTTTACGAACTCACCCTCGACCAGGCCGAGGAACTTTACCAGCAGGGCCGCCGCTGAAACGGAGATGCCCAATCCCCCCGCCCTCAAAGGCGGGGCTTCCTTGTTTTCCAGAGGTTCAGACCCCCGCCGTCAGCCCGAGGCTGTTGTAGATCTCCCGCGTGGCGTGGCTTTTGTTCAGCGTGTAGAAGTGGATGCCATCCACTCCCTCGTCGAGCAGGCCCGCGCATTGCTCCGCCGCGTAGTGGATGCCCACACGCTCGACGGCCTCCGGATTCGCCTTCGCCCGTTCCAAGGCACGCAGGAGCTTGGCCGGATAGCGCGCGCCCGCGGCGAGCTCGGCCATCCGTTTCATCCCCGAGAGCGAGGTCACCGGCATCACGCCGGCGATGATCGGCACACGGATGCCCGCGAAATCGCAACGGTCGCGGAAGTCCAGGAAGTCGTGGTTGTCGAAGAACAACTGGGTGCAGATGTAGTCAGCTCCCGCATCCACCTTCGCCTTCAGGAAATCGAGTTCATCCACCCGGTTCGGCGTCGTCGGGTGGCCTTCGGGAAATCCCGCCACCCCGATGCCGAATCCGCGCGGGTCCGGGTGTGCGCCGGACTCGTTGAATTTGCGGATGAACGCCACGAGGTCCGCCGCATGGCGGAAGCCGCTTTCCGACCAATCGTAATCCGGCCTGTCCTTGGGCGGATCTCCGCGCAACGCCAGGATGTTGCTCACCCCCGCTTTCGCATAACGTTCGAGGATTTCAAAAACCTCCTCCTCCGAGTGGCCCACGCATGTGAGATGGGGGACCGGCGGGATCGAGGTGGTTTCCTTGATGCGCACCACGAGATCATGCGTCAGTTCCCGCGTGCCGCCGCCCGCGCCGTAGGTCACCGAGACAAAGGTGGGGTGCAGCGGTTCCAATTCGCGGATGGCCTGGTAAAGGTCCTCCCATGCCGCCGCGCTGCGTGGCGGAAAGAATTCAAACGAGAGCGATGGCTTCGGGTCGCTGAGAATGTCGCGGATGTGCATGGGTGGTCGGTTGAAAATGGATGGAAGGCATTCCGGCGGGGGCGAAACTTTTCCTTCGGGGTGGAGTTTCTTTGCTCGTTAGCTGCGCGGAGCGCGGCTAGGAAAGCTTCAATCGCCAATGAAAACAATCCCTGTTTCCTTACTTGTCACCGGAATGCTGATGCCAGTCCTGTGCCTTGCCCAACCGCCGGAACAGGAGAAGACGCCGCCGGGTGAGGGAAAGGGACGCCCGCCGGGGCCCCGTCCGCCATTTGCCGAAACCTGGAAGGCCGCGGACAAGGACAACGATGGATTCCTGTCCACCGCCGAGTTCGCCGCCATGCCCCGCATCGTGAACATCCCGGAGGAAAAGCGCGCGAACATTTTCAAACGTCTCGACAAGGATGGTGACGGCAAGCTCAGCCGCGAAGAGCTCGGCCGCTTCGGAAAACCCCACGACAAGGGTGACCACCCGGCGAAACGGTTCTGGGAACTCGACTCCGACAAGAGCGGCGGGATCAGTCTGGAGGAGTTCAAGGCAGGTGAGGTTTTCAAGAAACTTCCGCCGGAGAAACAGGATACGGTGTTCCGCCGCCTGGACACGGACGGCGACGGTGTCATCACTCCGAAGGACAAACCCGAGCCTCCGTTCCGCGGCCCGAAAAAAGACGGTGACCGCCCGGAGAAACCGCCCGAGCAGATCAACCGCAAGCTGGATACCAATGGCGACGGTTCACTTTCCTTCGAGGAATTCCGTCTCGGGCCTGCGGTGAAAAACCTCACCGAGGACCAGCAGGAAGAGCGCTTCGAGCTGCTGGATCGGAACAACGATCTGAAGATCTCGACCGAGGATTTTCCACCGCCACCGCCCAAGCAGAAACCTGATGCTCCGAAGCCGGAGGAAGCCAAGCCGGCGGAGTGACCACCGCCCGGCGGGCGGATCCTTCACAAGCTCCGCGCGCCCGCGCCATCATCCGTAATACGGTTTCAACATCAGGTAGCAGACAGGCCCGGTGACCGCCACGTAAAGCCAGATGGGAAACACCCACCGCGCCAGTTTCCGGTGTGCGGCGAAACGGTTCGTGTGTGCGGCGATGAAGGTGAGAAGAATGAACGGCAGGCTCACCGCCGCGAGGACGATATGGGTGGCGAGCAGGAAGAAATAGACGAGGCGCAGCGCGCCCTCTCCGCCGTAGCGGGTTTCCGGCGTGGTGAAATGGTAGGCCACGTAGCAAAGGAGGAATCCGACAGACAACAGCATCGCGATGGAAACGAAAATCCGGTGCAGACGGATTTTCCCCTGTTTCACCGCGACGATGGCGGCGATGAGCGAGACGGCCACCAGCGAATTCAGCACCGCGTGCACCGGAGGCAGGAAGGCGAACGACCAGCCGTCCGGCAAAGGAATCTTCGGCCCGCGCATGACCATCACCAGGGCGAGCACCGCCGCGGTCAGGATCCAGGCGATGGTGCCGAGTTTTTTCGAGAGGGCTTCCTGCGGCGGGCGGGACAGCCATTGTTTGCGCTCGTCATTCATGGTCGGGTGCCGGTGGTTCAGTTCTTGCCAAGCTCCTGGCGGATGCGTCCGTAGAGATCGTCCTTGAGTTTCTGGTAAAGTTCCGGGTCACGCTTTTTCGCGTCCTCCGAGCGTGCGTCGGCGAGGGGCCACTTGCCGACGACCTTGAAATCCCGGTCCACCAGCAGGAAGCCGAGGTCGTGGGCGAATTTGCCGTTCGCCTCGACATCGACGGGATCGGTGCGCTCGCGGATGCCGAAGAACTTGAGTTCCTTTTCGAGATATTCATGGGTGGCCTTCACCTCACCCGCATTGAGGAACCACCAGTTCTTCGTCTCGGCGCCGAGGGCCTTGGCGTAGTCGGAGAGCTTGTCGTGCTTGTCGTTTTCCGGGTCCACCGAGATGCAGGTGATGTGGAAATCCGGATTCCCCTTGAACTCGTCATAGAGCTTCCGCAGCTCCTCGCCATTCCTCACCGCGCAATGCGGGCAGATGGCGAAGAATTCGGCGACGACCCACACCTTGCCGCGCAGGTCGGAAAGCTTGACGGACTCGTTGTCCTGGTTGACGGCGGCGAGATCCTTTTCAATGGGAAACCATTCGCGGACGGTGTCTTTCCCCATGTCCACAGCCGGTTCCGTATAGGTGTTGGTCAGTCCGGGCCTCAGTGAGAACGCGATGGCGAGGATCCCGACGCAGAGAGCGGCCACGCCGGTGTAGAAGAGGGCGATGGTGGTGTTCTTTTTCATTTCACGTATTTTTCTGCCAGAAGCTTGTCGATGGTATGGTTGAGAAGGATTTCCAGTTGCTCGGAATTGGAATGATCCGTGCCTGTTTTGACTCCCTTCGCGTCCCATCCCGCGGCCTGGTCGAAATCGAAGGTGGCGATGAACGGAGGGCCGCCCTGTTTCTGCGGCACCACCGCCCGGCGGACATGGCCGTTTTTATCGATCAGCACGATGGCGGGGTCGTATTCCCAACTGCCTCTTGCCTCGTTGGGGTAAACATTCGCCTTGAGCTCGTTCTTGATGAACTTGTGGAGGGTCTTTGGCTCGTTGCTGCCAAGCCACCACTGCGGCAGGGTCATGCCGTGGGCCGCGGCCGTTTCCTGGAGGGCTGGAAGGAGCTTCTCCGAGGGCATGGGGTCGAGGATCAGGGTGACAAGGTGGATGTCGCCGTCCGCCTTGCGGGTCCCGGCGAGACGTTTCATCACCGCCAGGCTGCGTTCGGCGGCCTGGGGATCACGCAGGCTGATGACGTTGAGCGCGATGACCTTTCCGCGCAGATCCACCAGATCGACGGTCTTTCCATCCTGCCGGAGCATGCGCAGGTCGCGTTCCGGAGTGATGCGGTAAACGACGGCGGGCCGGTCGTCTTGGGACTGCTTCACGGACCACTGCTCGTAGGCTTTCAGGATCAGCGCGCCACCGACGATCATCATGGCGAGCAGGACAAATGCGGTGTTGCGAAGCTTTTTCGGGTCCCGGATCGCGGGTTCTTGGCTTGGATCAGGCAGGGGCATCGGCGGCGGAAGGTAGTCGGGTGGTGCGGCTAAGCAAGCCGGGGACGGTTATTTCTTCCCGATCTTGATCTCGAACATCTGGGGCCAGTATTTGCCGGTGACGAGCAGGTGGCCGGTGGCCGGGTCGTGGGCGATGCCGTTGAGAACCTCGGCGCGACCGGGATTCGCGAGCTGGTTGCGGAGGCCCTTGAGGTCGAGCCAGCCGGTGACCTGGCCGGTTTCCGGGGAAATGCGGGCGATTTTTTCCGTCAGGTAGATATTGGCGAAAATCTGGCCATCGATGAATTCCAGTTCGTTGAGCATGCGGACCGGTTGCGTGCCGTCCTTGACTTCCAGTGACCTGGTGACGGTGAAGTCCTTGGGGTTGAGGAATTTCAGCGTTTCGCTGCCGTTGCTCATGATGAGCTGTTTGCCATCGTTGGCCAGTCCCCAGCCCTCGCCTTCGTAGGTATGGGTGCGGATCGGCTTGAAGGTGTCCGGCTCCAGCACATAAACGGTTTTCTCTTTCCAAGTCAGCACCCACATCTCGTTGCCCATGACGGTGAGCCCCTCGCCGAAGACGTTTTTCGCGAGCGGACGCTTGCGGAGGACCTTGCCGGTGGAGGGTTCGAGCTCGCGCACGGTGGACTCACCGTATTGGCCGGTGCTTTCGAAAAGGCGGCCGTTCACCAGTTGGAGACCCTGGGTGTAGGCTCCTCCGTCGTGCTCGCGGGTGGAGACGATCCGGTAGGACAGGGCATCCGGTGCGGGCTTGTGACAGGAAACCAGCGCCAGGCTGGCGGCGAGTGAGACGAGCAGGCGTGTCATGACGGTAGTGATTTGAATTTTTCCCAACACTGGAGAAAACCGGGTGCGAAGTCGGCAGGTCTCGCGGCGATCCACGCGCCGACCTCTTCCAACGGGAACCAGATGGCCGCTTCGACCTCCGCCGAGGGGTAGCGCAGCGCTCCATCGTAGCGGACCCGGTAGAGGCGCACGTGTTCCCAGCCGGTTTCCTCGCGAGGGGTGATGCGGGCGATCTCCTCCGGCGTGGTTTCTGACACGATGCCCATTTCCTCCTCCAGCTCCCTCACGGATGCGGCGAGGTAATCTTCACCGGAATCAAGATGGCCGGAGACACTGGAATCCCAGAGGCCGGGGCAGAGATCTTTGAGCGACGAACGTTTCTGGAGCAACAGATCCCCGCGTTTGTTGAAGGCGAAGACGTGCACCGCGCGGTGGACCAGCTTCTGTGCGTGCACCTCGCCACGGGTGGCGGTGCCGGTGACGTTGTCATTTTCATCCACCACATCGAAGATCTCCCCGGCTTTCTGGGCGATGTCCTTGAGCGGGTGTGGATCGAAGGCCCGCGTGAGATCCACCCACTGGACCAGCGTGAGTTCCTCGCCGCGCACGGTGGTGTTCACGCCCAGTTCCCGGGTGACGGTCTCCCAATCGGGCCCGTCGGGCAGTTGCTTTTTCAACTGCTTGCGGCGCTGGGCGAAGCCACGGCGGATGAGCTCGTCATACAAGCGGTAGTCGAAAACCGGCAGCCCGCTCGTCCGGGGTGTCAGCACCGCGACGCTGGAGTCGATCTTCGGCTGCGGGTAAAACGCTTCGGGAGGCACGGTGCGGAGGGATCTCACCTCCCAGTTCGCCTGTGTCCGCAGGGAAAGAATGCCGTAGTCCTTGGTACCCGGCTGCGCCGCGAGACGGTCGATGACTTCCTTTTGCAGCATGATGACCGCCCGGTCGAACGGATGCGGACGGCTGAGAAGGTTTTTCATGATCGCCCCGCCGCAGGAATACGGGAGATTGCCGAGGAATTTCAGCGGGCGGTGTTTGAAGAGTTTCCTGCCGTCGAACTTCACCGCGTCCTCATGATGGACCTCCACGCCGGGATCGTCCTTGTGCTTTTCCTTCAACGCGGCGGCCAGGCGCGCGTCGAACTCGATCAGGATCAACTTCCGCACCTGACCCACGAGGTGCGTGGTCAGCGAACCCGCTCCCGGGCCGACCTCCACCACCGCGTCATCCGGGGAAATTTCGAGCTGGGAGACGATCCAGCGCGCCATATTCGGGTCGATGAGGAAGTTCTGCCCAAGCTGCTTGCTCGGCAGCACCCCCGCGTGATCCAGCAGTTCCCGTATTTCTCGACCCGTCATGGCCGCCGTTCATGGCCTATCCGCAGGCCACGCGCAATAGCGGAGAGTGGGGAGACCGCCGGGTGGCGGGGGGAAAATAGGGGCCGGACTAGCATCTGGCCTCGTTTCCCTGCGGGTTTTCACCTTCTGCGCCTGCAGAATCCGAGCAAGCCCAACAACCCGAGGAGGGCCGTCGACGGCTCCGGAACAATCGCCAGAATCTGGTTCCGGTAGGATGCGATGTCGGCGATCGCCGTTTGTTGTCCTACGATGGCGGAATTCGCCCCGCCGGGTTGGTTTTCATAGGTCGCCACGGAGAACATCATGCCGGCGAGCTTCCAGGATGAGCCGCTGTAGATGAATGCCCCGCCACCCGAGTCTCCCGTCACCGCCTGCGCCTCGTTGGCATACCCCGGGTTGTCGAAGCTCGTGGTGAAATACCGTACATCCGCCCCGGCAATGTTCACCGTCTGAACCGATACGGAGGCCACGTCATTCACCCCCCAGCGGACTTCGTGGGTTCCGATGGTCTCATAGCCCTCGCGGTTCGGACTGCCGGGAGGGGTTTCGACCCAGGTATCGTTGTTGATTCCAGCCACCGGCGTATGGATCCAGGTGGTGGAAGTGTTTTCCTGAATGCGTCCGTTCCCCACCAGGATCGCGTTGTCCGACAGGGCGGGGCTCAAGGATGCGAGATCCACCGTTGGCAACGCCAATGAACCCGCAAGCCGGAATACCACCATGTCCGTGTAGGTGCTCAATCCCATGCCGGTCGGGTTGGTGATGCGCTGCCAGCTTCCCGCCTGGGTCGGGTAGGCGACGCCGCCGAACGTCGCCGTGGCGGGCAGCGATCCCGCCACATGATTCGCCGTCAGCACCCATCCACCGCCCAGGTAGATCCCGGAACCGCTGGTGTTCACCACGCCGACATTGCCGAAGAGGCCGAAGCCGGGAATGATTCCGGGAGCCGTGTTGTTGATATTCCCGGAAAGGTTCACCACCGCTTGTGCGGACATTGCGGAAAGCACGAAAATGGCGGGAATCCACAGCCGGGATATTTTCATAACTATGAGACTCAGAATTTTCCGGAGGATTGGCAAATGGAAAATTTCCAGCATTCGCGGTCATTGACGCAGCCCGCCCAATCGTTTCCCATCCGCACATGCCGTTGTCCGAGCCGAAAGCGAAAAAGCCCCTCTCTTCCCACCGATGGGTTCTCAGCTATCTCATGCGGGAAAAGGCCGTGTTCCTGCCATCTCTCGCCGCGCTTTTCTTCACCGCGGTCCTCTCGCTCGCTTTCCCGTATTTCCTCAAGGAACTCATCGGAAATCCGACCGACGCGATGATCAAAGGGGTGGATCCCGCCATCATCCTGGAAAAATCCAACCGCATCGTGCTGATGCTCGTCGGTACGCTGGCGGTGCAGTCCGTGATCGCGTTTTTCCGCGTCCAGGGGTTCATCCGCTCCGGTGAGGCCGCGCTGAACCACCTGCGCCGTGACATTTTCGCCCATCTCGTCAAACTGCCGATCGGTTTCTACCACGAGCAGCGTTCCGGTTCGCTCAGCAACCGCGTTTCCGCCGATCTCGGCATCGTCCGGGACACCTTGCTCAACGCCGTGCCGCAGGCGGTGCGGCACAGCGTGATCCTCGTCGGAGGCCTGGTTTTCATCTTCATTTCCTCGTGGAAGCTCTCGTTCATCATGCTCGCCAGCGTGCCGGTCGTCGTGCTCGCCATCGCGTTCTTCGGCAGGAAGGTCCGTGGTTTTTCCAGGGATGCCCAGGACTCCCTCGCGGAAGCCGGCACCGTGATCGAGGAATCCACCCAATCCATCGCGGATGTGAAGGCCTTCGGAAATGAAACGTTCGAAGCCCGCCGCTATGACCGGGCGCTGGACCGTTTCATGGATGTCACGCTGCGCGGCGCCCGCCACCGTGCGGCCTTCCTATCCTTCATCATCTTCGCCCTTTTCGGCACCGTCGCATTCGTCACCTGGTTCGGGGCGCGCATGTATGCGCATGGCGAGATCGGTTGGACGAATTTCGCGGCCTTCATCCTGTTCTCTATTTTCGTCGGCGCGTCGCTCGGTTCGTTTCCCGAAATCATCTCCCAGTTCCAGCAAACCGCCGGTGCCACGGACCGTCTCCGCGAGATCCTCGACACTCCGACCGAGCGCGCCACCGGCCGGAGCGACATCCGGCTCGAGGGGGGGCTTTCTTTCGAGGGCGTCAACTTCCGCTACCCTTCCCGGCCCGATGTGCTGGTGCTCGACGACATCCGGTTCGATGTCCGGCCAGGGCAGCGCGTCGCTCTCGTCGGCCCTTCCGGTGCTGGGAAATCCACGGTCTTCTCCCTCATCCTCGGTTTCCACGCCCCGGAGCACGGCCGGGTGTCCTTTGACGATGCTGATTCCTCCGACATCAGTCTTGCCTGCCTGCGCGGGCAGCTCGGCATCGTCCCGCAGGAGGTCCTTCTTTTCGGCGGCAGCATTCTTGAGAACATCGAGTATGGCAGACCCGGAGCCTCGCGTGAGGAAATCACCCGGGCGGCCGAGATGGCGAACGCCCATTCGTTCATCAGCGCCCTGCCGTCCGGCTATGATACCCTGGTAGGCCCACGTGGAACGAAGCTTTCCGGCGGCCAGCGCCAGCGCATCGCGATCGCCCGTGCGATCCTGGCGAATCCGAGCATCCTTCTCCTCGACGAAGCCACCTCCGCGCTCGACTCCGAAAGCGAACGCCAGGTGAACGAAGCTCTCGAACGTCTGATGGTCGGTCGCACCAGCCTCGTCATCGCCCACCGCCTGTCCACCGTCCGCCATGCCGACAAGATCCTCGTCTTCAGCCACGGGAAAATCGTGGAAAGCGGCAGCCACGAGGAACTCCTCGCCCGTGACGGGACTTACAAGCTGCTCGTCGAGACGCAGCTTGTGTGAGGGTTTGTGATGCCCCTCAGAACAGACCGAGTTCGTCCGGCCTCGATGGCGGCGCCGGCGCGCCGATTTTGGCATACGCCGCGGGCATCGCCGTCCGACCGCGCGGCGTCCGCATCAGGTATCCCTGCATGATGAGGAACGGCTCGTGCACTTCCTCGATGGTGGCGGCATCCTCACCCACCGCGACGGCCAGCGAGTTCAGGCCGACGGGACCGCCGTTGAACTTGTAGATGAGCACCTCGAGCAGGCGCTTGTCCATTTCATCAAGCCCTTGGGAGTCGATCTCGATCATCGCCAGCGCGGCATCGGCGATTTTTCCATCGATGTGCCCTTTCCCCCGGACCTGGGCGAAGTCGCGCACCCAGCGCAGCAGCGCGTTCGCCACACGCGGCGTGCCGCGCGAACGGGAGGCGATTTCGAGCGCGCCGGCCCGCTCGGTGGGTACGTCCAGCAGACCTGCGGAACGCTCGATGATGTCCGCGAGTTCCTCGTGTGTGTAGTAGTCCAGCCGGTTCGCCAGGCCGAAGCGCGAACGCAAAGGAGCGGTGAGCATGCCCGAGCGGGTCGTCGCGCCGACGAGGGTGAATTTGGGCAGATTGATCTGGATCGACCGTGCCGACGGACCGGAGTCGATGATGATGTCCAATCGGAAATCTTCCATCGCGGGGTAAAGATATTCCTCGATGGCCGGGTGCAGCCGGTGGATTTCATCGATGAAAAGGATGTCGCCTTTCTGGATGTTTGTAAGGATGCCCGCGAGGTCGCCCGCTTTTTCGATCTGCGGCCCGGATGTCGTGTGAAGCTGGGTCCCGGCGGCGCGGGCGATGAGGTTCGCGAGGGTGGTCTTGCCAAGGCCGGGCGGGCCGGAAAGAAGCACGTGGTCGAGCACGTCTCCACGCTGCTTCGCCGCCTCCAGCATGAGCAGGATGCGCTCCTTGACTTTCTCCTGGCCGATGAATTCCGAAAACGCCGGCGGCCGCAGCGAGACATCGAACGAGGTCGCGGGTGCGGCGGTGGTTTGTTGGTAGAAGTTTTCGGACATCGTGCGGAGCGATTCAAACGTGTCGGGCGGCGGGTGAGAAGCGCGGAGTTCAGCCTCCGTTCCAGATACAGCTTGTCGTGGTGGGACTGTCATGAAAGTCTGGAGAATCATGTCACTGGACCCATATTCCTCTCCCGTAGCGAACAGCGTCCCGGGGAGCCTTTCTTCCGGTAACGCGATCACCCAGGGAATCATCGAGCAGCTCGCGAGGACGAAACCCTGGGTAAGGTTCATTTCGGTGATGGTGTTCATCGGCGCGGGACTGATGGTTTTGCTTGCCCTGGTCACGATGCTCATTGGCATCCCGGCAAATTCCAACCCGATGTTCGGCAAGGGGCTCGGATTCGGATTCGGCGGCATCTACCTCCTGTTCGCGGGTGTTTATATCTATCCCGGGATCAAGCTGTGGAAATATGCGAGCCGCATCGGGGATCTGGTGCGGTCTGGAAGTGTGATGGACCTGGAGGGCGCGCTCAACGAGCAACGGTCGTTCTGGAAGTTCCTGGGAATCGCGATGTTGGTGATCCTGAGCCTCTATGTGCTGATCATCGTCGCGGCGATCGTGATCACGTCTTTCGGAGTCATGGCGGCGAAAGGCATGTGAAAACGCTCCGCCCATGAAAAAAGCCGGCAGCTTGGGAAAGCTTGCCGGCTTGGAGTTGTTTCCTACGTTGCATGCGTTTCAGCGTCTCTTCCTTCGGAAGGCAAGGATCGCGGCGGAGGCCGCCAGCAGTGCGGACGAAGGCTCCGGAACCGCATTGCTCAGGGAATAGGTGTCCGCGCTTTCCAATTGGATGCCCAGCACTCCGGTGTGCACGATCTGCCCCCATGAGACGTCATAGGAAGTGATCGGATCGCCGAAGGAACCGAGATCCCACTGGAAGGTGAAGGCATAGGTCTGGATCGGTCCCCCGAAATCCACCGAACCCACCCGGGTCGTGCCAAACCAGTCGGCGGCCAATGCCTGGCTTCCTCCGTTGAAGCCGAGCGTGGGCAGGCTGCTGAACGATCCGGAGGGCAGCCCTTCATCGCCGTTGCTCCACGAGACGATGGTGATGGCCACCGTCCGGATGTCGCTGAAGGAAGTCACCGTGTCCGACACGCGCAGCGTGGAATTCGAGCCGAAAGAATAGAGACCGAGGCTGGCGGGATAGTGGCCTCCGGAAACCCGCAGCAGCATGGCGTCACCGGAGCCGGCTTCGTTGGATCCGAAGCCGGAACCTGTCGAGAGGGTGGTGGTGGTGAGGCCCGGCGCGGAAGAGCCGAGGCGGTCCCAGCCGTCGTATTCCTTGTTGCCGGTCAGGTTGTTGTTCACGATGGCCGCTTGCGCGCCGAGGCATAGGAGGCCTGCCGCGGTGGACGTGAGGATGATTGTCTTGTTCATGGATCGGAGTCGGGTGCGGTTGATTTTTGGAATGCCGTCGCGGGTCGGAATCATTCCGGACCGGACGGGTGCCAATGAATCAAAACCAGGCCTCCGGAGGCTAACGACGCGTTGCCAATTTTCGGCGGTGCAACGACGGATGCGTTGCCTCCGGACCTCCGTCAGAGATCACTTTTCCTCCCTCGGAGGCGGCGGAAGCCGAGGTCCACCCGGCAGGGCGGGCAATCCGCGGGGCAATCGGATCTGCGGTGCTATCGGGGTTTCCTCCAGCGTCAGGAGATACGACCAGTGGTAGATCTTGTCGGAGGGAATCTGATACCGTGGTAGGGCAAGGGCTCCCCACGAATTCGTTCCGCCCAGACCGGACTGCCGATGGTCGAAGTTCAGCGTCTGGGATCCGGAGTCTGAAAACTCTCCGGGATGCATCGCGAGCTGGATGTCGCGGGCTGTGGAGGGATAGCAGCTCATTTCCAGCAGATGTCCGCCCGTCGCGTCCACCCGCAGGCTGCTTCCGCCGACAGGACTGGAAATGGTGGCCCAGCGGATGTCGGTCCGGTTTCCGGATTCCTGGGGATCCGCATAGCGGTGGAACAATGTGGGAATGAACCCTTCGTGCACGGTCGTCCAAGATCCGCTTTTCCTGTCCACATAGTTCTCATGTGGGCCGTTTCCGTACCATTTCCACATAGAGGCTCTGTTGGAAACACCGCATTGGAAGCCGATACGAGGAATGGTTGGCAATCCTTTTCCAGGACGGAATTCCGTCTCGATTCCGATCTGTCCGTTGCCGGTGAAGCGGTAGCGGATCGTCGCGCCGCTGTCCGCAGCCGGGATGCCTAGTTCCGCAGTGACGAGGACATCGTTGCCGTCCCGCACGGCGGTCACGCTTTTCGCCCTGGCCCGGTTGCCCGCATGTTGCCAGACCTTCAGCTTGTGATCGAGTTTCGCGCCCTCGTCGTTGTTGGTGGTCGGTCTCCAGAAATTCAGGCGCAGCGGGAAGAGCAGCCACTCCTCATTCTTGGCTTTGAGCGAATGGAGGCATCCGTCGGCCTTGTCGACGACCGCCGTGACGTCTTTCGCTTTCAGCGTGATCCCATTTTCATCTTCGGAGAATTCGGCGGCGGTTTGCGAAGGTGCCGGCGAGGCCGGAGTGCGCCTTCCCCATGGCAGGGGAATCTCGTCCCACGCGATCGGCATGCCCGCGGGATGCCAGGCATTCGCGGCCTTCAGGTCGTAACGGACACGGAAATAATACTCGGCATCGGGTTTCGCCGTGTGCCCTGTCGGGATTTCCAGTTCCACTGATTGCTGTGGGGAGACGGGAGCGAAGTCGAGCCTCCCCTCCGCGACTGCCATGCCGTCCTCCATCAGTTTCCAAGAGCCGGTGACATGGCCGGTATCCCGGAAGAAATACTCGTTGTGTATCCGGATTCTGACATTCGGAGTCGAGACATCCACCGGAGAGGTGTGGATTTCCTGATGCACTTTTTTCACCTCCTCAAACTGTGGTGAAGGCGCGCCGTTCGACATCACCAGTCCGTTGCATGAAAAGGAGCCGTCGGTCGGACGCTCGTTGAAATCCCCACCGTAGGCGAAACAGCGCAGAGTCTTCGGCTTCTCGGCATCTTTGGCGAAGTCGAGCAGGACCAGTGGTTTTTCCGCGTTCCCGGCGAGTTCGGCGGCGGTCAGGGCCCGGTCATACACCGCCGCTTTCCGCACCGCGCCCTTGAGACGTCGCGCGGTTTCTTCGGTGTCGATGCCCACGGCGACTTCGAATGGATTCTTGGATACGACAGCGGAGCAGGGTTTGGTCGCGGCTTCCATGCCGTCGATGAAGATGAGCAGGTTTTTTCCATCATACACCCCGGCGTAAGTATGGAACTGCGATGCCGCGTCTTCGGGCAGCGCGGCCTTCACGTTGTGCCAGATTCCTTCGGAGTGAATGAAAAATTCGAGATTTTTTCCATCATCGGTGATCTTGAGCGAGTAGGAGGTGTCTCCTTTGGTGATCAACGGTTGTCCGCCCTGGTTCTGCCCTGTGAGATTGAGGCGGGCCTCGGCGACGAGCGTCAGGCTGCCAGCCAGGTCGAATCCTGCGGATTTCTCCACGACTGCGCCGCCGCTGTAGAGTCCTTCATCTGTTGCGAGAGAGCCGAATAGCCGGAAGGCGTTGCCATTTCCCGAACGATCCTCGAGATCGGAGCTCTTGTGCTTGATCTGGAGGAAGGACTGGTCTTTCCAGTCCCAGATAAAACCACCTTGATAAAGACGTTCCTTGCGGATGAGGTTCCAGTAGTCGCTGAGATTTCCCGAGGAATTCCCCATGCCATGGTTGTATTCGCACTGGATCAACGGACGTTGCCGGTCCAAAGGCTTCCGTTCCTCCTCGCGGCAGTATTTCTCGCATTCCGCGATGGTGGCATACATAGGACTCCACAGGTCCACATGCGGCTGGTACCCGCCTTGTTCGTAGTGAACGGGGCGGGACGGATCACGCTGGTGGATCCACTCAGAACATTTGACGAAATTCTCTCCATCTCCCGCTTCGTTCCCCATTGACCACATGATGACCGACGGGTGGTTCTTGTCGCGCTCGACCAGGTTTTTGACACGGTCCAGATGGGCTTCGAACCACGCCGGGTTCTTCGCCAGCGATTCCTCCTTGTAACCCATGCCATGGGATTCGATGTTCGCCTCCGCGACAACGTAGAAGCCAAGCTCGTCACAGAGTTCCAGCAACGCGGGATCATTCGGATAATGGGAGGTCCGGATTGCGTTGATGTTTCCGCGCTTCATTTGGAGGAGGTCCGCGCGGATGTCGGCGGTGGTCACGTAATGGCCGGTGCGCGGGTTGTGGTCGTGACGATTCACGCCCTTGATCAGGACAGGTTGGCCGTTGTGGAGAAACTGTCCGTTTTTGATTTCGTCACGGCGGAATCCTGTCTTGCCCGCGTATGTGGCGATTTCCTTGCCGGATTGATCGGCGAGCGTGATCTCGTAGCGGTAGAGGTCGGGAACCTCGGCGGACCATGCCTTGACGTCCGGGATGTTGGGAATTTCCGCATGGAACTCCGTGGGACTTCCTCCGGCACGCGCGGTTCCGGAGACAGGCGCGCTGATGACCTTGCCATCGGGTGACGTCAGGGTCAGCGTGGCAACCACCGGAGCATCCGTATTTCCACTGTTCGAGATGCTCGCATTGAAGGTGATTGTCCCTGTCTTGTAGTCGTCCGCAAGCCCTGTATTTATCCAGAAGTCATTGATGTCAAGAGAGTCTCTCGACCAGAGGTAGACATCACGGAAAATGCCGGACATGCGGAACATGTCCTGGTCTTCGAGATAGGAAGCGTCCGAATACTGATAGACTTCCGCCGCGAGCAGGTTTTCCCCCGGTTGCAGGTAATCGGTGATATTGAACTCGGCCGGCGTTCTGGAGTCTTCGGAGTAACCGACCTTTTTACCATTGATCCAAAGATAGAACGCCGAGTCCACCGCACCGAAAACAATGTGGGTCCGGCGGTTTTCGAAACCTCCCGGCAGGCTGAACCGATGACGGTAAGAGCCGACCTGATTCCGGTTGTCTGCCGGGAAATTTGTGAAATGTCGTGGTGGTTCTCCCATCACCGTCGGCGGGTTTTTCGCGAAAGGGTAGGTGATGTTCGTATAGAGCGGAACGCCGTAGCCCTGCATCTGCCAGTTGGATGGGACCGGAATTTCCTTCCATGTGGAGTCGTCGAAGGATGGGCTTTCGAATCCGGCGGGTTTTCCGGCGGGATTGCCGATGTGGTGAAATTTCCAGTTTCCGTTCAGTAAGAGGCACCATGGCGACTCCATGCGTCCCTTGGCAGCCGCTTCCTTGGTCGGGAACGGCATGGAGGTCGCGCGGGGCGCCTCCTTGTTGATCCGGAAAACCGCGGGATTCTCCCAATCCGGAACCTGGGCCGAGGTGGGCAGGGTCAGGGCGATAGAAAGCAGGAAGGGTTTCATGACGGACTATTTGAAATTGACCGATGCCCGGCGGAGCCGGTCCATGATGGCGACACCGAGTCCTGTCTCGCTCACCGGCTCCACGATGATGGCATCCAGTCCGGCCTCATCCATCATACGCATGACGAAAAACAGGCGGATCGCCGCTTCGGCGAGTTTTCCACTGCCGGGGCTGAGCGATTCGATGGCTTCCCAGTCGTGGAGATTCACATAAGGACTGTCGTCGTCACCCGTGTAGCTGAGGAGGCCGTACTTCTTGCCTTCCTCCGGCACGAAATCCTCCGGCTTTTCCAACAGGATCAGCGGGGTGAGCGGCGCGTAGTGGCTTTCGAGCTGACCCGGTGCCTGCGGGGCCTCGCTCTTGTTTTCGCGGAATTTCTCCACCTTGCCGAAATTCTGAAGCTGCTCTTTCGTGACGGGGCCGGCCCGGTGAAGCCGGAAAACCGGTTTCTTTCCCTCACGTGGCTCGATGGAGATGATCGTGCTCTCCACTCCCTCGCTGCAGGCTCCGGCATCCACGATGAGGGGGATGCGTCCTTCCAGTTCCTTCATCACCGCGGAGGCTGAGGTGGGGGAGATCCTGCCAAAGCGGTTCGCGCTTGGTGCGGCGATGGGGCGTCCGAGTTCCTTGCCTACCGCGCGGAACACCGGATGCGCGCTCTGGCGCACCGCCACCGTCGGCAGTCCGCTGGTCACCAGATCGGGGACATCGGGGTGCTTTGGTAAAATCAAGGTGAGGGGACCGGGCCAGAATTCGGCGGTCAACTTGTTGACCGTTTCCGCGATGTCATCCGGCACGATGGCGACATCCTTCAAATCCCCGCGCGACGCGATGTGGACGATGAGCGGATCGAACGACGGTCTTTCCTTCGCTGCGAAAACCTTCGCGACGGCTTCGGGATTCAGCGCGTCCGCACCGAGGCCGTAAACGGTTTCGGTCGGCAGGGCGACGATTTCGCCGGCACGCAGCATGGCGCTGGCCTCGCGCACGGCGTCTTTCATTTCATCATCGGCGGCTTGTAGGATTCTGGTCTCGGACACGCGCGACTTTTGCCAGAGCATCCCGCCGCTGGCGAGAAAAGATAAGGCGGGCGGGATTACGACCGCTCCAACCAGGCCCGCCATCCGCCGAAATCGGTGATTTCCCCGGCTCCTTCGATCGCCCTAGGCTCGGCGATGAATCCCGGAACTTCCTCACCGTTTTCCAGCTTCACCTTGCCAATTCCCAGCGGTCCGGGGATTTTTGAAACGAAATCACCGAAATCCGCGGCTTCGAGTTCCCAGACCTCCACGTCGATGCCGGCACCGCGTTCATCATCCCTGATCAACGCGGGACGCGGGGGAATGGTTCCCACCGGCGGCATCGCAAACATCCGGTAAACCGGCGCGGTCCGCGTTTTTTCGCGAAGGACGGCACCACGATCCGCGAGCTGCCAATGCAGTGCGAGTCCTTCCAGATGCGCTCCGCAGACGAGCAGGGGAATCCTCGTCGGTTTGCGGATCTCAATCTCCGGTTCTCCCCTGAAGCGGGCGGCCAATCCCAGCAGGACCACATCCCAGCCCGCCGGTGCCGCGAGGGTGACACCCCAGGGAGCTCGTCCGGATCTCGCCCGCCCGGCGGGCACCGCGACGGCGGCGAGGTCCAGCAGGTTCATGAAATTCGTGTAACGTCCGAGCGTCGCATTCGTGCCGTAGGGCTCCTGCAGATTTTCCGCTACGGTGTGGATCCGTGGAGTGGTGGGCAACAGCAGGACATCGATCTTTTTCCAGACAGCCTCCGCGTCGCGGGCATGTTCCCGCAGCTTGTATTGCGCTAGGAAGGTGGATGCCGCGTCCCAGCCTTTCGAACCTTCGAGGATTTTCCGAGTGACCGGGAAAACGGCATCGGGATTTTTTTCCACGAACCCTCCGACCGCCGCCCAGCGCTCCGCGACCCACGGGCCTTCGTAGAGCAGTTTCGCGGCTTCCGTGAATGCGGTGAGATCCACCATGACAGGGGTGCCTCCCAGCGATTTCAATTTTTCAACCGCCGCCGCAAAAAGTCCCGGCGTGTCCGGATCGCCCGCGAAATCGGGAGACACCGGCACTCCGAAGCGGAATCTCGCTCCGATCCCTCCCTTGGGGATCACCTTCCGGGAAAAAGCATCCGCTTCGTCGTAAACGGACACCGCTTCCGATACCAGCAGGGCGTCCGCGGCCGTGTTCGCGAAAACCGAGATGCAATCCAGCGACCTGCACGCGGGAACCAGCCCGCGATTGCTCAGCAAGCCTCTGGTGGGTTTCCAGCCGATCAGTTCCTGAAATGCCGCCGGCACGCGGCCCGAACCCGCCGTATCGGTCCCCAGGGAAAACGCGCACAGGTCCGCAGCCACCGAGGAGGCGCTGCCGGAGCTTGATCCGCCGGGAAGGAATTCCGCGTCAATGGCGTTCCGTGCGACCCCGTAGGGACTGCGGGTGCCGACCAGTCCGGTGGCGAACTGGTCCATATTCGCCTTCGCGATCGGAATCGCTCCCGCAGCTCTCAGGAGCCGCACCACCTCGGCATCCTTGGTTGGCAGGTAGGCGTATTCGGGACAACCCGCGGTGGTCGGCCAACCGGCGACATCGATGTTATCCTTCACGACGAAGGGAATGCCCCACAGCGGGAGTCCCTCCGGCATCGCTTCGACGGCAGCGGCGATTTCCAGCAGGACGGATTTCTCCGGCAGATGGATGAAGAGTGCCGGATCATTCCAAGCGATGGTCTTATCCCGGATTTCCCCGATGATTTCGGAGGGTGTGGCACCTCCGGCGTAGCGGGTCTTGAGTTCGGTGATGGTCATTTTCAGATTGCGGGTTTCACAATGACGAGCGGCTGGCCCGCCCTTACGCTGGCCCCTTCCGCGACGAGGATTTCGACGATTTCGAGCGGTTCATCGGCTTCCAGCGGGACCTCCATTTTCATGGCTTCGAGGATGAGCGCCGTGGTGCCGGCAGCGATCCTCGTGCCAGCCAGGGCTTCGACTTTCCAGACGCTTCCGGTCACAGGACTGTCGAGGGTGGAGCATCCTTCGGGGATCACCACGGTATCCTCCTCCTCCACGGTTTCCGCGGGTGCGTCCATCGAGAGACCGGCTTCCTCCCAACGCTTGCGTTCCGCCTCGTAGCCCGCGCGCTGTTTGTTTTGGAACGCCTCGATGCCTGCGGAGTTTTCCGCCAGGAACGCTTCGTAATCCGAAAATCGGAAGACCTTTTCCTCGATCTCCAGCTTGTGCCGGCCACGTGGCACCTCCTCGCGCAGCCGCAACAGTTCTTCGGCACTTACCGGATGGAAACGCAGTTGGTCGAAAAATCTCAGCAGCCACGGTTTTTCGAAATCCGCCGTTTTGCGCCAGCGGTTCCACACCGGGATGGTGCGTCCGGTGAATTGGTAGCCGCCGGGGCCTTCCATGCCATAGATGCAGAGATATGCCCCACCTATACCGACGGCGTTTTCCGGCGTCCACGTTCGTGCCGGGTTGTACTTCGTCGTCACCATCCGGTGGCGTGGATCGAGCGGAGTGGCAACAGGAGCCCCGAGATAGACATCGCCCAGCCCCATCACCAGATAGGACGCTTCGAAAAAGATCCGGCGCACCTCGTCGATGGATTCCAGGTCGTTGATGCGGCGGATGAACTCCAGATTGCTCGGGCACCATGGCGCGTCGGGACGCACGCTCTGCATGTAGCGGCGGATGGCTTCCAGCGTGCTCGGATCCTCCCAACTCAGAGGCAGGTGGACCACGCGTGTCGGCACTTCGATCTGCTCCAAGGGCGGCAGGCCTTCGATGCCGTCCCGGATGATTTTCCACAATTCACCGCGCCCGATCACTCCCGGATCGAAGTGGACCTGCAACGAGCGGATTCCCGGTGTGAGGTCGAGGATGCCGGGGATGGCCCGCTCCTTCAGCCACTCGTGCACGACGTGGACCTTGAACCGCAGCTTGAGGTCAAGGTGATGCGGACCGAACTCGATCAGGAAATAGCGGTCTCCCGCACGGCGGACGACCACGGCGTCATCTCCCTCTCCAAAGGAATCGATGAAACACGAACCGCGTGCCGCCTCCGAAGGGTCGGCGAGTTCCGATCGCTTTCCTGAAATGAATTCAGCCACCTCGGTCTGTCGGTCCCGCGCCCATGCCTCGTCCACGGGAACGAACCGGATGCGGTCTCCGGGGCGGAGCTGGCCGAGTTTCCACAGCTCCGCGTCCACCACGACGACAGGGCAGACGAATCCACCGAGGCTGGGGCCGTCAGGGCCGAGGATGACGGGCATGTCACCCGTGAAATCCACCGCGCCGATGGCGTAGGCGTTGTCGTGCAGGTTCGAGGGATGCAGTCCCGCCTCACCGCCGTCGGCGCGCGCCCACTTCGGCTTCGGGCCGATGAGGCGGACACCGGTGCGGGCGGAATTGTAATGGACCTCCCACTGTGTTGCGAAAAAGGTGTCGATGTCCTCATCGAGGAAAAAATCCGGCGAACCGTGCGGGCCGTAGAGGACGGCGATCCGCCAGTCGTGACCAAGGGGCGCCGGTTTCAACCGGCCGGTTTCATGGGGTGTTTCAGACTTGCCGGCTCCAGCCGGTGAACTCCTGATGCCCAGCACATCCCCCGGCAGCAGCGCCCTTCCAAACGGGCCGCCGAATTTCCCCAAGGTGAATGTCGAGCAACTGCCCAGATATTCGGGAGACTCGATCCCACCCGCCACCGAGAGGTAGGCGCGTGCTCCGGCTCCCTCGAACCTGCCGATTTTCAGAACATCCCCGGCTTCCACGGCGATGGCTTCGTTCATCGGCACGGGTTCGCCGTTTTTCAGCATCAGCGCGGACGCTCCGGCTACCGCGATAACAGCAGGTGAATTGAACCGCAGCGTCGGACCGGTCATCGTGATTTCCAGGCCCGCCGTGCCCTCCTCATTTCCGACGAGGGTGTTCGCCAGGCGCAATGACAGCGGGTCGAACGGCCCGCATGGGGGCACGCCCACCTCCCAATACCCCACGCGGCCGGGCCAGTCCTGCACCGTCGTCATCGTCCCTGCGGACAGTACGTCGATGGTGCGGGGCGTGTAGGAGAAATCCACCATGTCACGCATGGCGACGCCGCCCAACAGGTATGGCGTCCATCGTACGATGCCGCGCAGGTAGCGCAGGTTTGTCTCGATGCCGGAGATTTTCGTTTCATCGAGCGCCTTTTCCAGCAGATGCACGGCGGTCTCCCGATCCTCGCCGTGGACCATCACTTTCGCGAGCAGCGGATCGTAGAAGGGACTGACTTCGGTGCCGGGCGAGATCCAGCCGTCGCAGCGTGTCCAATCGGGAAAAACCGCTTCCGTCAGCAGGCCGCAGCTCGGGCGGAAGTTATGGTTCGGATCCTCCGCATAGACGCGCGCCTGGATCGCGCAGCCGCGCGGAGTGGGGCTGGCATCCGGCATTTTCCAAGTCCGGTCCAGGGCGAGGCGCACCATCCACTCGACGAGATCGATGCCGGTGACGAGTTCCGTGACCCCGTGTTCGACCTGCAGGCGGGTGTTCACCTCGAGAAAAAAGAAATCATCGCGGTCCGCGTCGTAGATGAATTCCACGGTCCCGGCGGAACGGTAGTTCACGCTCTCACCGAGTTTCACCGCCGCCGCGTGGAGCGCGGTCCTCGTGCGGTCGGGCAGGTCGGGAGCGGGTGTCTCCTCGAAGACCTTCTGGTTGCGGCGCTGCACCGAACAATCGCGCTCGCCGAGGGCCAGCACCTTTCCGTTTCCGTCACCGAAGATCTGGACCTCCACGTGGCGGCCCCGCTGGATGAACCGCTCGATGAAGACGCCGCCGGAGCCGAAGCTGCGTTCGCTGAGACGCACGACGCTTTCAAACTCGCGGCGCAGTTCATCGGCGTCGCGGCAGACCTTCATGCCGATCCCTCCGCCACCGGCGGTGCTTTTCAACATGACCGGGTAGCCGATCCCCTCCGCAGCGGAGATGGCGGCCTCCGCATTTTCCAGAAGGCCCGTGCCCGGAACGAGCGGCACGCCCGCGTCACCCGCGAGACGGCGGGCTTCATGTTTCAAGCCGAAGGCGATGATCTGTTCCGGGGTGGGGCCCAGCCATCTCACGCCGGCGTCCTCGCACATGCGGGCGAAGTCCGTGTTCTCGCTCAGCAGGCCGTAACCGGGGAAAACCGCGTCCGCTCCGGATTCCAACGCGATTTCCAGCAGCTTGTCCTTGAGCAGGTAGCTTTCGGAAACCGGGCCGGGTCCGAGGTGGCGGGCCTCGTCCGCGAGATCGACATGCGGTGCTCCGGCGTCGGGATCGGAATAAACCGCGATGCTCCGGTAGCCGAGTTTTTGAAACGTGCGGATGGCTCGGGCCGCGATTTCTCCGCGATTGGCAATGAGGATTTTCATGGGAAACTGGGAGCGCGGAATTCATTCCGTGCGAAGGTTTTTGGGCAACGGCGCTCCAATCAAAAGACGAGCACCTCGACAGGCGTCGGATTCCAACCGTTGCAGGGATTGTTGAGCTGCGGGCAGTTGGAGATGAGGCAGACCACATCCATTTCCGCCCGCATTTCGACGTAGCGGCCCGGAGCGGAGATGCCGTCGGCGAAGGTGAGGCCGCCATCGGTGGAGACCGGCACGTTCATGAAGAAGTTGATGTTGGGCGGCAGGTCGCGTTTGGTGAGCTCGATGTCCCACTCCTGCGCGCCACGGATGAAGCTGTCGCGGCAGGCGTGCATGCACTCGGTGTCGTGGGAGTAGCGCATGGTGTTGGACTCGCGCGAGCACGCGCCGCCGAGCGTGTCGTGACGCCCGCAGGTGTCCGCGGTGATGGTGAGCAGGACGTTGCCCTCGTTGCTCATCAGCCGGGTGCCGGTGGTGAGATAGAGGGCCGCCTGCTCCTGGATCGTCCGGTCCGCGCTGTAGCGTTCGGTAGGATCGGCGGCGCTGAAAAACAGCGTGTCGGCGGCCTGGTTCCCTTCGAGATCAAGGATGCGCAAGGTCCGGCCCTTCTTGATTTCATGAACCCACCAGCCGCCTGCGGGGATGACCTCGCGGAACGCGGCGTTCTCCGGGTCGAGGGTGCTTTCGATCATGGTTGTAGAAGGGTGTGATAGGTTTGGTTGTTTTCCCAGGCCCGGAGGTTCTCCGGGCGGACGAGCAGTGATGGATCATCATCCGCAGGCGGATCCCCCGCGAAGACCTGGAGCTTCACCTGGCGTTGCCGGTAGACGGGATCCGGATCAAGCGGATGCTGGCAGGTGTTGAGCACCACGAGCGTGTCCATCTCGAACCGCAGTTCGATGCTGTCGCCGGGTTTCGAATTTTCCGGGACAAAGGTGAGTTGGCCGGCTTCATCAGCCACGGCCTTGCTGAAGAGATTGAGATTGGGAACAAGGTCCTTTTTGCCGAGCCCCCACTTCGCCAGTTCGATGAGGAAGCAGTCGTGGCCGTTGCGGTGCCAGCCGTTGCGGGCGGACTGGTAGTTGTTCTCCCCGTATTTCGCGAGCACGCGGGCAGCGTCCGAGTGGCCGCAGACCGTGTCGTGCCAGCCCACGGTGTCCGAGGTGACCGAGGCCAGCAGCCGCCCCATGTCGGAATGCAGGCAGTAGGGCGAGCGCAGGTAGAAGATGTGCTGGCCCTTGAGGGTGTCCGGCATGTTGTAGCGCTCCGTGCGTTCGCGGGTGTTGTAGAGCAGCATGCCCACGTTCGCGCCGCCGTCGGTGTCGGTGAGGCGGAGCCGCTTGCCACGCGAGATCACGGCGGACCACATCCCGGCCCCTGACAATGTTTTTTCGAAAAGCGGTTTCATGGGCGTTTGCCGGTTCCCTTGGCGTGGAGCGGAGGCATGAGGTGGGGTGTCAGGGTGATGTGCGCGGTCTTCACTCCCTTGCAGGTGACGAGCTTGTTGGTGATCTCCCGCAGGGTGCGGGCGGGACCCTGCATGAGGATGACCTCGAGCACGTGCTCGTCCTCCAGAAGGATGTGTTGTGAGGAAATCACCTCGGAGATATGTTCCCGGAAAATGCGGGAGAGGTCGCGGAGAAGGGCGCTCTTCGACTCGTCGTACACGAGGGTGAGTGTTCCCGCCATGATCTCGGTGCCGATTTTCTCCAGGTGCTGGGCGGCGTGCTGGTGGATCATCTCGCCGACCGCCTGCGACCGGCTGTCGAATCCCCGCGAGGCGACCAGGCGTTCGAACGCCTGGAATGTCTCCTCCGGCATCGAGACCGTCATGCGCCTCAATCCGTCGTTGTTACCGTTGCTGGCCATGCATGGTTTCACAGCATGAGTGATGCCGAGTATGAACTTTTTTTAAAATCGTCATACTTGGGTTGATTTGTGTCCCGGGGCGGTTAGGTTCGGCGTGTTGAGGACGACTTCAGCCGCTGTGCGAAAATCAGGGACGACCCTGGCAACCGCCGGAACGTCATGCCTTGGATTCTTCTATTACTCGCAGCCTTTTTTGAAATCGCCTGGGCCATCGGCCTGAAATTCACCGAGGGCTTCACCCGCCTGTGGCCGACCGTCGGCACGGTGACCGCCCTTGTGGTGAGTGTCCTGTTGCTGGGCAGCGCCGCCAAGACCCTGCCGATCGGCACCGCCTATGCGGTGTGGACGGGCGTGGGGGCCGCTGGAACCGTTGTGATCGGAATGATGTTCCTCGGCGATCCGGTGAGTGCGGCGAGGCTGACATGCGTCTCCCTGATCCTCGCGGGCGTCGTCGGTCTGAAGGTCTTTTCCTAGGATCAGACAACGTCGGGATCCGAAATCGCGTGGCGCAGGACGGGGGCCTCCTTCTGCTCCTGGCCGGGCGGATGGATGAGGTTGTCGATGTGCTTGCGGACGCCGAGGAAGGTGGGATCGAAGATCTGGGTGCTGCTGCGTGGCCGGGGCACCGGGACCTGGACGACCTCGTTCACTCTTCCCGGGTTGGCTTCCAGAACGAGAATCCTGTCGGACAGGAACACGGCCTCGTCCAGGTCGTGGGTGATGAAGACGATGGTGATGTCCACGTTTTTCCAGATCTCCAGCAGGTAGGACTGCATCTGGCAGCGGGTCTGTGCGTCGAGAGCGCCGAAGGGCTCGTCCATGAAGAGGACGCGCGGCTGGTTGGCGAGCGCGCGGGCGATGGCGACCCGTTGCTTCATGCCGCCGGAAAGCTGGTGGGGGTAGGCGTTTTCGAATTTCGAGAGGCCGACGAGTTCGATCCATTCGCGGGCCTCGGAGTCGGCGATGTAGGTGGGCGTGCCGGACATCTGCGGGCCGAACATGACATTCTCCTTCACCGTACGCCATGGGAAGAGCGTGTAGCCCTGGAAGACCATCCCCCGGTCCGCACCCGGGCCTGAAACGGGTTCGCCGTAGACACGGAGCTCGCCGGAAGTCGGAGATTCCAGCCCTGCGAGGATTCTGACGAGTGTCGATTTTCCACAGCCGGAGGGTCCGATGACGCTGAGAAGCTCGCGCTTGTGCACGGAAAACGAGACGTCATCCAGCGCGGTGATGATGCCGCGAGGGGTTTCGAATTTTTTCGTGAGATGGCTCACTTGCAGGGCCACGGGGCGCTCGACGAGCCGGGAGAACCGGGCGGCGACCTCGGGTGTCTGCTCGCGGTAGTCGGGAAGTGCGAGATCGGTGTTCATGGTTGTGGCGCGCTTTTGCGGCTGCCGGCGGAAAGAATCCGGACGGGCCATTTCATGGCTTGGACGATGGCGCGGGAGAGCGGTCCGGTCTTGCCCGCCCATGGGAAGAAGATGCCGTGAAGCCAGGAGAGGAACTGGTCCATGATGAATCCCGTGAGGCCGATCAGGATGATCACGGGGAAAACACGGTCGAAGTTGCGGAAGCGGCCCTGAGTTTCGATGAATTCGGTCAGTCCGCTTTTCATGCCGATCAGTTCGGCGATGACGAGCCAGGTCCATGCCCAGCCGAGAAGGATGCGGAGATCGTTGTAGAGATTCGGCAGGATGCCGGGGATGACCACGTGGGTGATCATCTGGCGGGGCTTGGCACCGAGGGTTTGCGCGGCCTCCAGCAATGATGGATCGAGCAGCCGGGTGGTTTTGGAAACGACGAGGATGAGCTGGAAAACGGTGCCGATGAAGACGAGCGCGATCTTCGGAGCATCCCCCGCGAGCAGCACGGCGACCAGCAGCGTGCTGAAGGTCGGCGCGGGCATGTAGCGGAAGAAATCGACGAACGGCTCGAAGAGCCTCGAGAAAAAATCGAACACACCGCAGAGGATGCCGATGGGGATGCCGACGATGCAGGCCCAGATGAAGCCCATGAAAATGACGTGCAGGGAGCGCTTGTAGCGTTGCCCCATGGTGAGTTCTCCCGCGGGGACCTCGGCGGTGAAGTCGCGCAGGCCGGTCCTGACAACCTCATCCGGCGCGGGCAGATAGACGGGATTCGCGGGCCTGCCCTGCGGGATGAGTTTCAGCAGAGGCGCGTCCGGCAGGAGCTGATAGGAGAAGGTGGGCGATGCCGCGGAAAGGATGGTCCAGTTTTCCCGGACGATCCCGAGATTCTCGTCGGTCAGCGCGGGCTTTACGGCGACTTTCGCACCGGTGGCGATGTCGCGCCAGAGCGTGTAGAGGACGGCGTCGTTCTGTCCTTCGGTGTGGGGCAGCCAGCCATGCTCCACGGCGAGTGGGGCGAGCTGGCGGAGGAGTTTCTGGTTTTTCCGCTTAGCACCCGTTTCAGGTGTGCCGGCGCTTCTGGCCGCCAGCACTTTCGCGTTGTCATCCCTGACGGCCTGGGCGAATTCCGGGAAAAACTTCCGGCTGACGTGATCGCCCGCGGTGAAGACCGTGGTCACGCCCTCGCGTTCGGCGGAGAGTTCGATCTTCACGTCCGGATGCCAGATCCATGGGACGTAGGAAACGAGACACCACAGGGCGAGGGGAAGCAGGAACGAGGTGATCGAGAGGGCGAACCTCCTCGTCTGTGGCAGATCCCGGCGGATCAGGAACCAGTTTTTAAGAATGCCGGGACGTGTCATGAATGGCGGAGGCGGGTGGGATGGAGGCGCGGACGGACCATGCCGACGTGTCGGGATGCGGCATGGTCCTGAAGGAGGGATTCACAGGTTCATTCGCCCTTCTTGCCAGCCAGGGCCTTGGTCAGCGAGGGATCGAGGTACTTGGCGACGTCCTGGGTTTTCTCGTAGACCTTGAACTTGAGGTTGAACTCGTTGACGACCTTGGAGGAGCCGTAAACGGTGCCGAGTCCGGTACCGGTTTCCCAGCGCTTGAGCGCTTCATCCAGCGTGAGGATATAGGTGCCCTTGAGGAAGGGTTCGTATTCTTCCGGTGAGATCTTCACCCGGGCGGAAAGGATTTTCAGGACATCGTCGAGATTTTCCTCCGCCTTCATGTAAGCGGCGATGCGGTACCAGACCTTCACCACCTTCGCCCAGTCGTCCTTGTTTTTCTCAAGACTTTCGGGCGAGACGTAGAGGAGATCGTAGATGATGCCCGGGGCGTCCGCGGACGTGAAGACCGGTTTGGAGCCGGGCAGCGCCTTGAGGGCTTGGCCGGAGTTCGGCTGCCACGCGCCGATGGCATCCACCGCCTTCGAGGCGAGCACCTGCGGAGTCTCGTTGGTGGGCGTGTTGACGATCGTGACGTCATCGGATTTCAGGCCGTTCTTTTCGAGACCGGTAAGCAGGAGCAGGTGGGAGACGAAACCTTCCTCGATCCCGACCTTTTTGCCTTTGAGTTCCTTGATCGAATTGATGCCGGGAGCGGCGACGATCATGTCGTTTCCGTTGGAGAAATCATTGATGATGATGCCGACCGAGGGCTTGCCGGTGGCTCCGGTGACGAGGGCGTCGCCATTGGTCATGCAGACGGCGTCCACCTTTCCGGAGACGTAGGCGTCCATCGAGGGGACGTAGTCGAACCATTGGAAATCCACCTCCACACCCGCTTCCTTGAACCAGCCCTTCTGCACGCCGATCTCCCATGCGATCCAGCCGGGCCAGTCGGAGTAGGCGATCTTCAAGGGGGCGGCATTGGCGAACCCGCACATGGCGAGCAATGCAACTGCGGTGAATCCAAGGCGGGGCAACAATTTCATGGCGGTGGGTGTGGTTGGATTTTAACGGCGCGGTATGAATGTTTGTCCGTTTTTTCACACCGGATTAAGCATGGTTCATACCAAGTTCGGTTTTGGAAAACCGATGAAACGGCGGGCAGAGGTTTCGGAGGAGTGCCAAAATGAGCGGCGCGCCATTTTACGGTTTATCCCCGTGGCCGGGAGTGGGTAGGGTCTAGCCATGAACGAATCGCACCCTCCGCCGAAGAACATTGTTCTCATCGGCTTCATGGGTAGTGGGAAATCGACGGTCGGGCGCGAGCTCCATCATCGGCTAGGCTACCCTCTGGTTGACATGGACCATGTCATCGAACACCGCGCCGGAAAGGCGATCACCACCATCTTCGCCGAAGAAGGTGAGGAGAAGTTCCGCGACATGGAGACGCGCCTGCTGGAAGAACTCTGCGATCCGGCGGCACCGCGGCGCATCATCTCCACCGGCGGCGGGGTGATCGGCCGCGAGGCCAACCGGGACTTGTTGAGACACCTCGGGTATGTGGTGTGGCTGCACGCGCCCGTCGATGTGATCCTCGAGCGCACGGGGAAAAACCGCGACCGGCCGCTGCTGCATACCGACGACCCACGGGCGCGCATCGAGGCGCTGATGGAGGTGAGGACGCCGCTTTATGAAAAAACGGCCCACCTGAGGGTGGACATCCTCGGCCTGGACTGCGGAGAGCTCGCAACCGGCATCCTCGAGAGCGCGCGCTACTTTTTCACCGGACACCTGTGACCCGATGATCGAACAGATCAAGTCATGGGCGGCGGAGCTCGGCTTCGACGACTGCCGAATCGCCGCCGCGAAGGAAGCGGGCCACGCGGACCTGTTCCGCGAGTGGATCGCGGAGGGCAAGCACGGGGAAATGGCGTGGCTTGAGCGGACTCCGGAACGCCGTTGCGATCCGCGTGAGGTGCTCGCCGGATGCAAATCCGTCATCTGCCTCGCGCTGAACTACTACCCGGGCCGTAGCCCGTTTCCCGAGGGCCATCCCGGCGGCTACCGCATCGCCCGCTATTCATGGAACAACGACTACCATGACCTGATCGAGAAACGGCTGCGCGAGTTCGACGCGAAACTGCGGACGCTCGGCGGCACGCAGCGGTTCTACGTGGACACCGGGCCGGTGCTGGAGCGGGACTTCGCCAGTGACGCGGGGCTCGGATGGAATGGCAAGTCCACCGTGCAGATCCACCGCCACATGGGCGCCTGGTTTTTCCTCGCCGAACTGCTTACCACTTTGGATCTCACGCCGGACCCACCCTATGGCGACCATTGCGGGAAGTGCACCGCATGCATCACCGCCTGCCCGACCCGGGCGATCACCGCGCCCCGCAGGGTGGATGCGCGGCGGTGTGTCTCCTATCTCACCATCGAGCACAAGGGGGCCATCCCCGAGGAGTTCCGCATTGCCATGGGCGACCGGATCTACGGATGCGACGACTGCCTCGACGCCTGTCCGTGGAACCGCTTCGCCGTGGAATCCCGGGAAATCACCTTTCACGCGCGCACCACCGTATTTGAAAAGCGCCTGCGGGATTTCCTCGATCTGGATGACGATGGCTTCCGGGCCCTTTTCGCGAAGTCTCCCATCAAACGGATCAAGAGGCCGAGATTCCTGAGGAACGTCTGCGTGGCGTTGGGAAACACCGGCACGCTGGAAGACCTGCCCGCATTGGAGAAAGCCGCGGCGGATGAGGATCCGTTGATTTCGGAACATGCCACCTGGGCGGTGGCCCGCTTGCGAAGCAGACTGGGCATCCCCTGATTTTGATACGGGCGGCCACCATTTCCTGTGGTGCATGGTCAGTCCTCGTCCGGAACTTTCTCATCCAAATCAAACGGATTGATGGGGAAATAGGGTGGAGCGGTTGTCCGCACCTGCTCTTCAAACCAACCGACGTAGGCGTCCGCGACATTTCGAAAAGTCTGGATGTTGCAAGAAGCCGAACCGAACGTGTCATCTTGAAGCCGAAACAGAATATGAAGCCGGTCAGGTGGCCGGAAGACGACGAACGTCTTCGCGCCATCAAACATTTCACCCGTGTTCGTCAGGAAGTCACGTGTCGTATGGCCGGTTCTATGCCCGGGAGCCGCACCCTCATAAAGTTCTTTATCGATAAGGGTAAATATCGCGGTATCTGACAAGCTGGCCAAGCTTTCATCCCAGAGGATCTGGAAGTCCGCCGCCACCGCCCGAATGCGGTCGGTGGCGTGAAACAATGAGCAATGATTCTCCCGGATATCGCCTAGGCACACGCCTTGGATGTAGATGCACATCCTGCCAAATCCGCCAAAACGAGGGCCATGGGGTTCATGGTATGCTTCAATAGCAAAGTCCGCGGTGTCTCCAAATATCATGGCAGGGAACCTACCAACAGTTTTCAGAGGACGATCTTCTTGAACTTCGGCACCAGCAGGTGCATCAGCACCCATGCCGTGATGTAGGCCGAGCCGCAGATGACGAAGAGGATTCCGTAGCCGACCTCCACCTTGCCGAGCGCGGAGTAGTGCTTGAGAAGGAGTCCGGCCGCGCGGGCGATGAGGATGCCTCCGACCGCACCCGCCATGCCACCGATGCCGGTGACGGAGGCGACGGCCTTTTTCGGGAACATGTCCGAAACCGTGGTGAAGATGTTCGCCGACCATGCCGCGTGGGCCGCGCATGCGACGGCGATGGTCGCGACGGCGAGCCAGGTATTGATCTCGCCCAGGCGGGATGCGAAAAGAACGGTGAGCGGGAAGAGGGCGAAGATGAACATGGAGAGCTTGCGCGCCTTGTTCGGATCCATGCCGCCATCGATGAATTTTTTCGGCAGCCAGCCACCGAAGATGGAACCGACGGTGGAGACGGTGTAGACCACGGCCACCGCGAAGGGCCAGCTGATGACGCCCGGGATGTCCGCCTTGTCACCGGCGAATCCCGGATTGGCGGCGATGTATTCACGCACCTTGCGGGCGTTCTCTCCCTCGAGGAAGGATGGCAGCCAGAAGAGGAAGAACCACCAGATCGGGTCGGTCATGAATTTCCCGAAGAAGAAGGCCCACGTCTGGCGGAATTTCAGCAGACGGAACCATGAAACCTTTTCACCGGATGTGTCCGCACGCTCGGCTTCCTGTTCGTCGGTGTCGCTGTGGATGAAGTCGTATTCCGCTTGCTGGAGCTTGCCGCTCCGCAGCTTCTCAGCCGGTGATCCATACATCTTGTACCAGAAGAACAGCCACAGCAGGCCTACCGCACCGGTGAGGATGAACGCCCATTCCCAACCCCATGCCGAGGCGATGTACGGCACGCAGAGCGGAGCGACGATGGCTCCGATGTTCGCTCCGGAGTTATAGAATCCGGTGGCGAAGGCGCGCTCCTTTTTCGGGAACCACTCGGCGATGGCCTTGTTCGCAGCGGGGAAGTTTCCCGCTTCGGTGACTCCGAGAGCCGCGCGCCAGAGTCCGAAGCTCCATGTGTGGTGGCCGAAGGCGTGGCCGATGGCGGCGAGGCTCCAGCCGATGAGCGAGTAGGCGTAGCCCTGCTTGGTGCCCACCTTGTCGATGATCCTGCCCGCGAGAACCATCCCCAGCGCGTACGCGATCTGGAAACAGATGACGACCGTCGAGTAGTTCAGCTCCTGGTCCCCCGGAGTGGCTCCGAAAACCCCATCCTCGGACAATGTCTTCTTGAGCAGCCCGAGGACGTTCCGATCCAGATAATTGATCGTCGTCGCGGCGAAGATCAGTCCGCAGATGGTCCACCGATGGCGGCCGATTTTTTCATTCAGGGAGGTGTGAGACATGTTGAAATTTCAAAATGAGTTTTTTGCCGTCGGAAATATGATAATTTCACAACGGTCACTCAGACTGGTCCGGTGAAATACGGTCTGACAAGAAACAAAAAAATCACACTTGGGTGACTTTTTTTGTCGGATTCTTCACCCTTGCAACGTTCTTAGCGCGCCGCGGATCAGGATTTCGGTGGTTGCGGAAGGGTCGGTATCAAGGACCTTTTTCACCGACCTGCGCGCGTCGACCTGCTTGTAGCCCAGCGCGATCAACGCGAGTTCGGCATCCGCCGCCCCCGCGCTCACCTGTCCTGCGGCGGCGTCCTGCCATGTCTCCACCACGCCGACCTTGTCCTTCAACTCCAGCACGATGCGCTCCGCGGTTTTTTTTCCGACCCCCTTGAGTTTCGAAAGGCCCGCCACATCCCCGGCGACCACGCATTTCTTGAAATCGTTCACATTCATCCCGCTCAGCACCGAGACCGCCATCGTCGGGCCCACGCCGCTCACCCGGTCGATCAACAGCAGGAACACATCCCGCTCCTCCTCGCTCGCGAAGCCGAACAACTTCTGCCCGAGCTGGCTGAAATGAAGGTGGGTCCGCAGATCCACCTGCAAGCCCTCCGCCGCGTGCAGGCGGTCGAACGTGGAAAGCGGAATGAAAACCTCATATCCCACTCCCTGCACATCCACCACCAGCCGGTTCGGATACGCCTCGATCACCTTGCCCCGCAGTCTCGCTATCATGGTGTCAGTTTGAACATGTGATTTGGTGCGTCAATACTGATCCTGTGGTAAGCATGCCGCCGCGCCTCGCCATTCGGAAATTGACTCCCTGGTGGCGTGGGCGAGCATCGCGATCATGAGAATCCACAGATGGCTCGCAGCCGGTTCCGTCCTTCTGGCACAGCCCGCTCTGGCGAACGGCGGCGGCTATTTCCGGGGTGGCGTCGAGCGGGCGGGGGATGTCGCGGGATTCGAACCGGAGGAGACGGAGAAAATCCGGATCCTGGATGAGAAGCTGACTGTCGCGCTGGGCCAGAAATCCGCCGACGTCGAGGTGCGCTACCTGATGCGGAATGAAATGGACAAGAAGGTGAAGGTGCGCTTCGGATTCCCGGTGGAGGAGTCGTTTGACGAAAATGACTTTGGCATGCCCGACCAAGTGGAAAACAAGAAGCCGGACCAGCCCGGCTACTGCAGGAACTATGTCATCACCGCTTCGGGGGTGTCCACGGCCGCGAAATGGCAGGCCGAGGAGAAGTCCGGAGAACAGAAGCCGTTCAAAGGCCTCGCCGGGTGGTTGATTTCCGAAATCACATTCGCCCCGGGGGAGGAAAAGCCGGTGATGATCCGTTTTGAAAGCAGCTATCCGCTCAAGGAGTGGAGTGTGAGTGATGACTCGTCCACAGGTGCCTCTTTGTTCAAGTACCGTCTTTCCACGGCGGCATGCTGGTCGGGAACCATCTCCACCGGTCGCATCGTCCTCAAGCCGGCTGGGATCGATCCACAGGAATTGAAAGTCCTGAAGCCGGTGAACCGGTTCAAAAAGGAAGGGGATGCCTGGGTCTGGAATTTCGAAAATCTGGAGCCGGCCATGGCGGATGATATGGAGGTGGAAGCCAGCCCGTCGGTTGACACGTTCCCCGTGCGGTTTGGAAGCTCCGACGGTTCCGAATATGTGAATCGCGGAGGACGGTGGTCCATGTCCCATGCGAACTACCAGATCAAGGCGAGTTCGACGCTGCCTGCCGACGGGACGCATTCCTATCAGGCGGAGAATGTGAAAACCTCCAGGCCGGACATCGCTTGGAGCGAAGGTGCCCGGGGGACGGGTATTGGCGAATGGTTGGAAATCATTCCAGAGGTTTCCAAACCGCTGGCTGCGATTGAAATCTGGCCGGGATTCACTTCCAGCGAGGAATACTATCAGGCAAACGCGCGGCCAAAAAAGATATCGATCGATCTGAATGGCGAATATCAATTCAGTGTTGATGTTCCGGACCGGAGGGAGAGCTTCCGTATCCCGATCAAAGGTTATTCAAAGCCTGTGGACAAACTCCGGATGACATTCAAGGAGGTGTGGCCGGGAAGCAAATATGAGGACTTGTGCGTCAGTGGTGTGAAACTGCATGTCAGGCTCGACAAAAAACCGAAGATCCAACCAGCCCGTTAGAATGGCATGTTTTCCGGATTCGTTCCGGAACCCGTTCAAAATTGACTCACCGGTCCGGATCGCCGATAAGAGAACAATGAAAACCAAGGTGTGGCTGGGAATCTGTTTCACCCTGTTCCTGCAACCCGTTCTCGCCAATGGCGGCGGTTACTTCCGGGGTGGCGTCGAGCGGGCGGGGGATGTCGCGGGATTCGAACCGGAAGAGACGGAGAAAATCCGGATACTGGATGAGAAGCTGACTGTCGGGCTGGGCCAGAAATCCGCCGACGTCGAGGTGCGCTACCTGATGCGGAATGAAACGGACAAAAAGGTGAAGGTGCGCTTCGGGTTTCCGGTGGAGGAGTCGTTCGATACCAGCATGATGGTTGCTGTCGGCGAGGACGCATCCGAAAAGACCAAGTCGCTGAAGTATTGCAAAAACTACCTGATCACCGCGTCGGGAAAGTCCGTGGCCGTGAAATGGCAAAGTGAGGAAAAGGAGGTGGGGGACAAGCGTTTCAAAGGGATCGCGGGCTGGCTGATCTCGGAGATCACATTCTCGGCGGGGGAGGAGAAGCCCGTGATGATCCGTTTTGACAGTGATTATCCATCGGAGGAATGGAATGTCAGTGACAATACTTCTGAAAGCCCCGCAATGTTCCGGTATCGCCTTTCAACCGCCGCCTGTTGGGCGGGGACCATCGGGACGGGACACATCATCATAAAGCCGGCGGGTATCGATCCAAGGGAACTCAAGGTGATCAAGCCGGTGAACCGGTTCAAAAAAGACGGTGAAAACTGGGTATGGAATTTTGAGAATCTGGAACCTTCCATGGCGGATGATATGGAAATCGAAGCCTCTCCAGCCATATCGGGACACAATGATTCCGAAACCTCGCGTTTCGTGGAGCGGGGGAGCCAATGGCTGATGTCCCATATCAATTACGAAGTGCGGGCGAGTTCGGAGCTTCCTCCTGCGGACGGCAATTCATATGGCGCTGGGAAAGTGAAAAGCATGTGGGGGCAGGAGACCTGGAGCGAGGGTGTGCCGGGAACCGGTGCCGGTGAATGGCTGGAGTTGAAACCCGTGGCGCCGAAACCCCTGGCCGCCATCCTGGTCCGCCCGGGTTATTCAAAAAGCGACGGCTTGTTCCAAGCGAACGCCCGGCCGAAGCGGATACGGGTCACTCTCAATGGAGAGCACTCGTTCGGTGTGGATGTCCCCGATTCCAACAATGTGCGGCGCATTCCCGTCATCGGGTATGTGAAGCCGGTGAAGCAGATCAGGCTGACTTTCGAAGATGTGTGGCCGGGGACGAAATTCGAGGACCTCTGTGTCAGCGGGGTTTGGTTGGAAGTGAAACTCGACAAGAAACCGAAACTTGGACCGGTTCGCTAAAGTCCTGGTGTTGATTGCCGTTCTCGCTGGTTTTGTCCGAGCCGGACAAGAGCTTCCGGTTTTCATCGCTGACAACCACGCGGAAACAGCCGGCTGGATCATCCGGAACTTCGATCTGGATGAGAAACACGTTCTGGTCCTGGTGGATGCCCATTCGGATGGTTCCGCGGCGGAGAGGTCCGAGGAGATCCGCGAGCAATTGCGCCGGGTGCCATCGGAAAAGGAGCGGGCCGCCCGTGTGGAGGACTGGAGGAAGACCGGACGCATCCAGGCGTTCAACTGGATCGAACCGCTGATGCCACGTCCGTTGGATCGTGTGTTGTGGCTTGCCGCGCCGGAACTTTCCGCCAAGGAACGGGCGGCGAAAACCCTTGATGCCACGGAGTCGCTGGACGGTCGGCTGGAGGTCGAACCGCGCTCAGCCGGCTCATTTGAAAGACGCTGGGAAACCTGTGACCTGAAACGCTACCGCGACTGGCAGCCGGGAACGCGCAAGGTCGTCCTCGCCATCGACCTGGATTTCTTCGCGGGAATGAATCCGGCGGACCGGGTGTCGCGCTTTGAAGAAATCTGGGAGCGGGCGATGGATTGGCCCGGGCTGGCCGGTGTCGCCTTCGCCGTTTCCCGTCCATGGCTTGGAGGCGATGAAGAGGCGGACGCGCTCGTCAGCCTTGCGGTGGATGCCGTGCGCCGCACGCGTGGAGCCTTTCTGGAATTGGATGCCTCGCTTGATGACAGGCCGGACGATTCGTCGAAGGCGGCGGAACTGAAGCATCAGGTTCCACGCTGGGACATTGCGAAGATCTCCGCAGGACTCCGGATGAAGCTGGGAATGATGGCGGACGATTTGAGGATCGCCGATCGGAACCGCCGGTGGTCCGCCGCCGCTTGGGCGGATGAGTCCGTTTCCGCACGGATTGTTCCGGATCATGGGGAGATCGACTGCGACGGGGTGTGGAGGTTTCCGCTCGGCGGGGAACCCGTGTTGAGGGCGGAAGCCTCCGCCGCCTCGACCGGCAGGACCCGTTGGTTTTTGTTGGAGCCCGCGAGGGACGCGTATGACCTGCTGCCTGAGACCGGGCTTGGAAAGGATTTTTCGCAATCGCCCGCCCGCTGGATCTACGAGAAACGTCGTAGCTTGGGTGAAAGCGGTGATTCGCAGCTTGATCCCGCGGCATGGCGGCGTCCCACGGGCGGGAGATTTTTCGTTGAGGCGGAGATGGAAACAACAGAGGGCTGGATTCCGACGCCACGCATCGAACTGAGGATCCGCTCGGCGGAGGGATTCCGTGGCGCCGTGTCGGAATGCTTCGGCATGCCCTATGTTTTCGGAATCGCCGGCGTGAGGGCGGGCGATCTTTCCGGGGTGGAGACCGGCTGGGGCGGTGATTGCGCGAACCTTTTCGTCCACGCCTGGCGGCGGAATGGCATTCCTCTGGCGTGGGGCGATCCCGGACGTTTGCGCGCCCGGCTCGCGACCAAGGCGGAAGGTGTTTCTCTTCAGGATCCGGTGAAAATCACACCTGAAGAAATCGCGAGGGGGGTGGTCGTCGATTTCGGGAAACACGTCGCGGCGGTTTGGGAGGATCGGGAACCGTTCGGTTTGTTGGATGGCGGTGATGCCGTGGTCCATCATCTCGGAGGTTTTCCTGAGATCGTCGCGCTGTCGCGGCTGGCGGAATCCCGGCCTGTTTTTTCACTGCGTGTTCCGGCGGCTTTGCCGACGTGCCGTCTGGCGTTTGCCGGGGATGTGGTTTTGGCTGGAGAAGAACGCAGGGTGATCGATGGTTTTGGCAAGGGAGGGGCGGACCGTTTCGTGGCGAATCTCGAAGGCATTCCTTCCATGCGCGAGCCGGACACGAAGCCCCGTTATGATTTCCGATTCCCTCCGGAACGGCTGGCATGGCTGAAGGAGCGGGGCGTGGATGCCGTTTCGCTGGCGAACAATCATGCCGCCGATGCCGGGAGGGATGGCATTGTCGAGGGGATGAAGGCTTTGGACGCGGCGGGCATTTCCTATTTCGGAGTGGGGAAAAACGAAGCGGAGGCATGCCGGCCATGGCGGGTGACCGCCCGGGGCGTGAGGCTGGCGGTTTTCGGTGCCAGCTATTTTCCAGCCGGTGCGGCGGGGGCGGATCATCCCGGTATCGCGGTGTTGCCGTCGCACCAGGACAGGATAGCACGGGAGATCCAGGAAGCCCGGACGGCCGGTGAGCGGGTGATCATCATGGTCCACGGAGGAGATGAATATGATGTGAAGGTGAATGACGAACAACGGCGGTGGGCGCGCTGGCTTGTCGCGCGGGGAGCGTCATTCATCGTGGGAGCACACCCGCATGTCGTTCAAAGGGGGGAGAATCATGGCGGGGCGGTGGTTTTCCACTCTCTTGGGAACGCGGTCTACCCCGCGGATCTCAAGGGTGCGGACTCGGGCCGCATCCAGGTGCTGGAGGTGGGAGCTGCAACCGGTTTGGAGAAACAATAAACTGCGGTTCGCCGCGTTCACAGGGTCTTCGAAAGTATCACGCTGCGGTAGTTCGTGGATGACCAGTCCATGTGTTCGATGAACCGGAAACCCAGTTTTTCATACCAGCGGATGAGATGGTGCGCTCCCTCCGCGGTATCGAGGGCCAGCTCGGACGCTCCGAGTGCGGAGGCCTCGTTTTCCATCAGGGTGATCAGTTTTCCACCAAGACCCCGTCCCTGCAGATCGGTACGCACGGCGAACTGGCCGAAGGAAAACACACCGGATGTGTCATACCAGGAACAGCCGGAGCCACCACCCGTGTATGGATAGAGGGTGACCGTCGCGACGATCTCATCATCCAGTTCCGCCACCCACGGCAGTCCCCCTAGCAACCTTGACCGGGTGACCTCGTCGCACTGGTGTGTCGCGGTGTAGCGGAGGTTCATGGCCGCGAGCGGCGCGTAGGCCTGGTGCAGCAGCCGCGTGATCGGTGGGATGGCGTCGTCCTCATGGAACGGGCGGATGGTGATGCTGTCGATCATGGCGGGGCTTTTCCTGTTTGTTGACTAGCGGCCCGCGGACTCCTTTGGAAGCTCGAATGCGGACGCCGCGTATGATGTTGTTTCCGCTCCGGCTGATGCTCCCAACCCTCGCTCCCATGAAAATCCCGTTCCTCATCGCATTCGCGTTTGTTGTTTTCCCGACACTCCTTCCCGCTGCGGATGATCCGCTGGAGCTGGGGCCGTTCGGCATCGGGAGCTGTCACGTGCGCGGGCGCAATGCCGGGGATTCCAAAACGTGGATTCCCCAGATGAGGGAGATCGGCCTGCGTTATCTGCGGTCGGGTGGCACCGGCTGGAGCATGGTGCAGCCGGAGAAGGAGCGCTTCGATTTCAAGGAACTGGACGAGCAGTTGGACTACTTCAGCCAACAGGGAATCCTCACGGGAGGACTGCTGTTGGGAAACCCCGGGTGGAACACCGCGGATGCTCCCGGATCACTGCCGGTGAACAATCTCGCCGGGTGGTCGGAATACGTTTCGGAAATCGTGAAACATACGCGCGGGCGGGTGAAGTGGTGGGAAGTCTGGAACGAACCACCGAATTTCACCGGCCGTGACCAGACGCCCGCGGACTATGCGAAAATCGTCATCAGCGCGTACGATGCGGCGAAGGCGGCGGACCCCGCCTGCAGGGTTGGCCTGGCGGCGAAATCCTCGCATGTGCAATATCTGGAAGCCGTGATCGAGGCGGGGGCGAAGGATCATTTCGACTACATCACGCTGCATCCCTATGAGATACTCGACGGAATCGCTGATGATGCGGGAACGGAGGCGGTGTTCATGAACATCGTGCCGGTGGTGAGGAAAATGCTGGCTGCGAAAAATCCCGCGAAAAAGGATGTGCCCATCCTTTTCACGGAGCTGGGTTGCGATGCGGAGAAGAAGGGCGCGGACGTCCAGGCCAACGTGCTGGTGAAGGCGTATGCGATGGGGATCGCACAGGGTGTTTCATGCATCCATTGGTTCGAGGGCATGGATGGCGACAGCGGGCCGATGGGTCTCATCGATGCCTCGGGCAAACCGCGTCCCTCCTATACCGCGCTGGCACAGATGATCCGGCACCTGGGCCAGAAACCGGGGTACCTCGGGTGGGTTCTCATGAATGGGAAAAATCCCGCGTTCGCATTCCAAGGGGCCGCCGGGCCGGTGCTCGTCGCCTGGACCTCGCGCAAGACGAGGGATGAGATCCGGTTTTCCAAGCCCGTCGGCTTCGTGAATCCGCGGACAGGACAGGAAACGCGGGCGGACAAGCTCACCCTCACCTCCGCTCCTGTCCTGGTGCTCGGCGTCCCGGAGGACCTGCTGAAACAAGCAGCCTCGAACAAAAACAAACCCCTGCCATGGGGCGGGGATTATCGTGAGGAGAAATCCGTGTCGGTGACGATCGGCGAACGGCAGGTGGAGAAGGGGCTGCACACCTTCGCCGGTGACAGTGTGGCACAGGCGGTGGTGGCATATGGCGGCCCGGCGCGATCCGGGAATGTTCCGGGTGGCAATGTCTTCGTGGTGGACCCGGGTTTCCTGTCCTACACCGCCACACCGGTGCCGATCGAAATCACCGCGGTCGTGCGGCGGAACGAGGCGAACGACAACGCCGGCTTCAAGCTCGTCTATGAATCGACAAGTGGTCTGAAGACCGCCGCCAGCGGCTGGTACACGGTGCCGGACAATGAGAAATGGCACACGGTGAAATGGCAGCTCGATGACGCGCGGTTCGTGAACTACTGGGGATATAACTTCGCGCTGGAATCGGACGGGCCGAAGTATGGCGGCTACTATCTGCAGAGCGTCACGGTGACGAAACGATGAAGTTTTTTCGCCGCCGTGACGGTACCCTGCGCGGTGGCCACGGTGTTCCGCGAAAGGCAATGTGTGTCCCTTTTAACGCATGTTCGCGTTCAGGCGCATGAAGATGTTGGGGCCGTTCGCCAGCGGGACGCGCACGGTGACTCGGTCCACGCCCGGGCCGAAGGCGTCGTTTTCCGTGGTGATCTGGACGCCGTCGACGCCCTGGGTCGCGCGGGTCCATGAGGCCAGCGAGGTGCCGTACTGGGGAAATGGAGCGACGGTCTTCGCGACATCCGCCATGCGGTATTCGAAAATGGCGTGGGTCCCGTCTGTCGTGAGCTTCGGCAGGAGGGTCGCCGCGTTCGTTCCGGCTCCCGAGGGGGCGCCGCCGAGGATGAATTCCATGCTGTTGGGAATTCCATCCTTGTCCGGGTCCGCATGGGCGAGGCGATCGTTTCCGGCGAGGCCCATATAATTGAGCCAGAAGGTATAACTGTTGTCGATGCCCGTGGCGGGTATGATGGCGCCCGACTGCATGGCGGCAGGGACCAGACCGGGGAATTCCAGGAAATCACTGGTGATGACCTGCCGGGTGAATCCCGGACCTTCCCATGCGACGGCCATGTAGTCATCGCCACCGCCTTCCTTGTGAAGGGCCTCGATATAATAACGCTGGCCGGCGGCCAGGGCGATGGATGCCGAGGCCTGGTCGGTGTTGTTCGTCCAGTTCTTGTCGCCCGTCGCATTGGTGGTGAAGGCGATCTTCACCTTGCCCGTCTGGACGGAGCTGGTTGACAGCCAGAGTTCCCCGCCATCGTCGGAGGCGATCCAAAACTGGTAGTTCCCGGTGGCCGGCGCGACCAGATAGCCGCTGACCTTTTGTCCATAGTTGTCCGACTCGTTGAACGGGGTCTCGAAGCTGTCGAGCGTCTTCGTCTGGTTCGGGGTGGCGGGGTAGTTGGCCTTGTTGGTCAGGTCGCTGACGTTGTTGCCGCCGATGCCGGTCCAGATCTGCCGGTTGAGATACGCGGGCGCCGGGATGGTTCCCGGGTATTCAAGGAAGCGTCCGTCGATGATCCGCCTCGAGAATGACGGGCCTTCCCACGCGACGGCCAGGTGGTCATCCCCCATGGCTTCCCTGTGCAGGACCTCGATGTGGTAGCGCTGTCCGGCGACGAGCACGAGCGAGCCGGATTCCTGGCTGGCGAACTGGGTCCAGTTCCGGGCCGTGGTCGCGGTGGTGGTGTAGGCGATCCTCATCCGGTTCGAGGGGTTGGAGTCGGTGGAGATCCAAAGCTCGCTCGCCGCGTCCGAGGCGATCCAGAATTTGTAATTCCCGGTTTCAGGCGGGACGAGCAGGCCGGTGATCCGTTCGCCGAAGAGGTCGCCGAAATTCGAGGGAGACTCGAAGGTGGTCAGAATGCCTCGTGCGGTGGGTTTCACCGAGGCGGAATTGATCGCCGTCGTCAGGCTTGAGATGGTGGTGGTGTTGGAAAGGCCGGTCCAGACCTCCCGTTTGAGACCCGCCCTGCCGGGGATGACCCACGGATTCTCCAGGTGCGTGTTCGCGATGACGCGGCGGGCGAAGGAGGGGCCCTGCCATGCGACGGACGCGTGATCGGTGCCGGTACCTTCCTTGTGGAGGATTTCCATGTAATAGCGTTTGCCCGTCAGGAGGGCGATGGCTCCGGATTTTTGGGACGCCTGTGTTTCCCATGCCCCCTGGCTGACCGAACCGCTTACCGATGCGACCCGCACCCGGTTGGCCGGGTTGTCATCACTGGAGAGCCAGAGCTCGCTGGAGGCATCCGAGGAGATCCAGAACGTGTAACGTCCGTCCTCCGGCGCGACGAGATAGCCGGTGATGCGTTCGCCGAGGTTCTCTCCGGCATCCGAGGGGGCC
This sequence comes from Luteolibacter yonseiensis, assembly GCF_016595465.1. Classification (NCBI taxonomy): domain Bacteria; kingdom Pseudomonadati; phylum Verrucomicrobiota; class Verrucomicrobiia; order Verrucomicrobiales; family Verrucomicrobiaceae; genus Luteolibacter; species Luteolibacter yonseiensis. The sequence goes on along the minus strand of NZ_JAENIK010000008.1, from coordinate 151,739 downwards.
ACAAGCCCCGTGTCTGCCGACAGATTTCCCACGGAGGAGGGCACGGAGGGGAACGTGGAGGCCGCGGTCAGGTCCGTGACATTGTCTCCATTGATGCCGGTCCACACCTCACGTTGGAAAAGCGTGCGATCCGCCGGAGCGGCAGGGTGTTCCAGGCAGTCGTTGGGAATAACCTGCCGCGTGATGCCGGGGCCCTCCCATGCGACCGCCACATGGTCGCCGAAACTTCCGTCCCGGTGGTTCGCCTGGAAATAATAACGTTTTCCCGCGACGAGTTGTTGGACGGTGGATTTTTGCGATGCTGAAACATCCCATGCCTCCTCCGCCGTGTAACCGGTTACCGAAGCGATCGGGGCGAGGTTCGCCGCGGTTTCATCCGTAGACAGAAGCAACTGCCCCTCGTCATCGGAGGCGATCCAGAACGTGTAGGCACCCGTAGCCGGAGGAATGATGAATCCGGTGAGGCGCTCCGAGAAGTTTTCCTCGTTGAGTCCCGAGGTCTTGAGTTTGGAAATGGTGCCCGGGATGCCGCCACCGCTTGAGGTCAGGCGGAAATTCCTGACATTGCCCAGCGCGTTTCCATAGCCGCTGATGCCGGCGGACTGGATGGCCAGCGCGCCGTTATGGGTGTGGGTGCCGAGGGATGCGCCGTTGAACGAGTAGGTCGAAACCCAGTTCGGATTGCGGGTGTCGAGCACGATCCTCAGCATGTCGTAGGTGCCCGGCGGGCTGACGACGGGAGAAAAGGAGAGCTGGTTCGCCGACGCGGAGGAAAAGGCCCGCGCCGTGCCGCCGTCCGAACCGTTCGCCCTCAGCAGGACCCACGCCTGGCCGACGGTGGGGAACAGGGAGGACGGGAGTGTGGTCGAGGGCTGGCTGCTGAAGCCGAGGGCGAACCAATCCGCGCTGCCGGGTGAGTTGGTCGGATCGATCTCCAGGCTGAGCGTGTAAACGTAGCCCGCCTGTGGTGCGAACGGTACCAGCGCGTGGATGTCGCCTGCGGCGGATTTGTTGGCCACGCCATTGTTCCGGTTCCAACCGGTGGATGCGCTCCAGGTGCCGGTCCCTGTTGCCAGGATTTTGCCATTGAGCGCCCCTGTTCCGGTGAATGTCTCGGAGAGGTTCGCGGAAGCGGTCGTCCAGGACGTGGCGGGACTCCATTTGGTCGTGCTCGCGGAGTTGAAGAACTCGCGCTTCACGCCGGGACGGTAGGAGTCGGGATATTCAAGATAGGTCCCGGGGATGACCGCCTGGGCGATGCCGGGGCCCTGCCATGCCACGGAAAGATGGTCCCCGCCTCCGCCTTCCTTCTGGATGGCCTCGATGTAATAGTAATGCCCCGCTTCCAGGGAGATACCCACGGATTGCTGGCCGGCTTGGCCGTTCCACTGGTTCTGGTTCACCGAACCCGTGACCGATCCGATCTTCCGCTTGTTGGCCGGATTGGCGTCGCTGGAAATCCACAGCTCGCCGCCATCATCGGAGGCGATCCAGAACGTGTAGGTGCCGGTGGCGGGAGGGATGAGGAAGCCGCTGAGGCGCTGGCCGTAGCTGTCGCCGAAGCCGGATGGTGCCTGGAAATTCTGGGTATATCCCCGCAGGCTTGGTTTGTGCGGGAAGTAGAGGGAACCGGTGAGTCCCGAGATTTCGTTGTTTCCGGCCAGGTCTGTCCAGACCTCGCGTTTCAGTCCCGCCTTCTGCACCTGCACGGTGATCTGTGCCGTGTCCGACAGGGCGGGGGTTCCGTTGTCCGTCGCGGTGACGGTGAGCACACGGTTGCCGACGGGGAGCCAATCCCCGGTGGTGCCGCGGATGACACCGGTGAGCGGATCGATGGTGAACACTCCGTCGGCATTTCCTCCGGTGATGGTGTAGGTCACCTGAGTGCCGGGGTCCGCCCAGTCCTTCGCCTCGAGTGTGGCCACCAAATTTTCGCGGTTGAAGACGGTCACGGTCCTGTTGTTCAGCACGGGAGCGCCGTGGTTGTAGAACTGCTGGGTGACATTCGGCGCGCCCAGTATTCTCTGGCCGAAGCCGGGGCCGGACCATGCGACGGCGAGATTGTCGCCACCGCCGCCCTCCTTGTTGAGCGCCTCGATGTGGTAGGACCTCCCCGCCACGAGATTGATGGTCGCGGATTTCTGTGTGGTGAAGGTGTTCCATTGGCGGGATCCCGTCGCATTCACGGTGTAGGCGATCCTGACCTTGTTCAGGGGATTGGAATCCGTGGACAGCCAGAGCTCTCCTTCGTCATCGGAGGCGATCCAAAAGGTGTAGCCACCGGTGTCGGGCGCGCGGAGGTAGCCGCTGAGCCTCTGCCCGAAGTTGTCCGCGACGTCGGTCGGGGTTTCGAAAAACGGCTGATACGTCGTGGAGTTCGGGCTGTTCGGGAAGGTCGGCTGCGACCTCAGGTTGGAGAGGGCGGTGCCGCCGATGCCGGTCCATAGCTGGCGTTTCACCGCGAGGGCCTCCACCTCCACGGCGATCTGTGACGAGGTGGTGAGTCCGCCGCTGTCGGTGGCCTGGACGGTGAGGAAATATCTCGGCAGGGTGGCGAAGCTGAGCGGGCCGTTCACGGACAGCACGCCGGTGGTGGCGTTCAAGGCGAAGACGTTTCCGGTGTTTCCTCCGGTGATGGTGTAATTCGCGAGCACCGAGCCGGGTTCGTGGTCGCCCGCTGTCAGCAGGCTGACAGTTGTCCCTACGGTGGCGTCCTCACGAATGCGGTAAGTGCTGCTCGCGATCCATGGCGCGCGGTTCACCCATGTGCCGGGGTATTCCAGATTGGCATTCGGGATGAGGTGGCGTGCCTGTGTCGGCGTCTGCCAGGCTACGGCGAGGTGATCGGCTCCCGTCTGCTCGCGGTGGAGGACTTCCATATAATAGCGCTGCCCGGCGACCAGCGGGATCGCGACGGACTGCTGGGCCGCGTTGGCCGTGAAATTTCCCGGAGCGGTGACGGCGGGAAGGTTGATGATCCTGACCTTGTTCGCGGTGTTTTCGTCGGTGGAAAGCCAGACCTCGCTGTAGTCGTCGGAGCTGATCCAGAAGGTGTGGTTCCCCGTCTCGGTCGGCAGCAGGTAGCCGCTGAGTTTCTGGCCGTAGTTGTCGAGGTCGAGCGTGGTTTGGAACGCCGGGGAGTAGCGCGTCTGGTTCGGGCTGTTGGGATAGGTGCCGAGCGAGGTCATCGGGCCGATGCCGTTTCCTCCGAGGCTGGTCCAGATCTGCTGCTTGAGACCACGCAGCGCGATGACGTTCACCGGGACGACGGTGCTCGTGGGCGAGCCGCCCGCGGTGTAGGCGACGGTGAGGGAAAAGCTGTTGTTGGAGAGCCCGCCCGCGGTTGCGACGGTGACGACGCCGGTGGTGGGGTGGATGGCGAACGCGTTGCCGGTGTTTCCCGAGGTGATCGAGAACGCGGAGCCGGTGCCGGGTGCGACGGTGCCGAGGACCGCGCCTGCCAGGGCGTTCCGGGGAATGGTGAACGCCCATCCCGCCGTGGGAACGGTACCGGTGATGGTATAGGCTCCGAGCGAACCGTAGTCGCCGTAACCATTCGTGGTCCATGTCGCGTTCCCCACTCCGTCCACGGTGACGGTGTAGCTGCCCGCCGGGATGGATTGGGAAAGCGTCGCGCTGAGTTGGTTTGCCGGACCGGCGGTGGCGACGAGCGTGCCGGCGGAGTTGTAGAGCTTCGCGGAGATGTCGAGGTTCGGGCTGTTCACCGCCGGGTTGAACTGGAGGGTCAGCGCGCCTCCGCTGGTGGTGAAGGTGAATGCGTCCACATCCTCCGGGCTGTCGATGACGCCGCTGTTCGACACGGCCCCCGAGGTTCCGAGTCTGAGCGCGGTCGCCTGCGCGGTGGTGGGGCCGTGATCGTCCGGGATGAGCGGGACATTGGAGCCCATGACCGCGAGATCGTCCTGGCCTTGGTCGGCGAAGGGATATTCCCCCTTGCTCCACTGTGCGACATTGGCGCCATAGGGAGCGCCCATGATGGGACCCCAGCTCGCCGTCCCGCTGCCATGGCCGCCGAAGTAACCTTGTGCCGGGATGTCCCCGCGTTTCACGAGGCCGTCATGATGGAGGCCGAGCGTATGCCCGACCTCGTGGGAAATGGCGTCCGATCCGGCCTTTCCATCCATGAACACCCAGCAACAGGTGTCTCCGGACTGCAGGAACGTCCCGCCGAACGCGATGCCTCCGGAACCCGGGGCGAAGTTGTCCGGGGTGATGATGCAGCGCATGCGTCTCCCTTGCGGCGCGCGGAGATAGGCCTGGAGATCCGTGGTGACATTCACCTCGTAGGGAGAGAAATCCTCCGCCACCCGCCGCCACATGTCGGTGACGGAAGAGGCGGACATGTTGTAGGCGGAAGCGATGATGCGTCTTCCGCCTTCCCAACTCTGGCCCTCGATGACCTCTCCGTCGAAGTCCAGATAGATCGTCGCCGTCGCGCGGGGCAGGTTGTGGAGGATGGGGATGGCTTCGTAAAGGATGCCCACCGAGCGGCCTTCGTTGTAGATCGCCGCCTTCTGCGGGTCCCGGGGACCGGACTGGGCGAGTGGTTTGAAATTGGGGTCCGGTTCGCAGATGACCTCGCCGCGCGGGCGGCTCGCGACCTCCAGCCCCGCTCCGACCTGGCCGGAATAGACGTAAGCGATCTTCCCGGTCCTGGGCAGGATGAATCCCCGATAATATCCCGGCTCCCGCGCGATTTCGAAAATCCCGCTGCCGTCCGCCAGCGTGCCACCGGCCGCTGTCGCGGCGTTCGGGTGGGTTTTCACGTAGTTCAACCTGCCTTCGATGTGCCCGCCATCGGGCAGGGGAAGGGAAACGGTGCCGCCTTCCGTCAGGTTTCCGATGTCATCAAAAACGGCATGGGCTCCCGCTGGGGCAGGATGGGGAGGCGTGACGGCCGGGACCTGTTCTTCCGGTATTTCATGGCCGGGGGCGACTGCCTTTGCGACGGAGGGCCGGATTGGCTCTGAGCCTTGCGGCAAAAGCCAGAGCGCGGTCACACCTGCGCACGAGAGTGCTGCTGCCAAAAGGGCGGGGGATTTTTTCATGGGTTGGAGAACGGGTCGGAACGCCGGGTGAGCGCACGAGGGTGCAGCATACCACAAACGAACCGCTCCGCCGACGAAATCAGCTTCCCCGTTCGTGCCAAAAAGTCACCGGAATGCGCCAGCCGATGAGAGATGGAACCGGCGGTTGGCTTTCCCGCCATAGGAATGGGAACGGACACGGGGTCGTTTTCTCCAGCCGAAGATGGATGGTGATGACTGGATGTTGAATCGATTTTTTATTTAAAATTCTTGTTTCCAATATGTTGTGATGTGTTTTCGTTCTTCTTAAATGCAGCGCCCCCGCCGTCGGAACCAGACGGAACAAATCTCCCTTGAACCCCGGGCCATCCCGCAGGAGACTGCGTCCGTCCATGGCCACCGCAACCCCACCCATTTCCGCGCTCCCTGATTCCACCGGCCACTTCGGCCAGTTCGGCGGGATGTTTGTCCCGGAAACCCTGATGGCTCCGCTGCAGGAGCTGTCCACCGCCTACGACTCCGCGAAGGCGGACCCAGCGTTCCAGGCGGAACTCGACGACCTGCTTCACAACTATGTGGGGCGTCCGACACCTCTCTATTTCGCGGAACGTTGGACGGAGAAACTCGGTGGCGCGAAAATCTATCTCAAGCGCGAGGACCTTCTCCACACGGGGGCGCACAAGATCAACAATGCCATCGGCCAGATCCTGCTGGCCAAGAGGCTCGGGAAAAAACGCATCATCGCGGAAACCGGCGCGGGCCAGCACGGCGTCGCCACGGCCACCGTCTGCGCGCGCTTCGGCATGGAATGCGTCGTCTACATGGGTGCGGTGGATATGGAGCGCCAGGCGCTGAACGTCGCCCGCATGCGCCTGATGGGTGCGGAGGTCCGTGCCGTCACGGCCGGCCAGGCGACCTTGAAGGAAGCGGTGAACGAAGCCATGCGCGACTGGGTCGCCACGGTGGACCACACCCACTACATCCTCGGTTCCGCGCTTGGATCACATCCGTTCCCGATGATCGTGCGGGATTTCCACCGTGTCATCGGCATCGAGGCGCGCCGCCAGATTTTGGAAAAGGAAGGCCGCCTGCCGGACCTGCTGGTCGCCTGTGTCGGCGGCGGATCCAACGCGATCGGCCTGTTCCATCCGTTCCTGAATGACGGGGACGTCCGCATGGTGGGCGTGGAGGCCGGTGGCGACGGTATCTTCCCCGAGCGCCACGCCGCCCGTTTCCAAGGTGGAAAACTCGGCGTGCTGCAAGGGACGAAAACCTGGTTGCTCGCGAATGCGGACGGCCAGATCGAGCTCACGCACTCCATTTCCGCCGGACTGGACTATGCCGCCGTCGGACCGGAACACGCGTATCTCCAGGACATCGGCCGTGTGGAATACACCTACGCCACCGACAACGAGGCGCTCGCCGCTTTCAAGGAGCTTGCCTATTGCGAGGGGATCCTGCCCGCGTTGGAAAGCTCGCATGCCATGGCTTACGTCTCGAAGATCGCCGGGAGCCTGCCGAAGTCCTCGATCCTCATCGCGAACCTCTCGGGCCGCGGGGACAAGGATGTCGAACAGGCATCGAAATTCCTGCTTCCTCCGGCCTAACAAACTGGTGGATTGACGAGGCGGGTCGATTCACCAGATATTCGGCCCAGATGAAATCGATCGTTCCCGCGGTGATCGCCGTGCTCTCGGCTCACGTGGCCCATGCCGCCTCCCTCATCAGCCTGGAGTTTTCCGGGCCGATGACTCCGATCCAACAGCAGACCTTCGTCGATGCCGCGGATTTCTGGAACTCCGTCATCCTCGGATACGACCTCGTCAGCGACGCGAACGGGAGCCCAACCCCGCATTCGCTGACGGTCTCCGTTTCCATTCCCTTCATCGACGGCTCGGGCGGAGTGCTCGGCAGCGCTGGACCGGAAAATCTCGCGTACTACGACAACGATCCTTTTTCACCGAATCCCACCGTCGCTCTCTATTACGCGGCGACCGGATCGATGTCGTTCGATTCCGCCGATGTCGCCGGCATGGTGGCGGACAGCACCTTCTACGGCGTCGTCCTGCATGAAATGGCGCATGTCCTCGGAATCGGCACGTTGTGGACCTTCAACAACAACGTCAACGGCACGTCTTACGAACTCTACGCCGACGGCAGCGGCCAATACACCGGGCCGAACGCCCTGGCCCGGTGGCAGAGCGAGTTCAACCAGCCATCCGCCACCTATGTGCCGGTCGAGCTGGGTGGCGGCCCCGGAACCGCCAACGGCCATTGGAACGAAAACAACAGCGGAGTCGGCAACACCGGTTTCGTCAGCAACCTGACGGGGATGGATCTTTCCAACGAGCTGATGACCGGCTGGGCCTCGAACACCTTTTTCATCAGTGAGATGACCTTGGGCGCGCTCGATGACCTCGGGTATATCGTGGACTACTCCAAGGCCGGGGTCGTGGACCACATCGTGGTGCCGGAACTGACGAGTTTGGTGCTTTGCCTGGGAGCGGTTCCTCTGATGATGGGTCGGAGGAGACCGGGGCGGTGCCGCCGCGCGTGAAAGTCGCGGAACCGGAGAGGCCGGAGGCCGCTTCGCATGGAGCGGGTGCGGGAGCCGGGCTGCGGGATCGTGCCGGGCCGGGCTCATTACTTTTCTGAAAAAACCTGTCTTGGGAGAGTCAGGCGGGGGACGTATGTAGGTAGAAATTCCAATGTCCCAGCACTCTGAACCAGACGACAGCACCTTGCTGAATGACTTCCGCGACACGCGGAACGACGCCGCCTTCACGGAAATCGTCCGACGGCATCTGCCATTGGTCTTTCATGTCGCGCTCCGACGCCTGGGGACCACCGCGCTGGCGGAGGAAGCGGCTCAGCACGCCTTCGCCCGGCTCGCGGCCAAGGTGGCCTCGGTCTGCCACCACCCCGAGCGGTTGCGGGCATGGCTTCACCGCACCGCCTATTTTGAAGCCAGCACCCTTGCCCGCAAGGAAACCCGGCTTTCCCGCCTGCCCATCACCCCCCGGTCCGACCCGCCATCGATGGATCGTCCGGAAATCTATGACCGGTTGGATGAGGCTCTTGGGAAGCTCCCCGAACTCGACCGCGAACTTGTCCTCCGCCACTGTTGCGGCGGAGAGGACTACCGGCGGATGGCGGCGGCGGTCGGGAAATCCGAGGCCGCCTGCCAGAAGCGTGTGGAGAGGGCGCTCGCCCGCCTCGGACAGGGACTCGGTGGAACGAGGACGGCCGGCATCGTGTTCGCCGCCTTCGCCGCGACGAATGGAAAAAGCCAGGCGATGCCCGCTGCGGAACGTGTCGCCGCGGCAGCGTTGAAATATCACTCCACCACCGGCGGTGCCACCGGTGCCATTTCCGGGATTCAGTTCGCCGCCTGCGCGACCCTCGCCCTGGCAGGTGCTGTCGCGGGCTGGCCAAGGTATGAACCACCTCCGCCGCCGCCCGCCGAAGTGAGATCTTTCGCCGCCAGATCCAGGGAGGCCGTGCGGAAAACGGCGGCGGACTCCGACGGACCCGCGTTCGGACCTCATCCAGCAGGAATCTCCCGCTCGCTGGTGGATGTGCTGGAATCCATCCAGGCGGGCCAGCTCGCCCCCCTGATCGAATTTCTCCCCCACGCCACCGTTGCGGATCTCCGGGCGATCATGGCGGAAGATGACCTCCGCGATCTGTCCGAAGGATCGGGCACCTTCGGCACCGCGCACGGGCTGGCCGCGCTGCGCTGGGTGGAAATGGATCCTGTGAACGCGTTCGAGTACGGGGTTTCCCGTTCGGACCGGCTCGCCACCCGGATGCTTGAGCGATGGATGACGATGGACGGGGCGGCGGCTGAGGTGGCTTTCCGAAGCTTGTCGGCGGATACACGGCAGTTGCTGGCGAGAAACATGGTGACGCAGAACAACCGGATCGCCGATGCGCTTGCGGCGGCGGATACGGCCATCGCCTGGACTGTGACGGAGGAGCGGATTGTCCGGCCGGACCCGGAGATGGAATTGCAGGGTTACCAACAAACGGTCGACCGGCTTTTTTCCCCCACCCATCGTGAGGAGCCGATGGAGCCGGAGGCCGGAGAAATAGGGTTCGCCTTTCACCGCCTGGCGGAGATGAACCCGGAAGCCGCCATCGCCCAAGCAAAACTCCTGCCCTGGCCCGGGCTGAAAATCAGCGTGCTTGCCAGGCTCTCGGAACATTTCGACGTCGCATCCGCCGATCTGCCCGCGGGGCCGTTGCGTGCGAAAGCCCTCGCACGTGAGACCCGGGAACTTATGGCGGGCGACGAGGCGGCGGCCGTCCGGAGCCTGCGCGAGGCTTCTCCGGGAGCGGAGCGGGATGCCATCTACCAGGTCGTCGCAAACGGCCTCTCAGGTGGCGATCCGTGGAGGTTGCTGGATCTCGTCAGTTCGCTTCCAGGAAGGTTGAAGAGCGGCTACTGGACTGGCTCGGATCCCCTGGATTGTGTTTTGATCCAGGCGGGGAAAGAGAATCCGAAACGGGCCCTGGGTTATCTTTCCGCGATCTGTACCCGTGTCTCCAGGTATGGAGGACCGCAGGAGTATGCGAAAAAAATCGTCTGCGGATGGCTTCAGAAAGACCCGGCCGCAGCCATCACCTGGGCGGGAGAAGCGGGAATGGGCCTCGGTCACGAAGAACTTGGCACGACGAAAATCCAGCCGGAGATCATCGCCGGTCTCCTGGCGAACGAAAATCCCTCGGTCAGCGGGATCGCCCGATTCGCCCTCGGTCCGATTTTCGAGGATAGTCTGGCCAACGGCACCGTCCGGGAATTGATCCGGAAAATCCCCCAAGCGGAAGCGGACCGTAGCCTCCGGCACTGTGCGATGGCAACGGTCGGCAAGGGCGGTTACGAGAGGGCGATGGAGATTGCCGCCGAGGCCTCTCCCACCGCCCGTCAGAACGAGATTTTGCCGGCGATCGCACGGTCGGTGTGGCGGAAGGATCCGGAGTCGGGATTGAAATGGCTCCAATCCCTCGCTCCCGAAGATCAATCCGCGATCCTCCACGGGATGGAGCACTATCTGGGTGCGAATCCGTCCAATGACTCGGATCAGTTCCGTGAAGCCCTTCAACAGCTCAAGCCATGAAACGCCTCCGATCCTTCCTTATTCCGGTCTTTTGCTTCTCCGCCGCATGGGCCGTCTCCTCCTGGGTGGGCAAACACGGCGGACCGTCTGCCACCGGAGAATCCCCGGACCACCACGGCTCATCCGCCAGACGGACGCCCGGTGGGTTCCGCAAGATATCCGCCGAAAAGCTTGCGGAAGATTTCCTCGCGCGGCCCACGTCCGAATGGGCGCGGCTTTGGGAGGAATTCGCGGTCCAGGCCGACGCGGACGATCTCCAGAAAATTTCACGGCTCCCGCCTCCGGGTGCTTTCCCCCATCACGCGGTTGTCCGGGAGCTGCTGCAATCACTCGCCTGTGAGGCGCTCGCCGTCCGTGGCGGGCATCCTGTCATTCTGACACCGGGTGCTTTCTCCGCCCTGGCGGAACGCGACCCGGAGGCCGCCTGGCGGAGCATTGAAGGAAACAACAGGAGCGACTTCGCCAGCGCGGCGCTGCGCATCCTCGCGGGAAAAGATCCGGCGGAAACCCTGCGCCGCTTTCAAGGCATGCCGGAAAGCGGCACGGCACCGCCGGAAGAAACGCACCGTCGTGAACGGACTTATTCCACGCCCTTGGGTTCCATCTTCGGTGCTTGGGCGAGGAGGGATCCCACCGCCGCGGCAGCAGCCCTCAAGGATCTGCCTCCGAATGTCCGGGAGGCGATGAAGCATCAGGTGGCGACTGTCTGGGCATTCCAGGACGGCCCCGCCGCGATCCGCTACCTGCTGGATTCCGATCAGGCGAATGGAAACATTCTGAGGGCGTCGTTCCGCACCCACCCCGGGGAAACCGCAGGCCTGATGGACGCGAACGCGACCCTCCGCAAGGCCATGGAGAAAGAATCCGGTCTGTATGCCGCGCTGGGGCCATGGGCTGAGGCGGATCCCGATCGGGTGACAACCTGGTTGCTGGAATCGTCGGGAGATGCGGGCCAGCTTGCGGTCTATCTGTATTTCTGCATTGGGGGAAATGTCGGATCCGCCGGACGGATCATCCGCGGGCTTGCCGCCGCCGGTGTGGCGGTGAAGCCCTCCCAGTTGAGAGGCATTTATCGGCAATATCCCGCAAGCGCGCTTTCCCTGGCGGATGAGCTGGGTATCGACCTGTCGGCTGATCCGCAGATCCGGCAAAATCAGATTCTCAACGAACCCGAAGTCTCATGCGAGCGGTGGCTCACGGCATTGCGCGACGAACAGGGTGATCCTGAAAAAGCGTTGGCGTCGCTGGGCTGGAAGAAGGAAACGGCCACGGAACTCGCCGCACGCGCCGCGCGAGTTTTTCCGGAAAAAGCCGCCGCGCTTGCCAAGGCCCTGCCCGCCTCGGCTCTGGACACGACGAATCTCTGGCGAGGAAACAACAAGGACATCGCCCGCTATTGGCCGGAGCTTGCCCCGTTCCTCGACTACCCCGTGTCTCCAGGCGACACACCGGCATTTCAGGAAACCCCGTTTCATATCGATCCTGTCGCCGCGGCGGATGGCTTGCTCCAGGGGCCCCTCTCCGACGGTGATGTCAGGAAAATCATCGGTCTGTTGGGCGAATACGATCCCGCCGCCGCCCGCTCGTGGGTGGCCCGCCTGCCTGATCCCGGGCTCCGCCAGTCGGGCGGACTGGCGCTCGCGACAATCGAAGCATCCACCGATCCGGCGGCGGCATTGGACTTTCTGACACGAAACTCCATCAACAACGGCAGGTCGGAGACGATCTGGGAAACCAGCCTCACCCGCCTCCTCGTCACAGGTGGCGATTGGAAGGGCTGGCTCGATAAAATGCCCGGAGGCAATCTCGACAGGCTCCGCCATGTTCTCGCCACCCAGTCGCAGGTGCTGGAATCCGCCCGCAGGACCGCCGGCGAGTGACGGGTGACAGGTGCCGCATCTCCCCGGTGGCGCGTTGGGGAAAGAGCGTTTCATCACAAAAAAACGGCCTCCCCGTCATCCGGAGAGGCCGTTGGTGATTCGGAGCAGGCAGCCTTATTTCACTTCGAAGCGGAAGAACTTGCTTCCACCGGCGTCGATGGTGAGACGCCAGACGTAGAACATGGCGTCGTTGGTGATACCGACGTTATTGATGTCCTTGCTGGCGCGACCGTCGATGGGAGTGTTGTTGGGACCGGTCATGAACTTGCCGGATGCGTCGAGCATCCTCACATTTGGCGATTGGAAGTCGTTGTCATTTCCGACGAAGAGGAAGAAGTCGTTCTGCTGCTCCGTGGACAAGTCAGGCACAAGGGCCATGCCTTCGATTTTCTCGTTGAGCGTGTTGGCGTTCGCGGGGATCGTCGTATTCAGGCCGAACTTGCCGAGATCGTCCTGTTGGAGCATGTTGATGACTTCCGCAGTGGCGGCGGCCTTGATCTCAGGGCGAAGCACTCCAGGGGTGATGGTGATCTGATCGGTGGGGCCGTCGTATTGGCCGAGGATGTTGCTCGCGGAGGCGAAATCAACAAGCTGGACCGATTTGAACGTGATCGCCGTGGAGTTCAGCTTGCCCAAACCATTGCCGTCGCGCGGCAGCATCAGGAACGAGCTGTTGCCGAGGGCGACGATTTCGGACTGGGCGGCGGTGCCGTTCAGCGCGGAGGGAGCGGCATTCGGGTCCAGGTCGATCTGCGGCAGTTTCACCACATATTCGCCGATGAGGACCGGGGCTTCCCGTTTCTCTCCGGCGATGTCGTAGACGAACAGGCGGGCGTTGTTCCGTGTCTGCTGCTTGGTACCGTCCGTGTCCTGAACGGTCGCGCTCTGGAGCAGGGCGAAGAGGCGGGTGCCGTCCGGAGTGACGGACATGCCTTCGAGGCCTTGGTTGTTCCGGCGTCCCGTGGTCGGCGGGTTGACGGAGTCAAAGTTCGGCGTGTTCGCGGGGCGGTAAGGGCGGGCGGCTTCCGGAAGTTGCGTGATCCCGACGATCTGCTTCGCGGCGTTGAACCGGGCGATGTAGGTGCCGTACTCATCCGAGACAAAACCGGAACCATCACCGAAGAGATAGATGGCTTCAGCATCGAAACTGAGCAAGTTCAGCAGAGGGCCTCCCTCACCATTCGCGGCGGTGACGGTGCCGACGGTTTGACCGCCGAACAGCGTGGAGTTTCCTGTAGGATTCAGGCCGCTGGTGAATTTCTCCACCCCTCCGTCCAGATAAGTGAACCTGGTGGAGTCCAGATAGGTCATGGAAACCTGGTTCTGCGAAACCGGACCGGCACCGTAGTAGGGGGTGAAGGTGAAACCGACCTCATGCAGGCGGGCAGCGTAGTTCGAAATTCCGTCGCCATAGCCACGGTCCGGCAGGACATTGAGTTTCCCGCTGAACTGGCTGCCGTTCCATGCCCAGTCGCTGATGACGACGCCGGAGGAGGCGCCCTGCGTCTCACCGAACTTGTCCTCGCTGTTTCCGGTGAGGCGGCCGACACCGACGAGACCCTCGTTCACGATGCGGACTCCACCGAGCGACGCTCCGACCGGATCGGAAGTGTTTGGCGAGAGGTGGACACCCGCAGTGCCGGGAGCGGAAGGGCCGGTGCCGGGCAATGCGTAGGTGACGGCTGTTTCGTCGCCGGTGGCGATGGACGAGGCCACCGTGTAATCGAGGCCCGTGAGAGCGGGCGTCCAGGTTTTCAGATCGCCCGAAACCATCAGCTCGCCATTCACCGCGCCGGTGTTGGTGAGGTGGGTGAAGTCGAGCTGCAAGGCACCGTTTGAGGAAACGAGGCTTGGCAGATTTCCTGAAGGCGTTCCGCTGTTGGGGTTTTCGTTGAAGAAGAACTCCGCACCGTCGGAGACGCCGTCACCATCGGTATCCGCGCCGAATCCGAACGAAGACAAGCCTTTGGCGGCGAGCCATGAGGAAAACCCTTGGTTGCCACCGGCTGCCGCGGATCCTGGAGAACCGACCTCAGCCGCGCTGCTCGCGGCGATGAAGGCTCCGTTGATCCCGGGAACGCTTCTGTGCGCAACCGCTCCGGCATCGGCCGCGGCGGTGTTGTCGAACGTGCCGAACGGTGCGGCGGACGGGGCGATTCCGAAGGTGACCTTCGCGCGACGCGTGCCGTTGCTGTCGAAGAGGTTCACCGCGTCGCCGCCGGTGCCGAGTCCGAGACCGTCGCCGCTGTAGTTGCCGACCTGAAGGCCGGCTGGCGGATTCGCGCCGAACCAGTTGCTCAGGAAGGCGGTGCGGGCGGTTTCCAAGTTGGCGGTCTCAATATAGATGGCCGATTCGCCGGGAGCGATGGACGGGACGCCGACAAGCGGCGCGGCTCCCGCAATGGACTCCGAAACATCATCGACCTTCCAGCCGGTCATGTTGACCGCGCGGGCTCCCACGTTGGTTACCTCGAACCAGTCCGCCCTGATCGGGCTGTTTCCGCTGCTCCATGGGGCGACTTCGGTGATGCGCAGGACGCCCGGCGCCGAGTAGCCCGGTGACCCGATCTCAGCGGAGTTCGGAGCAAGGACGGCACCGTGGACACCGACCTGGTTGAGCAGCGAGATGGCACCGTTGTTGATCGCCACCGTATTGTCGAAGCTCTGGTATGGCGAGGTGCTGTCGGAAGCGCCGAAGGTGACACCGGCCTGACGGACGCCGCTGGCGTTGAAGACGTTCACCGCATCACCACCCGTGCTCAGTCCAAGACCACTTGCATTCGCATAGCCGATCTTGAAACCGGCCGGCGCGGTTCCATCGAACCAGGTTTCGATGAAGGACTCCGACTTTGCTGCGAATTCACCCGCGCCCACTTCCAGCAGGAAAATCACCGACTCGTTCGGAGCGATGGTGGTCACCCCGCTCAAGACACCGCCGGATCCGGCGGAGTTGGAGCTGTCGTCCACTTTCCAGCCGGTGATATCCACGGTATTGCCGCTGATGTTGGTCAGCTCGAACCAGTCGCTCCCCACGGGGCTGTTGCCGCTGGCCCATGCCGAAACCTCCGTGATGGCAAGTGCGGCGGTGACCGGAGTTTCCGTCACCTGGTCGGTCACTGTCAGGGTGAAGTTCACCGAAGCGTCCGGAGTGGAACCCACCGAAGTGTCGTCGACGTTGATGGTGATGGAATAGCTGGCCTTGGTTTCGAAATCAAGGGTGACACCGGCCTTGAGATACAAGGCGTTGCCGGAGATTTCGAAGGCGGCCGCGTCGGCACCGGCGAGGCTCAGCACGTTCGCGCCGAGGCCGTCGTCGGACACCCCGATGTCCCCCAGCTTGACGGGAGAGGCGGTGCTGGAGTTTTCCTGAATGGTGGTGACGGCATTGTTGACCGCCACCGCTGTCGGGGCCGTGTTCTGCGCGTTGGTCGGGGAGTAGACCCACAACTGCGGGAAGTTGATGTCTCCACCGCCGTTTTCATTGACGATGTAGATGTTCCCGGCGCGGTCCATGGTGATGCCCTCGTGCTGCATGTTGGGCGAGCTGGCGATGTCACCGGGATCCGCGGTGATGTTGAGCGAACTGCTGACGACCCCGCTGCGGCTGACGTTGAGGATGCGGGCGTTTTCCTGGCCGAGGATGAGCATGTTCGCCTCCTGCGGCGTTCCCGCCATTTCGGGAAGGTTCGAGAAGGTGAAGACATCCGCCACATCGCTCATGCCGAGCAGCGTGGTGTCGAAGAGGTTGGTGGAGTTCGTCGTGGTGGGGGAACCGTTGGACGCGGTTCCGGCATTGAAATCGATGGTGGTTTGGAAAACGCCGATCGGAGACTTTTCCTTGAGGACGATGAAGCCGCCGGTCAGCGGATCCCATGAGAGGCCTTCGGTGCCGGTGTTGTCGTCGAAGGTGCCCAGGTCCACGGTCTTCGCGTTCGCGCGGGTCAGCGTGGTGCCGGCGGCGTAGGTGAACTTCACGAGCTGGCGGTCACGCTCTTCCGAGAGGACGAACTCTCCGTTGCCGATGTAGGTGATGCCTTCCGGATCGTAGAACTCGGTGCCTTGCGGAGCGCCCGACTTGAGATCGAGCGACATGGTGTTGATGAGCGTCCCGGTTTTGGAAACCTGGGTGACCGAGCGGCCGCCGTCACCGGTGATGAAGAGCGTGTCCGTATCCCAGTTGTATGTCACACCGGAAGCCTCCTGGCAGAGGAGGTTGTGGGTGGCCGTGCCCGGTGGCAGGGCGGTGCGGGTCGGCTCCGGCAGGTTGTAACGGCCGGTGCGGACGTAGTTGGCGAGGTTCAGCGTTCCGGCGGCGGTTTCATCATTCATGATGGTGCCGGTTCCTTCGGCGGTGCCGAGGACGGTGGCACCGGTGGTGTTCACGACGCCCGACAGGGTGACGACCACCGTTTCATTCTCTTCCATGGTGGTGTCCCCGTGAACCAGAATGTTGATCGGAAGCGTGGCCGGGCCGTTGGCCGCGAAGGTCAGGGTTCCGGAAACGAGGGTGTAGTCCGTGCCCGATTCAGCGGTGCCGCCGGTGACGGCGTAATTCACGGTGAAGGCGGTGGAGATGTCCGTGCGGGTGACGTTGAGGACGAGGTTGGAGTCTCCGGTGTTCCCTTCCGCAGCGGAGGAACTGGCGATGCTGACGGTGGGAGCTCCCGGGAGGGTGTTGCCGGGGGAGCCGGAATCGGTGCCGACCGCCGCCTTGAAGGTGCCGTGGTTGCTGCCGGTTGCGGCGGCGTAGCGTGGCGCGGCCTTGCCGGAACCCGGCACCCATACGAGCGCCTGGCTCGCATCGGTCCCGCCCGCGGCGATACCGGCATGATCATTGATGGACGGGTTTCCGTCCTCGCGGGTGAAGCCTCCCGCCGCATAGCTGAAGAAGAACAGTTCGTTCTGCTGGGCATCGAAGAACGAGATCCCGTCGCCCTTGCCAAGGCCCGGTGCGCCTGTGGATTGGAATACCTGCACGGTGTTCGGGATGTTCCACCAGGTGCGGAAGTCCGCCGCCGGCATGGTGGTGAAGATCACCGATTCGCCGGGTGCGATCGTGGTGCCGGAAGGAAGTTTGTAAACGGCGGCGGAGGCGCCCGAGCGGCCGCTGTCATGCCAGCTGTAGCCGCTGATGTCGCGGGTGGCCGAGCCGGTGTTCGTCAGCTCCCAGTAGTCGTTCGAGTTTGCCGGACTGCCGGTGGACTGGTTCGACTGCAGCTCGGTCAGCAGGAAATCGGTGTCCGCCACGTCGCCGTCGTCCGTGACCGTGAGGGCGATGGTGCCGGATGTAGCCTCCACAGCGGCCGCGGTGATGGTCGCGGTTTTCGTTCCATCCGGGAACGTGTCGTTCACCGCGGTGATGTCGAAGTTCACCGAGGAGGAACCGGCGGGAATGGTCACCGAGGCGGGCACCGTGGCCTCCGTGGTGTCGCGGCTGGTGAGGTTGACCACCAGGGCGTTGGTGGTGTCGCCTGTCCGTGTCACCGTGCCGACGGACGCCGGATTGGCGGCGTTTTCAGGGAAGGTGGAGAGGGTGGCGTTCAGGGAAAGAGTGACGGAGGGAGCGGTGGCTCCGAAGCCGCTGTAGCCAGGAGAGCCCTTCACGGCGGCATTTGACTGAGCGGCGAAGGTGCCGAAGTTCGAGCCGGTGGCGAAGGTGTAACGCGGCGAGGCGGTGCCTGAGGTCGAATCCCATACCATGGCCTGGGTGGCGAGACCACCGGCGGAGAGCCCGGCGTGGCCGCCGCTGGACGGGCTGCCGTCGATGCGGGTGAAGCCACCGGCGGCGTAGCTGAAGAAGAAGAGTTCGGTGTTGGACGGGCTGAAAAACGCGACGCCGTCGCCACCACCGAAATTAGGACCACCCACGATGACCTGGACGTTGGTGGAAATCCCCCACTGGTTGCGGAAAGTTTCCGCCGTTCCCACGCCTGCACCTGCGAAGACGATCGACTCGCCTGCGGCGATGGTGGTGCCGGAAGGAATGGTGACGGCATCCTTATCCGCAGGGTTTTTGCTGTCATCATCCCACTTGTAACCGCCCAGGTCGACAGCTTCTGTCCCGGTATTGGTAAGTTCCCAGAAATCCCAGAGGCCATCGGACTGGATTTCGGTGACCAACAGCTGCGCCTGGAGGGGAAGCGAGAGCGCTCCGAGCGTGATGAGGGAAGGGAGGAATAGATTTTTACGGGGTTTCATGGTGGTTTTGGTAGGGAAGCCGGAGTTTCGACACCGCATTCCCCTCCACCCGGTTTTTACTGTGACCAATTCGCCTTGTGACGCTTCCGTTAGATATGGTTTCCGGAAATGCGTCAAAACCGTCACCCGACGGATAGGTTGGATGGGTTGCTCCTGCTTTTCCGCAAGTCCGGCACCGGCCCTGACCAAGCGTCCACTTTTCGTTTTTTGAAAATAGCTGTCGTGGGAGCGCCGGTTTCGCGACGTATGTTGGTAGAAAACATCATGTCAGACCATTCCGAATCCGACGACGGCACCTTGCTGAACGATTTCCGCGATACGCGGAACAACGCCGCCTTCACGGAGATCGTCCGGCGGTACCTGCCCCTGGTGTTCCATGTCGCGCTCCGGCGCCTCGGTTCGGCCGCGCTGGCCGAGGAGGCATCCCAACACGCCTTCGCCCGGCTCGCGGCGAAGGCGGGTGTGGTCTCCCGCCATCCCGAGCGGCTGCGGGCATGGCTGCACCGCACCGCCTGTTTCGAAGCCTCGGCGCTCGCCCGTAAGGAAACCCGGCTTTCCCGCCTGCCCGTCAAACCCGAACCCGACACCCCGCCGATGCACCGTCCTGAAATCTATGACCGGCTGGACGAAGCTCTCAACAAGCTTCCCGAGCTCGACCGCGAACTCGTTCTACGCCACTGCTGCGGTGGTGAGGACTACCGGCGGATGGCGGCGGCGGTGGGCAAATCCGAGGCCGCCTGCCAGAAACGGGTGGAGCGCGCGCTCGTCCGCCTGGGTCAGGGACTTGGCGGAGCACGGACGGCGGGAGTCATCGCCGCCGCCCTTGCCGCAACGAATGTGAAAAGCCAGGCGATGCCCGCTGCGGAACAGGTCGCTGCCGCAGCGTTGAAATATCAGTCCGCCACCGGTGGCATGGCGGGTGCGTTTTCAGGAATGAAGCTGGGTGCCTGCGCCGTGCTCGTTCTTGCGGGAGGAGCGGCGGGATGGCAGCCGGAAGTGAAGGCGATTTCTCCTCCACCCGAGACGCGCTCCCTCTCCTCGCGTTCGAGGGCGGCGGAGATGAAGATGGTTTCAAAAAACGATGGCGAAGCTCTCGCACCCCGCCCCGCGAGTGTCACGCGCTCGTTGGACGAAGTGTTGGAAACCATCCAGGCCGGACGCTTCGCTCCCTTGGTGGAGTTTCTTCCAACCGCCAAAGTGTCCGACCTGCAGGCCATCATCGACGAGGATGACTATGTGTCCCTTGAAGGTGAAGGAGGGGATCATTTCGGCACCGCACGCAATATGGCCCTGCGGCGTTGGGCGGAAATCGACCCCGAGGGTGCGTTCAGTTTCGCAATCACCCGCGAGCGGAACCGGCGGGGCTTGGGAGACGTGCAGGAGGTTTTCAACGTATGGTGCGCGTCAGACCCTTCCGCCGCGGCGACCGCCTACGGGGCGCTGTCGGTCCGGGACCAGGTCTCGATCATCAGATCGGTGGATGAGCCTGCCGGTGATTTTCTCGCCGCGAGGTTTCCGCGCGTCGCATGGGCCTTGGAGGAACAACGGGGGGAGAATCTTCCGGCATCGCTCGCGGAAGCCGAGCAGGTGCTTGCCATGTTCTTGAACGGGAATTCAAAAACGCCGCCCGCTTACGAGGATGGGGAGAGGATTTCCCGGGCTTTTGAAATCCTCGTGAATCAGGATCCCGCCGCCGCAGCAGCGCGGGCGGAGCTCATCCCGTGGCCGCAACTACGGGCGGAGGTGCTCTCTTTCATTTACAGGAACCATCCACCGAAATCCTCCGGTCTCCCGCCCGGCTTGGTTCGTTTCCGAGCCTTGGAGAACGAGATGGTGGCGCTCATGGGCAGCGACCCGGAGGCGGCCATCCGGAAGTTGCGGTCCGCTCCGCCCGGCCCCGACCGCGAGGCGATTTATCTGGCTGTATCCCGGAGCCTGGCGGGCAGCGATCCATGGCGCTTGATCGATATTGTCAGGTCGCTGGATGGAACCCTGGGCGGAGAATCCTCCGCGGTGGCCTCCGCCCTTTCCTCCGTCGGCAAGGAAGATCCCCAGCGTGCGCTGGACGCGCTGCAGGATATCTCCCTCCGGATTCGCTCACGGGAGGGAAATCTCGGACTCGCGAGGGCGGTTCTCAACTCCTGGTTGGAAAAAGACCCCGTTGCAGCCATCCGATGGGCTGGCGGAGCGGATATCATGCTGGATACGGAAAAAGTCACCGGCGATCCCGCCGCCGTGGTCCCCCTGCTTGAAGACGGCGACCTGGAGGTGCGGCGGATGGCGCTGTGGACTTTGGTGGAAAAGGTCCGGGAGAAGCTGGTCGCTGGCTCGGCGAAGGAGCTGCTGTCGAAAATGCCTCCTTCGTCTGCCGATCAGGTGCTCGGACAACTGGCATTCAACAAATGTCTGGCCGGGGGAGAGTTGGACGAGTCGTTGGAAATCGTTTCGATGGCATCAGCCGCAAAGCGCAGGGAAATGCTGCCTGAACTGGCTTTCCATGCCCTGGGTGCCGACACCGTGAGAGCCATGCCTTCGCTCAAGGCCCTTCCGAAGGAGGATCGGGAGGTGATCGCCGCCGGGATCGAACCCTATTACCAAAATCGACCGGAGGAAGAGGTCCTGAAGATCCGCCAATCCATCAAACAACTCACGCCATGAAAATTTTTCGTCCGCTGCTGATCCCTGCCGCCTGTTTCATCGTCACATGGGGTGTTACTTTTTATCTGTCGAAACACCGTAACGCCCCGCCGGTGGAAGAACCGCCTGTGAGTCACCACCGCGCCAGCCGGCCCTCCCCGGGAACCGACGAACCCCGGCGGCTCACGGTGGCCCAGGTTGAAGAGCAATTCCAGACCCGCCCGACCGGAGAATGGGCTGGCATCTGGCAGGACTTCGCCAGGACGGCGACGGTCAGGGATTTGGAATCCATCACCCCCAAGCACGTGGACAAGGAAGCATGGGTGAGGGTCCGGCGGGACATGCGGAACGTCACGTATCTGCTGGCGACCGAGGAACTGGCGGTGCGGGCGGCCCGGCCCGTGGCCGATGAACCCGGTGCCTATGCAGCCTTCGCTGAAGCGAATCCCGAGGCGGTGTGGAAGAATTTGGAACGCAGGAATCTCGAACCTCTTTCCATCGGTGTCATGCGCACTTTGGCATGGCGTGACCCGGCGGGCACCTTGGAGCGGTTCTCCACCATGCCCGCGCCCGTTCACGCATCCTGCGGCTCGGACGAGGGCGGCATGAAGTCGGGTTCGCCACTCGGTGCGATCCTCTCCTCATGGTCCCGGCGGGATCCTTCCGCCGCCGCTGGCGCGGTGATGAAGCTCGCGCCCTCCGAGCGTCTCAAGGTCGCTGGCGGAGTTGCGGAGGTCTGGGCCTGCCGCGACGCGCCCTCCGCCATTGGCTTCATCACGGATTTCCTCGATCCCGGAGCGGAGAATCATTACGAGCTCCGGTTGGAGAGCATCCTCCGGATCGGTCTCAACCGGAACCCGGCAGGAACAGCGAAGGTCATCGCCGCGAACCCCGAATTGCGCCGGGTGATGACTAATACGGATTTCACCAGAGTCCTGAGGCTCTGGCAGCTTGCCGACCCGGAAACCGCGATGGCATGGGCGATGGAGACGGACGAGGAGGGTGCCAATCACGCGGAGATGCTCTTTCATTCCATCAAGCACGAGCCCGAGGAGGCCAGACGTTTCATCCGCAAGCAGGCTGCCATCGATCCGGAGTCCGCCGCGACCTTCCTCCGGTCGCTACATGCAATCAACCCTGAGGGGAGCGAAACCCTGGCTGCGGAACTCGCCCTTCCTTTGCCGGAAGGCAGGGCGTCGGAATCGGTGACACCCTACGGCGATGATCCGGCGGCCGCTTGTGACTTATGGTTGGCGGAACTGCGGCGGCACCAGGATCCCCGGGAAGCCCTGGACGCGCTCGGGTGGGGGCGGTTCCCGCTCGTCAGTCTCGCAGAACGAGCGGTACGTTTTTTTCCTGAGAAAGCGGCGGCTCTGGCAAAACTCGTCCCCGCCTCATCCTTTGGTGCCATTTATCCGCCCCACCTCAGGTTCGGGAACCGGGTGGTGGGGAATCTCCAACGCTACTGGCCGGATCTCGAAGTCCTCACGGAGCCTGTGCGGTCGACCGATCCGACATCGCCGGGTTCGAGGATCTTTCAAAAAGAGTTCGAAATCGATCCCGCCGCGGCTGCCGGAAGATTGTTGGATAAGCCGGTCTCGACGGATGACGCCGTGGGCGTGATCCGGTTATGGGCACCCTATGATCCTGCCGCGAGCCAAGTCTGGCTGACGCGCTTGCCCGAGGGCGAGGCCCGGAAAATGGCGGAACTGGAACTGCTGAGCATCCAGGGCGGTTCCGACCCGGTGAAGGTGTTGGAGTTTCTCGCCACAGCCAACCTGCCCGTTCAAAAAACCAGGCAGATCAAGACATCGTGCCTGATCCGCCTCGCCCAAACCGGAGGGGATTGGAAAAGCTGGCTCGAACGGTTGCCCGGAACTTCCTACGACCAGCTTTTTCAAGGTGACTTTGACAAGGAGACAAAGGTGCTGGATATGTTGCGCCGGAATGCCAAATAGAGGGAGGCCGATGTATTTTCACGCCACCTGCACCTGCTTGTCCACGTCCTCGCGCAGGTTCTCGATGATGTAGTCCTGCCGGTCCGGGGTGTTCTTGCCCATGTAGAAGGCGAGCAGCTCCTTCACTCCCTTGCCTTCCTCATACTCCACGTGGTCCAGGCGCATGTCCGGGCCGATCATGAAGCTGAATTCGTCCGGCGAGATTTCCCCGAGGCCCTTGAAGCGGGTGATCTCGGCGGCTTTGCCGAGTTTCGCCATGGCCTTCTTCCGTTCTTCCTCATCGTAGCAATAGATGGTCTCCTTCTTGTTGCGGACGCGGAAGAGCGGTGTTTGCAGAATATACAAGTGTCCGTCGCGGATCATCTCCGGGAAGAACTGGAGGAAGAACGTGAGCAGCAGCAGGCGGATGTGCATGCCGTCCACATCGGCATCGGTGGCGATGACGACCTTGTTATATCTCAGGTATTCAATGCCATCCTCGATGTTGAGCGCGGCCTGGAGCAGGGCGAACTCCTCGTTTTCATACACGATCTTGCGCGGCAGGCTGTAGGTGTTGAGAGGTTTGCCCCGCAGCGAGAAGACCGCCTGTGTCTCCACGTCGCGGCTTTTCGTGATGGAACCGGAGGCCGAGTCACCCTCGGTGATGAAGAGGGTGGATTCCTCGCGGCGCTTGTGCTTGCTGTCGAAGCGGACGCGGCAGTCGCGGAGCTTCTTGTTGTGGACCTTCGCCTGTTTCGAGCGTTCGCGCGCGAGTTTCTGGATGCCTTTCAGGTCCTTGCGCTCGCGTTCGGCGGAGAGGATGCGCTTCTGGATCGCCTCGGCCACCTGCGGGTGCTTGTGCAGGTAGTTGTCGAGATTCGTCTTGAGGAAGTTCCCGACGAAGGTGCGCAGCGACTCGCCGTCCGGCGAGATGCCGGTGGAGCCGAGCTTGGTCTTGGTCTGGGACTCGAAGACCGGTTCCATGATCCGCACGCAGACGGCGGCCTCGATGCCGGCGCGGATGTCGGACGGCTCGTATTGTTTCTTGTAGAATCCGCGGATGACCGTCACCAGCGCCTCGCGGAAGGCCGCGAGGTGGGTGCCGCCCTGGGACGTGTTCTGTCCGTTGACGAAGGTATAGTATTCCTCCCCGCTCTCCGGAGTGTGGGTGAAGGCGATCTCGATGTCCTTGCCCACGAGGTGGATCGGCGGATAGAGCGCCTCGTTCTCCATTTCCTCCCGCAGCAGGTCGAGCAGGCCGTCCTTCGAGCGGAATTTCCTGCCGTTGAAATTGATGGTGAGCGCCGGGTTCAGGTAGGAGTAGTAGCGGCACATCTTTTCGACGA
This sequence comes from Luteolibacter yonseiensis, assembly GCF_016595465.1. Lineage (NCBI taxonomy): Bacteria > Pseudomonadati > Verrucomicrobiota > Verrucomicrobiia > Verrucomicrobiales > Verrucomicrobiaceae > Luteolibacter > Luteolibacter yonseiensis. The sequence goes on along the minus strand of NZ_JAENIK010000008.1, from coordinate 127,573 downwards.
ACGCTTCCTTGAACTTCGCTTTCGCCGGGAAAATCGTGCGGTCCAGTTCGAAGGCGAGGCGGGTGCCGTTCACCCCGTCGTCGCGGCGCGGGTTTTTCATGTCCACCGTGAGCTGGCCCTTGGAGAACTCGAGAGCCTTCGTCTCGCCATCGCGCCACGCCTGGATTTCGAAGAAGGTGGAAAGCGCGTTCACCGCCTTGATGCCGACGCCGTTCAGACCGACGGATTTCTTGAACGCCTCGCTGTCATACTTCGCGCCGGTGTTGATCTGCGCGGCGCAGTCGAAGAGTTTTCCAAGTGGAATCCCACGACCGAAGTCGCGCACCTCCACGCGGCCTTCCTCGTCGATTTCCACGCGCACTTCCTTGCCGAAGCCCATGATGTGCTCGTCGATGGAGTTGTCCACCGCCTCCTTGAGCAGGATGTAGAGACCGTCGTCCGGAGACGAGCCATCACCGAGCTTGCCGATGTACATGCCGGGACGCATGCGGATGTGTTCGCGCCAATCGAGTGATTTGATGTCGTCTTCGGTGTAGTTCGCGGCCATGGATGAAAGTTGCTTCGGGAGTCCTAAACGGTTGCCGGACGGGGTGCAAGGACGGGTGTGACCCGGAATTCCGGGGCGTTTTCCGGCGTACGGATGGATCCGGTGGAATTTCACGTTGCCAGTGAGGGGTGCCTCGCCCAGCGTCCCCGGAGCAATTTCATGGACTGGACCTACAATATTCTCGGACCGGACCCCGTCGCGGGTTTGATGGTGATTCTCATTCTGGTGATCATCGAGGGCGTTCTATCGGTGGACAACGCGGCCGTGCTGGCGACGATGGTGATGCGTCTCCCCGAGGAACAGCGGGGGAAGGCCCTGAAGTATGGCATCATCGGAGCTTACGCGTTCCGGGGGCTGTGCCTCGCGCTGGCGGCATGGCTCATCACGATCTGGTGGCTGGAACCGCTGGGCGGGATTTATCTGCTATGGCTGGCCTGGAGCCATTTTTCCAAACACAAGTCCGTGGAGGAAGAGGGGGCGGAAGCCGTCGCGGCGGAGGGCAACCTGCTTTACCGCTGCACCATCGGCCTTCTCGGCCCGTTCTGGGCGACGGTTGCGGCGGTGGAGGTCATGGATCTGGCGTTCTCCATCGACAACGTCGTCGCCGCGATCGCTTACGTGAAAATGTATCCGATGCCATCGAAGCTCGTGCTCGTCTGCACCGGCGTTTTCCTGGGCATCCTCGCGATGCGCTTCGCCGCCACGGGATTCGTGAAGCTGATGCACCGCTATCCGTTTTTGGAAACGTGCGCGTTCGTGGTGATCGGAATCCTGGGCATCAAGCTGGTGCTCAGCGTGCCGCGCCATTTCCTTGATAAAACCAACGATTTCCACGCCTACCTCGCGGCGAAGTCTCCAGCTCTATCCTCGGCGGGCGACGCATTCCACTCTTTCCTGGCAAGCCATTATTTCGACTTGGGAACCTCGGTGCTCACCCTGCTGATCTTCATCGTTCCGGTGCTGGCGCACCGGCTCAAAGGTGGCGGGAATGGGTGATCGACAATACCGGGAGCCGATGATGTTTCTAATTGTCAAGGTTTGCTTCATTGTGATCGGGGGGACCGTTCTCGCATTGGGCGTGGCGCATGAGTTCTCCTGGTGGAAGCGGAGGACGTGGACCAGAGGGAAGGGCGTTATTGTCGGGTTCAAGGAGAGAGAGGGCGACGGAGTGAATTATGCTCCTGAAATTCAATTTGAAGGTCCTGCCGGCATCATACGGTTCACCTCTGGTTATGAATCCAGCAGGAAGCCTCGATTGGATGAGGTCGTCGAAATCGTGATCGATGAAGCCGGAAGTTCGGCGGAACATTTTACCTGGGTAAACAGATTTCTGAGCACGCTCTTCACCATCCCGTTGGGAGTTTTGTTGGTGATCGTGGGACTTGCAATGCAACCTGGTCTGGCGGGCCGAGCCCGATCCTCACAGTGTGACTGTTCAAAGGAAAGATGTACTTGCTATTGAGACTCGGTTTCAATAGAAGTCGCCGTGAGCGAGTCTGCCGCTCCGGCCAGAACCGGGGAGAAAATCGAAAAACCCATCTCGGAAATGTGGTGGGGGGAAGCCAACGACCTGCGCTGCGGGCGCGTGGCCGGGCGGATTGTTTCCGGAGGCTGGAGGTGGAAAGTCTCGTCGGAGGGGGCCATCTGGCTGTGGCTCAATCGGGAGGGCAGCGGACTGGTGTGGGGGGAAAAAGACCGTTTCATTCTAAAACCCGGCATGTACGCCATGACCGGTGGAGGCAAGGCGGGAGAGTGGTCCTGTGTGCGTTATCCCGGCATGCACACCTTGGAGGTCATTGTGATTTCCCGCGAGTGGCTGCGGGAACGGCTGGGCAAGAACATGGACTGGCTGCATCCCGAACTCGGGAAATGGCTGCGTGACGGGGGTTCGGTCGCCTTCTGTGGACTGATGGGTGTATGGGAGCGCGATCTATGCGAAGCCCTTGCCCAAGCGGCCCAGGAGGCCGGACCCAGCCGCCTGCTGGCGGAAGCCCGTGTGCTTGAATGGGCCGCGGTGCGGTTGTTCCGTGCCAAGCCTGGCGATGGAGGTAGCAGCTTCTGCTCCGCGATCCGCGACCGCGATCCTGTGAAGCGCGCCATCCACCTGCTCCGCGAACGGCTCGACCAGCCGCTGGACCTCACCTCGCTGGCGAAGGAGGTCGGCGTCGCGCCCCACCATCTTTCCCGCCGGGTCAGCAGCGAGACAGGGGATACCCTCCAGCGCCACCTGCGCCGCATCCGCATCGAGCGGGCATGCGAGGCACTGGACTCGGGGAAAATGAACGTCACCGAGGTGGCGCTCGAAGTCGGCTACCAGAGCCTCAGCCATTTCGCAAAAGCCTTCCGTGAGGAAGCCGGTGAGTCGCCCAGCAAATGGCTCGCCCGCAAACGCGGCTGAAAATCACCCATCAACCGAGATATCGAACACACCATGAAACCCGCTCCCAACCGCTTCATCCGCCCATGGAGGTTTTCCAGAATCCAACCGGGTCTACCGCTGCTGGTCGGCACCGCCGCCTGTATCGGACTTGTCCAGGCACAGGAGGCCGCGCCAAAAACCAATGCCGACGGCTCCACGGTGCTCGACACCCTGACCGTCACCGCGAGCCGTGATGGCGACGCGCGGATCCTCGACTATAACAACGAGAACAGCACCGTCGGCACCAAGACCACCACACCCCTCCTCGAAACCCCGCAGTCGATTTCCGTCATCACCGAGGACCAGATCGTCACCCGGAATGCCCAGGGTGTGGCGGAGGCCCTGCGCTATACCGCCGGCACCTCCACCGAAGCCTACGGCCAGGACCCGCGTGGTTACGATTGGGTGAACATCCGCGGGTTCGATGCCTTCAACAGCCGTTATCTCGACGGCCTGCGTCTGCAGAACTACGAATTTCCCGAAATCTTCGGCCTCGAACGGGTGGAGGTCATCAAAGGGCCCAGCTCGGTTCTTTACGGCCAATCCGTGGCGGGCGGCGTCATCAACGCGATCAGCAAGCGCCCGAAGGAGACTGCGTTCGGCGAGGTCGCGGCGGAGATCGGCACCCATGAATCCTACGAGGCCACCTTGGACGTCGGTTCGCCGCTCACTGCGGACGGCTCGGTGCTCTATCGTCTCACCGGACTGTTCAGGGACAGCCAGGAGGACAGCAACGGATTCCCGGTGGATGCCAGCCGCTACTACATCGCGCCCGCGCTCACGTGGAAAATCTCGCCGGACACGAAGATCGACTTCCGGGTGAGCTATTTCCACGGGGAAAGCACGCAGACCCCGAGTTATGCCTCCGCTCCGGACGGCAGCCCCACGAATGTGAAGGCCTTTGGTTACGGAAAATGGGACTACGAGGAAAATGACATCCTCAATCTCAACTATCAGTTGGAGCACCGCATCAGCCGGGATCTCGCATTCCGCCAGAACCTGCGCGCGTCCAGTTACAACGTCCAGGACAAGTATTTGAACTCCATGGGCTATCAGGATGATGGAAGTGGCAACCCCACCACCATCATGGACCGCACCGCTTCCATCTGGGACAGCGACTCGCTCTCGCTCGGGATCGACAGCCAGCTTGAATACAAGATCCGCGGCAGCCGGGTGGAGCAAACCTTGTTGGGCGGCTTTGACTATTCCTGGGCCAGCGCGGACACCGTCTATTATGATGATCCGGTCGGCAGCATCGACATCTCCGATCCGGACTACGGCCAGCCGATCCAGCGTCCCACCAGCCTACAGTCCGACAGCTATCAGAAATCCACCCAATACGGGCTATATCTCCAGGACCAGATCAAGTTCGACTCGAAATGGGTGGTCACCCTGAGCGGCCGCCATGACTGGGCGGAAACCGAAGTGAAGGAGCGCACGCTGAGCGGAACCCCTGATTTCCGCAGCGGTCAGGACGACAGCGCCTTCACCGGTCGTGCGGGGCTGACCTATCTGGCCGACAACGGCCTTGCTCCGTATGCCAGCGTTTCCAGTTCGTTTTACCCGAACTCCGGGCTCGACATCTCCGGAAATACTTTCGATCCCACCGAGGGAACACAGTATGAGATCGGCCTCAAATACGCGCCGAAAAACTTCCGCGGTGGAGCCACGCTGTCGTTGTATGACATCACCCAGAGCAACGTGCTGACCTCCAATCCCGCGGATGCCGCCTACTACGAGGCATCCGGTGAATGGCGTTCGCGCGGCATCGAGTTCGAGGGGAATCTCGGAATCACCGACAATCTCGACCTTCTGGTGAACACCACCCTTGGTGATGTGGAAATCACCGAAAGCGAGGATGGGGATGAAGGAAACACCCCCGGTCTCACTCCTGAGAAGTCCGCTTCCACCTGGCTGAACTATACGTTCCGGGACGGCACGCTGAAAGGGCTCATCCTCGGCGGCGGCGTGCGCTACGTGGGGACGAGTTATTCCTCGAGTTCGGATACCGCGAGGAAGAACAGCGACTACACCGTGCTTGACCTGGCGGCACGCTACGTCAGCGGACCGTGGACCTACGCGCTGAATGTGAACAACGTCTTCGACACGGTGGAATGGATCGACACCGAGTATCAATACAACAAGACCGCCGGAAATTCGGTGAATCTCTCGGTGGCATATCACTGGTGAACCATCGGTTCCGTCCTTGGATCGCGGCGGCCTGCCGCCGCTTTCCCCGGGTGGCCCGCCGCCACTCCGCAGCCTGCCGCCGGTCGGGAAGCGGCGGCAGGCCGCGCACGGTCCGACCATCGGTCACCCGCACAACCCACGCCACACCGCGTCCATCTCCCAGCCTCTGGCGGCGATCTTGAAGTGCGGGTTCCCCAATGAATCGAACAGGATCATCTCGGTGAACCGCTCGTCGTCGACCAGCACGCAGACGATGCGCAGGGTGTGGCAGACGCCGAAGTCCACTTCCAGCATGCTCCTGCCGTCATCCGCGATGATGCCGAGGATGCCGTTGGAAAGCTGGAGATTCTTCGGTTTCAACCAGGTGGTGAAACCGACGACAGGGGACACCAGCCCGCACCGCAGCTCGAGTTCCTTCTCGATGGCGTGGCAGAAGATGCGGGTGAGGGGATTCCGCTCCGGGTAGGAGCGCCGTTCGTCGGCCGCGGCCTGGCAGCAGGGGCAGATGACGGGACGGATGATGAATTCCTCCCGCCACCGCTGGTACTGCTCCTCCTGTAGGACATCCGCCGGATGGTGGTTCAGGCAGCGGGTGAAGTGTTCCATTTCGCTGATGTTCGGGATGGCCACCACCGACAGGGTCCTCGGTTCTCCATGCGTTGCGATTTCCAACGCGAGCGCCTGCCGGGTCCGGTAGTCGATCTCGACCCCGTGCACCGCCTCGACGGCCGCCAGTGAGAGGTGCAGCCCGTTTTCCGGGAAAAAGACGGATTTCGCGTCCTCGTCGTCGACCATTTCGGACAGCGGGACGATGGCGGCCAGTTCGGTCATCCAGTTCCGCGCGTGCACGTAGAGCGGCCCGCTGCGGGCCACCGCCTGCAGGAGTGATGGGACCGGCCCGGTGAAGCGGAGCGTGCGGCGGGCGACTTGGTAGGGATTCGGCTGGTGCATGTTGAAAAAAAGGATCAGGCGGCGGTGGGCTCCAGATAGATCCGGACGGGGCCGTGCGGCACCCGCGTCATACGGAAGTCCGGTGCCTCCACGTTGGCATACACCACATGGCGGCAGGCGTGGTCCGCCACGCGCAGCACCCCGCCTTCCGAGTCGATGAAGGAGGGGGTGAACCGCACCACGTTGCGGTGGATGTGATTCTTGATCTCGACCTCCAGCCACTCGCAGGCCCGCAGGGTCTCCGCCGCGGAGCGCACGAGGATGCCGTCGCTCGTGGTCCGCGAGGCGTCTCCCCAATCGTCCAGCCACGCTCCGGCACCGAGTTGGCGGCTCTGGGCGCAGTCCAGAGAAACGGCGTTGAACTTCCGCAGCAGCGCCGTGACCGCGGGGGATTCCCAACTGTAGCCATCCAGCCGGATGGAGAGATCGATCGCCTGGCCCGGCTCTCCCACCGCCAGCAGGGGACGGCGGTCGGAGGCGTCCGTCATCAGATAGATGTTCTGGGGCTGGCTGGTGTCCGTCTCCAGTCCGCTCACCTGGTCGTGCAGGATGTTCCAGCCGTTTTTCTGATAGGCCACCGCCAGCCCGAAAGGCGTGGTTTTCGCGAGGCTCAGCCCTTTCTGCCGCAGGACCATCGTTCCCTGGCCGAGGTAGCAAAGGTGGTTCAAAACCTCGGAAATCGGACTGCGCAGCATATACGCGCAACCGCACGGGGCCGACGGACTCTTTCGCCATGAACAGAACATGACCGCAGCATGCCACGGTTCCCGCGCTTTTGCTGGCGGTGGATTGTGCGGGATGAGCGGTCGCTTGCGGAATGGAGCGCTCCAAGTGGGTTTTCATCCCGTACGGAGGGCGTTGCCTCATTGACGTGGATGCTGTTGCCCGTGAAGCTGGCCGGGATGAGCGAGATGATCCTGGGAATTGATTTGGGCACGACGAATTCCGCCGTCGGTGTGGTGGACTCCGGCTTTCCCATCCTGCTGGCCAATGAGGACGGACGGCGCATCACTCCCAGCGCGGTCTGGATCGGTGCGGACGGCTCGGTGGAAACCGGTGCGAAGGCCCTGCGGCGCCGGTCGCTGGAACCGGATCGGGTGGTGACCAGCGTCAAGCGGCTGATGGGACGCAGGGCGGCCGAAGTGGAGGAGAATTTCCCGCTGGCGGTGACCGCCGGAGCGGATGGGTTTCCATTGGTGCTGGGGAAGTCGCCTGAGGAAATCAGCGCGGAAATCCTGCGGGAGATGAGGCGTGTCGCGGAGTGGAGGATGGGTGCGGAAATCCGCAAGGCGGTCATCACCGTTCCCGCGTATTTTCATGATGCCCAACGCGCTGCGACAAAACGGGCGGGGGAGCTCGCCGGGCTCGAAGTGGTGAGGATCATCAACGAACCCACCGCCGCGGCATTGGCATACGGCCTGGACAAACTGGGCGAAAAAGCCCGTGTCGCGGTGTATGATCTCGGTGGCGGCACGTTCGACCTCTCCATTTTGGAAATCCAGGACGGTGTCTTCCAGGTGCTCGCCACCCATGGCGACACCCGTCTGGGCGGCGATGATCTGGACGCCCTCATCCTGGCATGGATCATGGAGCGCGGAGGCGTTGCCGAAGTCGACAGCTCGGCACGGATCCGCCTCACGGCGGAAGCCGAACGGGTGAAGCTCGCCTTGTCCGATGGGGATGAAACGGTTTTCAGGGTCCCATTCTACGACGGAACCCGCAGCCTGGAGCAAGGGATCACAAGGGAACAGCTGGAGAAACTCGCCGCGCCATGGATTGCGAAAACGCTGCGTCTCTGCCGCCAGGCCCTTGCCGATGCCGCGCTGGAGGCTGGCGATCTGGATGCCGTCGTGCTGGTCGGCGGCAGCACCCGCATGCCCGCGGTCCGTCGCGCGGTGGCGGAGCTTTTCGGGCGGGAGGCGGATGTTTCACAGCACCCGGACGAGGCGATCGCCCTCGGAGCCACCATCCAGGGTGGCGTGCTGGGTGGCTCGCTGAGGCAGATGATCCTGCTGGACGTGACGCCGCTGAGCCTCGGGATCGAGACCTTCGGTGGTCTCATGAACGTGCTGATCCCGCGCAACACCACCATCCCGTGCAAGGCCGGGGAAATGTTCACCAACGCCGCGGACGGGCAGGCGGCGATGCGGGTGCGGGTGCTCCAGGGCGAGCGGGAGATGGCGAAGGACAACTGGGAGCTCGGCGGCTTCGACGTCGCTTTTTCTCCATCACCGAAGGGCCAGGCACGTGTCGGCGTGCAGTTCCGGATCGATGAAAATGGCATTCTCGAAGCCCTTGCGCGTGACGTCGCCACCGGCACGGATACCATCATCCGCATTGAAAGCTCGGCGGTGGACGTGGATGACGCCGCCGTCGAGGCGATGGTCAGCGAATCGGTGGAACATGCCTTCACCGACATGGCGGAGCGCGTTTTCACCGAAGCCAGGTTGAAAGCGGAGGAATTGCTCCCGGCGGTGGAATCCGTTTTGGCCCAGGGACTCGCACTGCCGGACGAGAAGCAGGAAATCGAGTCCGCCGCGGCAGCCGTCCGCGCCGCGCTGGCCGCGGGAGCCGCCAATCCCCTGAAAAAGGCTGTCCAGCAGCTGGATGCCGCCACCGAAGCGCTCGCCGCCCGTCTTGTGGAGCAGGCGATGGACGCCGCGCTGGACCGCCAACTCGCCGGTGAATGAGGGTAACCGCTTGCAACCGGCACCATTCCCTTCCATCCTGCTCCGCCTTCCATCCGCCTGATGAATCCCAGCCTGTCCGATCCCAACAACCACGCCCCCGAGCTTGCTCCGGGCGATGATTGGGGCGATGACGAGGCTGCTGCATCGACCCGTCCCGCCACCGCCGCGGTGCTTCCTCCCAGGCGGACTTCCGGCGAGCGCCCGGTCGCGGTGGTGGAGCCTGCGAGGGAGATCGGCCTTAGAATCGACTCCCAGCTGACCCGGGGGGATGCCTCGGACGCTCCCAGGCGGCTTGAGGTGCAGGAAATCAGTGGAAATGTCGTGAGGCTCCAGCAGTCGGCCGCCGCTCCACCCAAGGTCGAAAGACAGCTGAAATTTCACGAACGGCCTGTCCGGGAGGCCGCCGGGCACACACATGGAGAAGCCGCGGCCTGGGGAGGTTCGAAGCGCCATTCGACCCGCTGGCTGCTCGCGTCCGGTGCTGCTGTCGTGGCGGTGGTCGTTGGCGGGCTGTTGCTGCTGCCCTCCATCAACGCGCCCAATCAAGGACGGGATCGGAAAAGCGCGGCTTCGCATCTCGCAGCCGAGGAGGAGGTGGAAGGAATCGCGGCCATGAACGCGCTGATCGCCCGGCAGCCCGAGGCCATGCGGCTTTTCCGCTCCTACGCCACCGCCGGCCGTTGGGCGGATGTTGTCATGCTCATGCGGGAGGATCAGGCCAAGGATGGATCCCTGAAGGCACATTGGAAGCCCTTGGGTGTCTCCAAGGAATGGTGGCCTGCCGCGGATTGCTCATGGAGCGCCGACAAGCTCGGGCGGGATTATTATGGAATGCTCGAGGGCGAGCTGCCGGATCACACGCGGTTCACCGCTTATTTCACCCGGTCCGGGAACAATCTCATGTTGGATTGGAAGGCGACCACCGGTTTCGGCACCGCCACTTTCGAGCAGTTGAAAAACGGCCAGGGAGATCCGCAGGAGATCCGCGGGAAGATTTCCCCGGCGGAGTTCTACACCGCCACCTGGCCGGAGACGGAATATCAGTCCTACCGCTTCCTCGCGCCGGACGGTGTCGCCAGCATCTGGTGCTATGCCCGCAGGGACGAACCAGCGAATGCCCGTATCGCCCCACTTTTCAACCAGGGAGAGATTGTCCAGGAGTCCAAGGACTCTCTACCCTTCACCCTCCGTCTCCAGCGCGGGCCGGGTGACGCCTCCCCCAACCAATGGGCCATTGGCGAGGTGCTTTTCCAAGGCTGGGTCAAACCCTAAATCCGGATCTTCGTGAGCGAAAACAACATCTCCTGGTTTCATTGTGGCCGTTGCGGTTCCTTGTTCCAATCTCCCATCGGCAACACCGACGACCGCACCTGTACCGAATGCGGGCGGAACCCGTCACTCAGCCTGGAAGCTCCGCCCGCGCGACAAGCCGCACCCGGAGTTCCGGATGCGGTTCCTCCGCAGGGAGGTTCGGGCCGGTCGTCCGAACGTGGCAGGCATACCGTCCGGAAACGCAGGAGCAGCTATTTCATGTTCGGGTTGCTGGCGGGCTGGGGGTTGCTCGTGGGGCTCATCATTGTCGGCGCGCGGCTGCTTTGGCCGGAAGGGCGGGATGGCGCGCAGACCGGTCACCGGCAGGCCGCCGCATCCCACCAGTCCACGGAAGCGGAAATCACCGAACTCAATGAAGCCGCTCCGATCTGCACCGGCGTTCTGTCCGGTTTCCTCAACGCGGGAACACCTGAGGAGCGGAACCAGTTCGTGCTGGATCCCATCACCACCGCGGCCCGCATGGCCCGTTTTTATGAGTTGAATCCGATCGTGAACATCGATCCGGCGACAATCGCCAATACCGGAGGCACCCTGCTTGCGCTTCCCGGCCGCCGTGCCATCGAAACTCAATGGGAGGGGGCGGACAACCTGCGTCTCGACGCGGTATTCATCGAGAAAAACGGCGAGTGGAGATTGGACTGGGATCATTTCGCCCGCTACAGCGATTATCCATGGGCGCTGTTTCTGACCGGCAGCGGTCCTTCGGAAGGAGAATTCCGGTTGCTCGCGCGCGAGCGCCTCGCCAAAGAACGGAAAAACGAGAATACCGTCAGCGTCGTGCTCTACGCCCCGCGCTTCGGTCACAGTGGGGAAAGCGGTTCCCAGTCGCCGGAATTCCTGATCCGGCGCGATACCCGCGACGGTAAATTGCTGGACGCCGCGTTCGCGCTGCAGCGGAATGGCGGACGCCCTTTCGGAGTGAAGTTGAAGAGCAACAACCCCGATGGATTCATCCGCCTGCGGGTGAAGGTCCGCCGTGTGGAGCAGGACGGCGTGCGCCGCTTCGAGCTCGAAAAGGTCGTCGCCTGCCACTGGTATTCCACGGACGAACCGGGAGTGGAAATCACCGAGACGCCAGCGGAAAAGTGACCGTGGGACGGTGTGGAAATCACTCCGCCCGCAGCGCGCGCGTCATGTGTGGCAGGGGCTCCGTGCCGGGAAACCAATGCTGGAAGGCGAGGGCCCCTTGGTTGATCAACATGGAAAGCCCGTTCGTGGTCCGGCATCCGGCGGCATTCGCCAAGGCCAGCAGCGGGGTCACGGCGGGCTGATAGATGGTATCGTAAACCAGGTGATCCTTTCTCAGGCAATTCACAGGAAGGATGGAGGGATCGTCTGCTTTCAAACCGACTGATGATGTGTTCACGATGAGGTCCGAGCCGAGGCAATGCCCGGCAAGCTGCGGATCACCGAAGGAAATCGCGGTGATTTCCGTCCGGGGGGAAATGAGCCGCAGCCGTTCCACCAGTGGCCCGAGTTTTTCCGCCGTGCGGTTCACCAGCAGCAGTCTTGCTATTCCACGCAAACACGCCTGTGTGGCGATCGCCTGGCCGGCCCCTCCTCCCGCCCCGAAGATGGCGGTGGCCAGGGAAGAAAGTTCGACTTCGAATTCATTGCGCACCGCCTGTTCGAAACCCGGCCCATCGGTATTGAATCCACGGGTCGCGTCCTGATCGAAGCGGATGGTGTTCACCGCGCCAAGCGCCATGGCGTCCGGATGCACCTCGCAGTTTTCCATCGCCTCCAGCTTGTGCGGAACCGTCACGTTGCAGCCGATGAATCCCAGCGCGCGCATGCGTGAAAACGCCTCGCCCACCTGTCCCGGTTCGATGTCCAGGCGGATGTAGCGCAGGTCCATGCCGAACGCGTCCAGCGCCGCCTGGTGCATCTTGGGCGAGGCGGAATGGGCGATGGGATGGCCGATCACCGCCAGCTTCGCGGGCTTGCCGGCTCCGGCGTCCAGCAGCTCGCGCGAGGCGAGATCATCGATGGTATAGACGTGTTTCATCCGTGGAAAAAATCAGAGGATGCCTGCGAAATCGCGGACGCGTTTCACGCAGCGGCCCCTGCCCAGCAGGTTCAGCACATCGCCCAGATCCGGGCCATGGCCGCGGCCCGTCAGCGCGACGCGCAGCGGGAACATCAGTTGCCCGGCCTTCGCTCCCGCGGCGGTCGCGGTTTCCGCCAGCGCCGCTTTCGCCGCATCCGCGGACCACTCGGTGATGGATTCGAAAGCGGTGGCCAGCGCTGCGAGAAGTCCGCCCGCCGCCGCGTTTCCGCGAACCTTCGCGACGGCTTCATCGTCGTTGCTGAAATCGTCCTTGAGCAGGAAATCCACCGCCGCGGGCACATCGCCAAGCAAACGGACCTTTTCCTTCACCGCGGCGATCACCGCCACGTAGTTGTCGGAAACCGGCAGACCTTCCGCTTCGACGAACGGCTTCGCCGCAGCCGCGAAATCCTCGACGCTGACATTGAGGAGATGTTGCTGGTTCACCCACTTGCACTTCTCGATGTCGAACCGCGCCGGAGCGCGGTTGACGTTCTCCAAGGTGAAAATGTCCGCCAGTTCTCCCAAGGTGAAGATCTCCTGCTCCGTCTTCGGATTCCAGCCCAGCAACGCGATGAAATTCACCACCGCGCTGGATTGGAATCCCTGGCGCGGGTAGTCTCCCACCGCCGCACCCTCGTCGCGTTTCGACATCTTCGATCCGTCCGGATTCAGGATGAGCGGGATGTGCGCGTATTGAGGAGCCTTGCCACCGAACGCCTCGATGAGCTGCAGGTGCTTCGGCGTGTTCATCAGGTGATCCTCGCCACGGATGACGTGGGTGATCTCCATTTCCAGGTCGTCCACCACATTCACGAAGTGGAAGACATAGGAACCGTCCGAGCGTTTCACCACCATGTCGGGAGTGTTGGATTCGTCACGGTAGTCGATGGTGACCTCGCCGCAGACGAGGTCGTTCATGGTCACCGGCTTGCGCTCGAAGCGGAAACGCCACGCGCCTCCGTCTTCGTAAACGCGGTCCGCCGCCACGAGTTTCGCGAACCACGCGTCGTAGATCTCCTTGCGCTCGCTTTGATAGTAAGGCCCGTAGTCCCCACCTTTTTGCGGCCCCTCGTCCCAGTCGAGGCCCAGCCAGTTCATGCCGTCGAAGATCGCCTGGCGCGCGGCATCCGTGTTCCGTGCCTCGTCCGTATCCTCCACACGCAGCACGAACACGCCGCCATGCTTGCGGGCGAAGAGCCAGTTGAACAATGCGGTGCGCGCCCCGCCGACGTGGAGGTAGCCGGTGGGCGATGGAGCGAAGCGTGTGCGGACGGTCATGCGCGACGTGTAGATGGAGGATTCTCCCGCGTCCAGCACCGGGAGCGCGGAATTCATTCCGCGCGAACGGCTCCAACCCTGTTCCCCCTACTCACCGCGGGGAGTCCCCACCCGATGGAACGCCCATCCCGCGATCCCGTACACGCGATCACGCACTAGGAAAGCATCCTGAAATCAGGTATCTCTATTCCCGTCGCCGCAAGCAAGCCCACCCCCGGGCAAGCAAACGGAGATCCCCCCAAGCCCCCCGAAAAACAGATCCCCCCAAGGAACAGAAATCCCCCCGATCGAGAAAAACCGGTGTGAATCGCGAGCCCCCCGCAACGATTCCCGCCGGTTTCTCATTGTAACGGATGAGAGCCTCCTCCGGGAGCCGCGGTATTCATTCCGCACGGGCCACATACACCGTGCTTTCCGATTCTTTCTCCAGCAATGGATTGGGAAATTTCACGACATGCGCGATCGCATCGCCGAAGACTTCCACCAGATACTTCAGAAATGTCTCATCCGGCGCATCGTCGGACCACAACGCGAACACCCCGCCCTCATGCAACTGCCCTGCGAGACGGCGCAATCCGTCCTCGCTGTAAAATCCGGCGTTTCCTTCGTGCAGCAGTTTTTGCGGCGAGTGGTCGATGTCCAGCAACACCGCATGAAATTTCCGTCCGGCCCGCGTTGGATCGAATCCGACCTCGGGCGCCGCCGCGAGTGCGAAAAAGTCGCCATGTATGAACCGGCAGCGCGAGTCGTCGTTAAGGGTCTTACCCAGCGGCACCATCTCCTTCTCGTGCCATTCGATGACCGGGGCCATCACGTCCACCACCAGCAGCTCCGCAACCCTCGTATCCTTCAGCGCGGCGACCGCCGTGTAGCCGAGGCCCAGTCCGCCGACAACCACATCCAATTTTTCACCACCCACCGCCGCCAGGCCGAGATCCGCCAACGCCACTTCCACCTCATGAAACAAACTGGACATGAGATAGCCGTTTCCCAGCAGCACTTCGTAAACGATGAGATCGTCCAACATCGTCATCCGCCGTCGGCGCAGGATGAGATCGCCCAGAGGCGTTTTCCGGAAATCCAGTTCTTCAAACAGCGGCTTCATTCATGAGCGTAGGCGGGAAACGGGTGGCTGCGAACTTATTGTCACCGCATCAGCCATCGAAAAAATGGCGTCCGGCCTTCGAGCCATCCGTCTCAGGATCACTTCCCAATACACGTACCTGCCAATGTCTGAAATCACGGGAGGCGCGGACTTGTTTGGGGTGATCTCGCGCACCTCATGGGAGAGGGAAAGGCCTTCGTCCTTCACATCACGGCAGTTTCCAGCCGATCTTGTATTTCGCGTATTCCGCTTTCGGCAGGAGCACGTAAACCGGGTTTTTCCCGGGATCCATCTGGGAGATCAGCCACTGGAGCTTCGTCTTTTCCATGGTGGTGCAGCCGGCGGTGGGGGATGCTCCGTCGCGCCGCCAGATGTGGAAGAAGATGGATGAACCCGCACCGGGAGTGACGTCCGGCGGGGCGTTGTGGGCGATGAAAAGCTTGAGGGAATGCGCGGCGTCATCCTGCTTCATCTGTTGTTTCTTCTCCCAGTCCGTGGACGGTTCGTGGTCGAGGATGACGTTCTTGTTATACTGGGGCGATGCGGGGTCCTCCACCCAGAGATCCCGGGAGGTGACCTGCCGGTAGGGCAGGCCCGGATTTTTTTTGATGGTGGTGTCGTATCCCCATGCTCCGCCGATCTCGAACACGCCCGCGGGCGAGCGGTTGTCGCCCTCTTTCTTGGTGCGGACTCCCGGGGGCACGGGACTCATGCCTTTCCCCCAGACGAGGCCGCTTTTCCCGAGGCGTCCCTTCCATGGTGTCGAGACGGGTTTCCACGCGCCACCGGATTTCTGGTAGAGCGTGAGCGTGACGTTGGAGCTGTCCCAGCCATCGGAGGTTCCGACGAGGCATTGGGAGGAATTTGCGGGCAGTTGGAAGGCGGCGAGCGGAAGCATCGCCAGCAGCGAGAGTGTGAGAACCTTGAAGCTCATCATGATGCCAAACCAGTAGCCGCACTTGCGCCATCAGGCAAGGCCTGGTGGCGTTTGGACCCGACTTCCGCCGTCTAGGCGGCCCCGGCGCGACACTCCTGATAGGGGATGTGCTTTTCCATGCTTTTCAGGTCACGGATCCAGGCGTCCAGCAGGGCTTCCTCCTCCCTGCCCACCCAGCCTTTCTCGATGAGGCAGGCGTAGCAGCGGACGAGCAGTTGGTGGATGTCCGCGTCCTCCTCGAACGTGATGTCCATCAGGGCGGTGCGGATTTCATCGTTGTTCACATAGCCGGAGACCTCGTCGCAGAAATCACGGTGGAGGCTGTGTTCGTTCCGCTCCTGCCAGACGGTGCTGCCGTGGAACATGACAGGGTAACCGAGGTGGTGGAGCACGCGCTGGGCCACGAAGCTGCGCCAGATGTCCGTCATGCGGAAGCTGCAATGCGCGGGCAGGTAGAGGAGCGGGAAGATCTTCCTGAAGAAGGTGGTGTTCTGGCTGTTGAAGGGACACCACGCGCCTTCTCCGAGGGCGACGGGTTCCACATCCTTGTCGAAGACGAACGGCAGTGGAAACAACATGCGGTAGACCGCGTCCACATCCGGATTGTCGTCCGCCAGTCCCTGTTGCAGCGGGCAGTCCATCAGCTGTTTCCCGGAGGGCGCGGGTGGCGTGTCGCGCGACCGGTCGAGGGGCAGTCCGCGCGGGTAGATGAAGTTTTCCGAGAAATAGGCGTATACGTTCACCCAGCCGTCATGGTTCACCGGACGGCAGGCGACGATGGGATTCCTCGGCTGCCAGAAGGAGTCCCGTGGGAAATTGTCGTCATCCGTCTCGACGATGACCTCGGCACCGCGCGCGATGGCTTCCAGGTAGGCGATGTTCTTGCGGGCGTACGAGCGCGTCGGGCAGAGCCTGCCGAGTTCATGGATGCCGGCCTGCTGGTGTTCCACGGTCAGGTAATGGCAGCCGGTCAGGACGAAGCCGGGCGGGCTTTTGGTGTCGCCGGCGACGATGAAGTCCCATCCATGGGAGATGGCTCCCGCGGCGAGGGACCTGAGGACCGGGTTGGGAGCGGAGATGCTGGTGACGACAAGGGCGGTTTTCGGGTTCATAGGGATAGCTTAAGGGATAGCTGGTTGGTGAGATGGATGTGGGTCAGTTCCTTTCCGGGGGAGGATCGGATGACGGGTGGTTGTAGGCCTGCCGCAACCCGGCGAGCCGCTTGTCACCGGGGTGCAGTTTCAGCCCCCTCTCAAGCGTGGCGATGGCCTTCGCCGGGTTGCCTTGATCCTTGTAGATCGAGGCGAGGAGTGCCACGGCGACGGGCGTGTGATCGGCCTTTCGTTGCATGAGAACCTCCCGGCAGAGTTGGGCGGCCTCTTCGCGGGTGGCGGGGGTTTTGGCGAGAATGTCGGCCAGCTCCAGCTTCGCCGAGTCCTTGATGAACATGCTTTCCCTCGGCGAGCCCAGGAGGCGGCGGTAGATTTCCTCCGCTTTCCGGTCCTCCTTGCGATAGGCTGCGATGCGGGCCAGCGTCAGCTTCGCCGTGGGGATCCATGGTGCCTCGGAGACCACCTCATTGGCGAGGGTCTCCGCCTGGCCGATGAAGCCTTCGCCCAGAAGGAGGATGGTGGCGAACCCCTTGGCCTGGTATTGCAGCGGCCTGGTTTCGGCGGTCAGCAGCATCAGTTCCACCGGCTTCCCCCAGACGCCGGACCAATACCGGAAATAGCTGCCGCACACGGGCAGGCGGTAGATCAGCAGGAGAGACAGCACCGCCAGAAATGCCACGGCACCGGACGCCGCTTCCCGCCTTCGGTTCAGGAACTGCCGGACGAGAGACGCGCATGCCGCCGCCACGGCGATGGCCAGCCCGATCGAGGGAATGGTGACATACACATCGTATATCGGCCCGTTGAAACAAGGGAGGAAGTTCCCGGAGGGCATGCTGGCGAGAATGAAAAACGCGATGCCATACCCCACGGCGGGGAAACGCTTCCAGGTCAGGAATACGGTGGCGATCAAGGTGGCGAGGAACACCCAGCCGAACACCAGCGAGGCGGCCGGAGCGGATTTCAACCACGAGTAGCTCCCCAGCAGCTCGATGGTGCCGAAGGGAAACGCCCACATCAGGAAATGCCGCCACAGGAACCAAGGGGCGGAGAGCATCATCTGGTATGCTTTCGTGTCCGGTTGGAATCCCGGGTTCAGGTTGTCGCCGCCGATGGCCCTTGCCGAAAACTGATGGCGGACGATCAGGAATGCGAGGGCGACCAGCGCGTAGCCGGCGTAGCGGATGACGGTCCCGCGATCCGGTCCGATCCGGCGTTGTTGCAGATCCCGGATGAAGAGCAGGGCCGGGATGGCGATGAGGGACTCGTAGCAAAGCAGGGCGAGCGCGAAGAAGACGCCGCACAAGATGAAGATCCGGAGCGAGGACCGGGTGGCGGAACATTCGTGGAAATGAACCACGAGGGCGAACAGGACGATGCCGATGCTGATGTTCGCACTGCTGAGCCAGATGACCGTGGAAACACAACTCGGGCTCAGCGCCCACAGGCAGCACGCCAGCAGCGCAGGCAACCCGGCACCCAGGCAGATGGTGGCGATGCGGTGGACCGCGACGGTCGCGGCGAGGTAGCAGGCCAGCCCGACCCAGTGCCATGCGACGGGATTTTTCTCCAGCGGAACAAGTAGTTTGAACAGAGCGTTCTTGACCGGCCGGTAATAGCCGAAGACATCCGTGCCCCAGAAGTCGGCCCAGGAAACCAGGCCTTTCGATCGTTCCAACTGATGGATGTCATCCGTGAAAAGCGGGGCATGCATCCCCGGCCAACTGCATGCGATCACCAGCAGAAGAATGAATGCCAGACCTGCGAGGTCCTGTGGCCGGGGTTTGTTGGAAACGAGTGATGACATGCGGGAAAGGAATGGCGGAAGTGGAATCACGGGTGCTCCAGCAGCACGCGGGTGACACGGATATCACCGATGAAGGCCGCGGCGCGGAGCTCGACGGGCATTCTCTCGGCGTCGTCGCTGAGCCAGAGGGTGGCATCCTGCTTGAGTTTTTTATAAGGCTGCAGCTCCCCTGTCTTGCGGTCGATCTTCCGCATGCCGAGCGTCAGGCGGATCGTATTCCGTCCGTTGTGGACCTCGCGGCCCACGACCTTCACCCGCAACAGATAGGGGGTCTCGAAAGGATGGATGACGAGGGTGGAGCGGTCCCCGTCATCCAGCTTCTGGCTGCGGACGTGCAGCATGGCGGAGAACAGGTCGAAGACCGGGGAACTGGTGAAGACCCGGTCCTTCTGTTTCGAGGAGCCGTCCTTGATCTGCTTGGTGACATTGCCGCACTCGACCCTGTCGGAAAAATAACGGATCGTGGTGGTGACGTGTTCGGTTTTGTCATCTTCCAGGGATTGGAAAAAGCGGGGACGCAGCGTGTCGGGCACGAGCTCGGACCAGAAGCTGGTTTTGTAAGGGAACAAGACCTCGGCGGGGCCGAGGCTCGACGCGGAGGAGCGGATGACATAACTGCCCGCCTTTTTCACGTCCTGCGGGGCGAACTCGATGCGGACCTTTCCCGCATCGACCATGCCGTTCCAACTGACCCGGAGTTCAAGTCTGGTGGGGGCGGGGATGGGGAATGAACCGGGAACGGAGGTGGTCAGCTCGGACCGCCAGGCGGGGGCGGCGGCGAGCGGGGCGATTGCGAGGAACGGGAGCACGAGGATGCGGAGGCATGAGGTCATGCCGTTCATGACTCTGGTGTGGAGGAGATTATTCATCGCTCGGAGGAAACACGATTTCGGCACGCGGGGGAAGCACGCCCGGACTATTGTCCAGACTCATGTCCGGCCGGTCGTCGCTCACCGGCATCGGGCGGAACGATTCGGAATGCGTGTCCACCCTGAATTCCAGTTTCATGACATCCCGGTTCGTCTCCGCCATCTGGTCCAGCAGGTCTCGGTTCTGGTTCTGGAGGTTCTCCATCCGTTTGACGAGGGTCTCGAAAAACCGCTTCTGCGAATCGTCGGCAGGCGGTGCTCCGTTGTGACGGGCGATGGCGGCGGGTGAGGCGGGTGCGACGGGTTCCACTGCTGGTGATGGGGAGGTCCGGATCGCGGGTTTTCCATGGGTGGCGGCGATGAAGGAATTCACCGACCACCAGTGGCTGGCACCGGCTGCCGAGATGGCGGCGAGAGCGGCGCCGCAGAGGATGGGAACGGTGGCGGGGTTCATCTCTTGCGTGGGGTGGCGGGTTTTTCCACGGGCTGTGGCGCGGGTTCTCCGGTCTTCGGCAGGGAGACGAGCAGTTGCTGGAGGCTCTCGATGACCGTGCCGAGCTGCTTCGAGTTCTCATCGATTCCTCGGATGGAGTCCGACAGGATGGCGGCGACGGTGGAATTCTGGCGGAAACCGAGCGTGTGGTCGTAGCCGGGCTCCGGGATGGCGAACGCCTCCGCACCATCGGCATCGGGGACAAGCAGGTGAGGCCGGATGGTCAGCGTCACCTTGGTGCCCGGGGAGACCTCCACCTCACGGGTGAAGGGCGGAGCCGCGTCCGAGGTGGTGAGATGCCAGCCTGCAGGCACTGGTGACATGGGCTTCGCGGGAAATGGCGCGAGCAGCTTGACCTCGGCAGGGTCGACGGAACCGGTGCCGGGTTGGACCTTCTCAACCCTCACTGCCAGACCATCCTCCGGTGTGCCGGGTTTGACTTCTTCCGTCGTGGCAGGCGCGGCTCCGGACGGTGGCTGTCCGGCGGCGGCTTCACCGGTCACCTCTTGCGCCGGCGTGCCGGTGGAGGACTCGTCGGGTTTTTCCCCGGACTTTGCTTCAAGTTCGGTGGGTGCGGGTGATTCCCCGACCGGATCGAGCACGACGGTGACTTCCTGAACGGACTTGTCGTCCTGGCTGCCGGAATTGACCGCCGGGGCCGGTTCGGATTCACGAGGAGTGTCCTGCGCGCCGGCCAGGGCGGCTCCGAGGAGCACTAGGGTTGCTATGACGGGGCGGGGATTCATTTTTTTGCAGGTTGGATTTGGATCAGCTCGGAGGAGTCGAGGCCCGGAGCCCGTGGGAGATCCTCGGCCTCCTGTTGGTTGGTGGGCAGCGAGGGGCTATCCGCACGGAGGTCCACGGCAGGAATGGAATTTCCGATCAGCCGGTTCCAGGCATCGAGCAGTTCGGCACCCTCGGTGCGAAGGAGTCGGGATTTTTCCTGATAGTCCGCGAGGCGGGCGAGGAGTTTTCTGGCATCCGCCACCTCGGCAGCCGTCCAGCGCAGGTTCCGGCTTTGATAAAGCACCGGCACGTCCAAATCGATCTTCGCCAGATGTCCGCCGGGAGTTTCCGCGGTCAGGATGTGCTGGATGCGGAGGTTGGTTTGTTCGAACGCGGTGGCGGGCGGCGTCGGCGGAGCGGCTTTCCGTATCGCCGTGGCAGCCGGGCTGGCGGCGGCATCACCGGGCAGGTGGTTCTGGCGGGGCAGAAGCGCGGTTTCCTGCGGGGGAAAGGGCTGGATTTCGGTCGCGGCGGGAACAGCCTTCGGAGAGGGGGCGGTTTCGATCACCGGTTTGGTGATGTACATCATGCAGAACAACGCGGCGACGGCGGTGCTGGTGACCAGCAGCCACGGATAGGCGCGGGTGACGGCGGGACCGGACGGGACACGTTGGTCGGCGGGAACACGGCGGGACGCGGGATAAGCCGGTGATGGCATCGCGCTGATGTCCGGGAGAGTGGCGGGCATGGGTCTCATGGTTTGTTGGAGATGGGGCCGGCAGGCGGGCCCGGCTGAGGTTTCGGTTCCGCGGCGACGGCATGGCTCACGATGGTCTGATCCGAAACGCCGGGGAAGGTGGTGATGGTCATGGATTCACGGCTGAGGCGCAGGTGGCGCAGGGTGCCGCCCACGTTGCTCATGGCCTGCAGCCCCGGAATGACCTCGAGGGCGCCCGCGCCGGAGCGCTGGCGGCCGATGCCGTCGGAACGGTAGATTTCAAATGTGGTGTGGGCCTCGTCATCGCCTTCCGCCGTGACACGGATCTTCACCCCGTCGGTGAACACACTGAAGGAGATCGGCTTCATCGGAATCGGTGTCACCTGTTGGCCCGTGACCTTGAAGTGGGATTGGAGGAGGAAATCGCCGACGTGCTTGAACTCGGTGGCGCCGGCCACCGCCGACATCACCAGAACGGTCAGGAATATGATGGTGTTTTTCATTCTCCCACGTCCCAGAGTGAATCGTTGCCGCTGCCGGATGGGTCATACGTCACCCCGGAACCCGCGTTGACCACGGGTGGGGAGACGGTGACGATGATGGTGAGGGTGGAGCCCGTCAGGGAGGTGACGGTCGGAATGGAGGTCGCGTTGTTCGGCATGTAGGGAATGAGCGCCGCGCCCGTGAGGCTCGCCACCGTCGCCGTGGGATTGTCGGCCAGGTACATCCTCTGGGCCGAGTAAACGGAGCGCAGGGATTCGGAGGCGGCGCGGCCGAGCTTCCACTCGTCCATTTTTTTCGAGGTGAAGAGTCCGATCTTCACAAGAGAGAGCAGCACCAGGATGACCACCGTCATCTCAAGGAGGGTGAAGGCTTTCCTGTGGTGGCGGGGTATGGACGCGTGACGGTTCATTTCCGCAGAAGCTTGAGGGCTTCCATGACGTTTTTCCGGAATTCCGGGTCTTCCACCAATCCCTTCAGATGGAAAAGGAAAACGACCAGCGATGAACCGATGATGATCGACGACAGGAGGAACCAGGTGACGGATTTTTCCTTGGGGGCGATCAACGGCACGTACCAGCGCCGGCGGTCCACGATCTGGGTCGCATACATCTGGCTGTTTTCCTTCAGTTGTGAGATCAGGTCGTCGGCCGCTTTCGCGTTCGATGCGACATAGAGATGCTTGAACCGCTTGCCGGGCACGTCGGGGATCTCGACCTCGCGGATTCCCCGTGGAACCGCCTCGACCGGACGCAGGGTCTGGACGTGGGTCTCATACACGTATTTTTCACGCAGCCAGCGGTCGAATCGGGTGAGTTGCATGGGTCGTCGGATGGTTGGGTTTCAGATGCCGCTGTTCATCATCTTCGGTCCCATGAGGAAGATGGGCAGGAAGGTGCCGACGAAAACCGCGCCGATGAGGCTCACCGCGATGATGAGCACGACAAAGCTGATGGCCGCGGCGAAGGCGTTCATGTGGTTCTGCAGGTCCTCCTCGTACATCTCGGACAGCATCTCCAGCTGTGCGTCGAGCGAGGCGGATTTTTCTCCGATGGACAGCATGTGGGTGACCTGTGAGTCCACCGAGGTGTATTTGGCGAACGCGGTGGAGAGCGGGACACCGGAGTGCTCGTACTTGTCCGCGGCGGTGCGCAGCTCATGATAGAAAGGGGTGTTTTTCACGCTGTTCGCCGAGACACGGATGGACTTCGCCAGGTTGATGCCGTTCGAGTGGAGCAGCCGGATCGTGGACAGGAAGGTCACCTGTCTCAGGCTCATGACGAGCAGCCGCAGCAGCCGCCACTTCGACATCGCGAAGCCGAGGATGAAGTTGCGCACGAGCGGCGACTTGAAGATGACCGTCGCGACTCCCAGGACCACGATCACGAACACCGGCCAGGTATGCTGGGTGAGATGGCTGACCTTGAAGGAAATGGCCGTCATGCCGTCCGGTTTCGAGTTCACCCCCGCCAGCATTTCCTCGACCTGTGGCACGATCTTCACCTGGGACACGATGAACGCCCCCATGAGCACGCCGATGATCACACCCGGCGTGATCGTGGCCTTCTTGAGCTGCTTCTGGAAAAACAACTCGCTCTTCAGACGTGCTGCGAGCGACTGGAACGCATGGTGGAGCTGGCCCGCGTCCGAGCCGGCCTGGACGAGTCCGACGATGGTCTCGCTGAAACGGCCGGTGCGGCGGAAGGCCTCGTGGATGTTCATCCCGGAATTGATGTCCTCGCGGATGTGGGCGAGCGCGTCCACCATTGCCTTGTTCGGCAGCCCCTGGCTGTAATACTTCATCGCGTCCGCGGTGTTGATCTGCGCGCGCAGCATGGAGCCGAGCCCCCGGAAAAGATCCACGAGCTCCTTCTTGCTGAACTCCCTGACCTTTTTCGGCTTGTTCAAGGACGCGAGAAGGCCTTTGGGCGGTGTGGCCGGAGCACCCCCTTTGGCTGGAATGGTGGCGGGAGAGGCGCTAATCATCGGTGTAGGTCATGTCGATCACCTTGCTCACGGCGAGCAGGTCGGTTTTTCCATCGCGCAGCAGGCGCAGGCCGCTGCGGCGGAGGCTGGGGAGGACACCCTCCTCGGCCACCTTGAGTTCCAGTTCGTAGGGGGTCATCTCCCCCTTCGCGAGCAGGTCGGAGATCTTGGGGGTGATGGGGATGATCTCGAGGATCGCGGTGCGGCCGTTGTAGCCGGTGTTCCGGCATTCGGCGCAGCCGCCGTTTTTCGCGGTGAAGACAGGGATGTCCGCCCAGGAATCGTCGAGGCTGAAGGTTTTCCTGTCGAACTCGCTGACCCCCTTCGAAGGTTCCTTGCAATAGGGGCAGAGCAGTTTCACCAGGCGCTGGGCGCACGCCGCCTTGAGCGTCTGGGCGATTTTCCACCGCTCGAGGCCGAGTTGTTCGAAGCGCTCGATGATCTGCGAGGCGCGCGCGGTATGGATGGTCGTCAGGACCTTGTGGCCGGTGACCGCGGCTTCGATCGCGAGCTCGGCGGACTCGAAGTCGCGGACCTCGCCCATCAGGATGATGTCCGGGTCCGACCGCATGAACGAGGCGATCATCGGCTTGAATTCCTTGGGACTCTTCAGGTCGCAGTGGGTGATGCCGGGAACCTCGTCCTCCACCGGGTTTTCCAGGGTGAGGATGTTGACGTCAGGGCGGTTGAGCTCGCGCAGGATGGCATTGAGCGTCGTTGATTTCCCCGACCCCGTGGGGCCGGACATGACAATGATGCCGGCGGGGATCTTCATCACCTTGTTCAGCGCGAACATCGTGTCGTCGTCGAAGGCCAGCGTGCCCTTTCCGAGGGTGACGTTGATGTTGCTCTTGTCGAGCAGCCGCATCGTCACGTGGTAGCCGCGGTAGGTGCGATGGCGCTCGTAGCGGATGTCGATGGGGCGGTGGAAATACGAGATGGTGAATCTTCCGGAAATGCCGGGAGCCGTGTTGCGGATCTCCGTCGGCAGCTTCATCAGGTTCAGGAGAAATGCATCCAGGCGGTCCTTGAGCTTCATCGGGATCTCCACCTTCGCGCCGATGTCCCCGTCGCAACGGAACGCATAGTAGAACGTCTCCTTCTCCACCTTGAAGTGCACGTCGGAAGTGCGCGTCCTCACGGCATCCGCCATGATGGTGGCCACGAGCTGCGCCATCGGTTCGGCATAGTCCGTCGTGACGTCGAAGTCATGGATGCCGTCGTCCAGGTCCTCCACGTCGATGGCCTCCAGCTCGGACCTGCTGGGGCCGCTGTTCGTCGCGACGGACTCGATGGCGCGGCTGATCTCCGTCGCCAGCGTGACGATCTTGATGATCTCAAGATGCGGGAAACGGGGGGCGAGGTATTCCTCCGGCAACGGGCTCCAGGGATTCGCCACGGCGACGACGAGCTTGTCGCTGCCGGACAGGCAGAGCGGGGCGAAGAAACCGCGCGTCATCACCGTGGAGTCGCAGGTGGCGTGCAGGGCCGCCTCGCAGAATTCCGCCACCCTCGGGAAAAACGGCAGGCCGTTGATTTTCGCGATGGCGGCCATGAAGCTGTAGCGCGTCACCCGGTTCGGCACCTGGTCCTGCGCGAGCTCGGAATAGCTCGGATCATGCCCGGCCAGCTCGCCCATGATGCGGCGGCTGATGAGTTCGTTGAAGGTGATGCCGTCGAATTCGATCATAGCTCGAAATGCTTGCGGGTGAGGAATGTCCAGCTCTCGTAGTCGAGGCGGGCGATGGTGACGAAGGGCCGGATGCCGAAGCGTTTGAAAACCGCCGCGCGGATCTCGTCGGCCAGGATGGCGGCGGCGACCGGGTTGGCCGATGCCGTGCCGATGGCGTCCGTATCCTCCGCGTAGACGACCGGCGAGAGCAGCACGCGGGCGATGCGGTGCACCTGGTCGAACGAATCGTAAAAGGCGGAGGGCGCGATCAGTTTCCCCGCGAAGGGGAGCAGCGGCGCGTAAGGGCTCTGGGTGGCGGCGACCTTGTCTCCCAGGCTCAGGATGACGGGACCGACGTGCTCCTCGTCATGGCCCTGGATGCGGGCGAGGACGTCCAGAAGGTCGGCGGGCTTTCCCTGGGCATGCGCCTCGCGGGCGGCGGAAACTGCCTGGGACAGCTCCGCAGGCGTGGACGCGCGCGTTTCCTGGATGGCCTCGGCGGTGCGCAGGAGACAGGTTTCGGCGTGATTCCAGATGTCGTCCCTTCCCTCGGTCGGGAATGGATCGGTCACGGCTGGAAATGGAAGTGCGGACTGCATGGATCGTTTCAATGCTTGGCGGCCCGGCTGAAGCGGGGCTTGGAGGGAGCGGCCGGAGGCGGCGGCGTGGGGCGGGCGAGTTCCTCCGCGCGGGGATAATAGGGGGCTTCGGCGGGTTGCAGGCCACGGATGGTGCGCTTCATGTTCGGCTCGTGGGCGGGGCCGGGATTGTCCTCGTCCACCCAGTCATGGTCGCATTCGAGGATGGTGGCGGAACGGAGCCGGTTGCTGGCGTTGCGTGTCGAGACGCCGCTGGCGGGGTTGTATGACTTGGGCGTGACGATGAAGACCAGGCTGGTCTTCTCCTTGGAGGCGTCCTTGCTCTTGAAGAAGAAGTTGAGCACCGGCACATCTCCCAGCAGCGGGACCTTGGTTTTCCCGTTCGTCTGGGCCTCGCCATAGAAGCCGCCGACGACGAGCGAGTGGCCGTCCGGCACCCGGGCCAGCGACTCGACCATGGACTCGGTCACCCGGGGATACTTGTTTCCCGACACGCTGAGGATCTGCTCGACGATCTGGGCGGACCGCGGACGCAGTTTCATGCGCACGGTGCCGTCCGGAAGGAGGGTGGGGGTGACCACGATGGAGATGCCGATCTCCCGGTGTTTTTCCGGCAGCGTGTCGATGGACGGATCCGCGCCGTCGATCTTGTAGCGGACCTCCTCGGTCACGGTGG
This sequence comes from Luteolibacter yonseiensis, assembly GCF_016595465.1. NCBI lineage: Bacteria > Pseudomonadati > Verrucomicrobiota > Verrucomicrobiia > Verrucomicrobiales > Verrucomicrobiaceae > Luteolibacter > Luteolibacter yonseiensis. Next base: position 100,912 of record NZ_JAENIK010000008.1, on the reverse strand, counting down.
GGTTTCCGCCGGAGGTGTTTGCGGTGGTGGTGGTGGTGATGATGGGGATCCGGTCGATGATCGAGATGGCGGCCTGCTCGTTGTCTTCGGTAATGAGCGTGGGATTCGACACCTGGCGGGCGAGTCCGCCCTCCGCCAGCGCGCGGAGCACGCCGGTGAGTTGCAATGGGGAAAGCACGAGGTTCGAGTTCTCGCTGGGACCTCCTTTGATGATCGGCGTGTCCAGGCCGAAGATCGAGTTGAGGTCCTGGGTGAGGCTGAACGGGGTGCCGTCCCGTCCCAGCGAGGTGGCCCAGTTCACGCCGGTTCGCTCGGCGGCGGTGCTGTTCACCCGCAGGATTTTCGTTTCCACGATGATCTGGCCCTTCGCCTTGTCGATGCCGTGGAGGAGGTTCCGGGCCTGCTCGATGCGGTGGGCGGAGTCGATGATGATGATGGTGTTCGTCTTCGGCTCGAAGTTCACGATGCCGGTTCCCGGGGTGAGCATCGGTTTGATCAGTTCCTTGATCTGCTCCATGTCGGTGGGGCGGAGGTAGCGGAGCTGGTAGTGGAACTCGGTGCTAGGGAGCTGGGCGAGCTGCGCCTGTGTCAGGGCGTAGATGGTGTCCCCCTTGGTATGAAGGGACAGGCCGTACATGAATGCCAGCTCCTCCATCTGCTGGAGCGGGTTGCCGTTGTTCAGGTGGCCCGTGACGAGGAATTCGGGGCCGGAAATCTTGCTGTTGTGGAAATACTGGCGGTCCGCGGATTTCGCCAGGAACTGGAAGGTGTCGTTCAGACCGGCGTCCTTGATGATGATTCCCTCGTCGGACTGGAGCATCTCCTGCTTCGGGTCCCCCGCCTGTAGGGAGGGTGCCGCGGGCGGCGCTTCCTTGGCCACCACGGGGGGAAGTCCTATGGGAGGCAGGGTTTCCTGCTGCGTCTCGTCGGCAGCCGGAGGATTGGGAAGCTCCACGGGAGGGGCGACGGGTTCGATCATCGGCTCGGGCGCGGGCTGGGCGGTGAGCAGACCCGCCGCAAGGATCATTGCGGAAAGGGTGGGAATGGGTGCGGCTTTCATGGGAAAAACAGGTTTGGAAAATTTCAGGGTTGGGTGGGTTCCGCTTCGATCTCGATGGGCGAGCCGGGAGCGTCCGGTGTCATGCCCGGAGTCCGGATGCCCTGGTGGCCGGGGGTCATGCCGGCGGGGAGGACGTTGAGCGGGCGGACGGCGGTTTCCCCGCTGTCCACATTGCGGAAGGAGATCTGGCGGGACGTGACCTCCGTGATCTGGATCCGCAACTGGCGGTTGCGGAAGGAAACGGGCATGACATCGCCCTGCTTGAACGAGCGGGTGCCGACGAGGAACCGCTTCTCGCCCGGGATGATCGTGGTGACGACGAGCAGTTTCACCACCTCCGCCAGCGGCAGGACGACCGGAGCGGCCTGGGTGGACTTGCGGACGACGGAGGGCCGGATGACCGGCTTGGCGTCCGGGTCCTGCGTCTGGCCGAAGGGATCCTTGGTCCGGTTGCGGATGAGAAAGGCCGACGCGAGTGTGTCGATGTAGGCCTCACGTTCCTCAGGGCTGACAAGCCGGGACGGCGTGGTGATGGGCGGAACCGTCTTCCCGGAAGACGGTTCCTCCGGAACAGGAGCGGAACCTGGCGTGGGTTGGGCGGACGCCGGCGAGGTCGAGGCACACAGGATCGCGAGCGCGGAGAACACCGCGATCCCGTTCCTCTGTCCTGCGTGATGTGTCAGTTTTCCCATGCCGTGTAGCTGACTTGGAAGTTGAGAAGAGACGACTGCGTCGCGTTCGGTTCGATGCGCAGCTCCTGGAGCTGGAGCTGGGGCATGCGGGTTTCCAGTTCCAGAAACGCCTTCTGCATGGTGCGGAAGGTCCCCCGGAAGGCGATGCGGATCTGGGATGAGTTCTGGGCGGAAACCGCGCCGAACCCGGCCTTGGCCTTCGTCGGTTCGAAGGCGGTCTGCTGGATTTCCTTGTTGGGCAGCGTCTCGGTGATTTCCCGCAGTTGCGTGGTGAGGGTGCTGGCCGTTTCCTCGGCAAGCTGCTTGGTCCAGCGGTCGATGTGGGACCGCTGCCTTGTCACCTGGCCTTCGATCTCGAGTCCGGCGAGGCGGCCCATCTCGTAGGTCTTGTAGTTGGTCATCTTGTTCTCGTAGGACCTGACCACCCGGGTCTTCAGATGATAGCAAAGGCCCACCACGGCGAAGGCGGCCACGAGTGGCAGCGCGATGCCGAAGAAGGCGATGGATTGGCGGTAGAGGTTCATGGTTCAGGGTGCCTTGGCGACGTTGATCGCCATCGGGTCGGTGGCCTCGAAGCGCTGGGTGATGGTGAGGTCGAAGCTGAAGGGGTAGGTGGTGGTGTCCGAGTCGTCCGCCTCCTCGGGCGGGACGGGCTTGAACGCGCCGTTTTCCTGGTTGCGGACATTGACGACGAGGGTCCGGTTTCCGGTGTTCGGCAGGTAGGCGGAGCTTCCGGTGATGCGGGCGATCTCGCTGAAATGTGCGGAGATCCCCTCGCGGGTGTTGATGGTGTTCAGATAGTCGAGCGCCTCGTCCCGCGCGAAACCGGTGAGCCTCCATTCTTTCGTGAAGCCGACCTTGGCCAGTCCCGGTGAACCGTCGGCCTTGGTGATGTGGGAATAGGTTTTTACCAGCATGCCGCCCTTTTCGGGAAACATGCGGGAGAGGGATTCCATGCTGGTCCACGCCTTCGACCGGTCTTCGAGCAGATTGTTCCAGTGTTCGGCCTTTTTCCGCTCCTCGGAAAGCCGGGCCAGCCTGCCCTGCGCCGCATCCGCCTGGGACGGCTCGAAGGCCCATTCGGGACGGCGCACCAGATCGAGCGCGCCGAACGCGAAGTACGCCGCGCATAGTATCGATACGATGATGATGGCGGCCCGGGCGAACCGGAGCATCCTCAGCAGGCGCATTTCCGAGCGGTTCGGGTAGATCTCCAGAACGCTGTCCGGCGTGGGAAGGAAGTTCTGCAACGCCCATTTGTCATCCCGCAGGATCTGGAAGGTGTGGGAGGCAATGGCCGGGGCTTCGGCGTGGCCCGCCTTCGCGGCGATGAGCGGTTCCGGGCTCCATGCGGGAACCGCCTCGGGTCCGTCCCGCAGGATCTCCTCCACCCGGCAGCCCGTGAACGAGGCCTCCAGATCGGCGGCCAGGGTGGTGTCCACATTGGCGCCCAGGGGCAGGATGAAGAGATCCGGGTCGATGAACTCCAGGGACGCGTTGGTCGTGGCGAGGGCGTTGCGGAAGTTGGTCGGACGGCGGAGTCCGCGGTGCTGCAGGGTGCGGACCAGCCGGAGGTCGGCATGTTCGTTGAAGAACGCCAGCGCGGTGAACCACGGATACTGGAGGATGGCGACGAAGGGTTTCCCGGGAGTGATGGCCAGCACGTCGCCCAGGCCCATGATGACGACCAAGGGGGCGCTCAACGCGTGGGTGACGACCGGGAAATTCGTCTTTTCCCCGACCTCCCGCAGAAGCTCGATGAACGGTGCGTATTGCCTGGAAACGGCGATGGTCGTGGCGATGGCCTGGCCACCGGCGGCAGGGTAGGGAAGGACGCGCCAGGAAGCCTGGTCGGCCTGGATGGAAGAGTCCTCGAGAATCGCTCCGGGATCGGTGACGGCGGTGGCGCGCAGTTCCGGCAGTGACGCCGGATTGTCGAGTTCCGGCTTCAGCTCGGTGGTCGAGAATTCGTCGGCGATGTGGAGAATGACTCCAAGGCCGTTCGCACCGCCGGCCCGCGCGTGGCGGAGCGCCTCCGCGATGAACGATTCGAGTTTTGCTATATCATGAAGGATCTCATGTGACAGGGCCGGACCCGCGCTCCATTGGAGCTTCCGGCGGTCGTAGTACCAGGTGGAGATCGAGAAGCCGTCCGCGCGGATGTGGAGCTGCAGGTTCAGGGAAAGAGCTTCCTGATACCATGCGGGATTGCCGGCACGCGAGGTGGTCCGCTGGATGGCGCAGGCCTGCCTGTATTGCTGGAAAGCATTCAGGGAGGCGGGATGTTGGAAGGTGGGCAAGGGACTTGGATAGCTGGAAGTACATGATGCGCCGGGGGAAATGTTGACAAGGGGACGTCAGAAACGGTCCGCCCGTTAAGGGGCGGGCGGACCGCAGGGATGCGATGCTCCGCATGGGAGATCAAAGGGGGATCATGCTCGAATCACCAGTCGCCATAGTTCGTCGGAGCGTAGTCCGCCGAAGTGTCGTTGGCGTACGACCCGATGAGATACAGCGTGCCGATGCCGGGTACGTTGGTTCCGTAGGTGTAGGTGATGTCGGAGTTGGGCGGTGTCGGGGGGTTGAGGTACTTGCCTGTTCCGACGATTTCCGTGGATGCGAGCGATGCCGCTTCCGCAAGGCCGCGAACGTTCACGTGAGCGCGCACGGCTTGTTGCACGTTGCGGATGTTCAGGATGTTCGCCGCACGGTCCGATCCTTTTTTCCAGGCGCGGGCGCCGATGAAAAGGATCGAGATGAGTGAAAGCAAGACGAGGATGACGACAGTCAGCTCGAGCAGGGTCATCCCTGCCTTGCGTTTCGTACCGATGGTATTGGTCAGTTTCATAGTGTGTTTATTTTTGGTGTGTCTTGTTTTGTCGGATCGGGAAGGCATCGCGTTTCGAAAGGATTCTGAGTTCTGACGATTCGCTCCGCGTATCCCGGAAAGTGTCGTGACGATCAGGAAAACCCGTCGTCGTTCTTGTTCATCTTGGCATTCTGGAAGGTCTCCTGGGTGATGGCCCCCTGCCTGAGGAGGCGCTTGAGGTTGTTGTCCCACTCGATGTTTCCGGCGCGGCGGATGACGTCTTCGAGCGAGCGGGCCCCGCCGTCGTAGTTGGCGATGGCGCTTGAGACCGAGTCATCGTTGTTCTGGAGGAATTCGTAGGTCAGCACGCGGCGTTGCACGCCGTTGAGCAGGCCCTGCGAGTGGATGAAGATGAGGATTTCCGCGAGGCGGCTGAGGACGGAAGCGTGGTTTTCCTTCGGATAGAGTTCGAGGATCCGGCCGATGGTCTTGACCGCGCCCGTGGTGTGCAGCGTGGAGAGGACGAGGTGCCCCGTCTGGGCCGCCTCCATGCACGTCTCCATGGCCTCGCGGTCGCGGATCTCTCCCAGCAGGATGATGTGCGGAGCCTTCCGCAGCACGTCCTTGAGTCCCTGGCGGTAGGAGTGGACGTCGCGGCCGACCTCCTGCTGGGTGACGATGCTGGGCGAGGGGATGCGGTGGCCCGGGTATTCCGGATCGTCCATATCGTCCGGGTATTGGTATTCGATCGGATCCTCGACGGTGACGATGTGCTTGGGGTGGTGGCGGCGCGCCCAGTCGATGAGCGAGGCGAGGGTGGTGGATTTCCCGGAACCCGTGGGCCCCGTGACGAGGCAGAGGCCCGCGCGCTTCAGCACGCCGTAACGGAGGGTGGCGGTGGTGTCGGGATCGATGCCCAGCGACTCGAGTTCGGGAATGTGATCGTTGAGGATCCGGCAGGTGACTCCCAGTCCGGAGGAACTGAGGTGGGCCTGGATGCGGAGCCGTCCGGAACGCTCTCCGCTGCCGCCCATCGGAATGCCGTCGCAGGAGAAGTCCGCGACGCGGGTTTGGGAGAATTCCTCGATGGCGAGCCGGATCTTGTCATCCACCCGCATGTCCATCGAGGCGTCCTCCTGTCCGAAGCCGTGGCTGCCGCTCTCGCGGTTGCGGATGAGTTCCTTGAGGATCTCATCCATGTGACGGGCGGTGAGGATTCCGAGAAAATCGAGTTTCTCCATGCCCTTGTTGGTATGGATGTAAACGGGACGTCCGGCGCGCATCTGGATGTCCGAGACGCGCAGCTCGCGGCAGACCCGGAAGATGATGCCCAGCAGATCCGTTCCACCCATGCCGGTCAGGAAGCGCGTGGGAGCGCCCGTGGAGCCCTGTCCCGGAAGAGGTGGTGGTGCGGCGGTGGTGGAGAATGCGGACATCGTGTTGTGGATCAGAGATGGGGTGCGTCCGGCTCACCTTCGAAACGGAGGATGATCTGCCCGGCGGTTTCGCGGAACTTGAGGATGAATTGAAAACGTTCCTCACACTCGGCCACCCGCTGGGGAGACAGCAGTTCCCAATTTTTCGTGCGGTCCCATTCTTCCGAGAGGGAAACGTGGCGGGCGATGCAGTGGTCCAGCACCTGGAGGTATTGGCGCATCTGCCGGGTGCCGAACTTGGGGGCCGGATTCCGGTGGTCGTTGAACATCAGCTCCAGGATGTTGCTGGCGGCGGCCGCCGCGGTGAGCGCGGGGCGCGGATCGTGCTCCTGCATGAGGCAGTAGCGGATCGTCTCCTCCGCCAGTTTCGCGGCGGACGGCGTGAGTTCGGGGCGGGTTCCAAGCTGGGGTTCCGTCAGGAAAAAATGCAGCGAATTGTAGTTCGCGTAGTGCGCCGGATCCAACTGGTAGGCGAAACGGAGCTTGTCCTCCACCTGGCGGCGCAGGTAGCGCTTGTGTGCGTCGCTCGCGGCTTTCGGGTTCGTGCGGACTTCCGAAGCGTCCTCCAGGGAGGTGAGCAGATTCTCCCAGCCGCTTTCCAAGGTCGCGGCCGGTTCCCGCACGGTTTTGTCGGCGGCTTCCGTGGAATGCCGGCGGCCGCCCCCATCCATCGCTCCATGGAAATAGGTGTCGATGGGCTCCTGCATCGCCATGGCGAAGACCTCGCCATAGGGGCTGCCGTTGATGCCGAGCGGGTTCAGCGGCGCATCCACCTCCGGATCCTCCACCAGCGCGCGCCCGGTAAATGTCCATGCCACCACGCCGATGCCGATGAGGCTGGCGGATATCGCGTGAGTGACGATGCGTGACATGAACGGGACGGATTCGCTGTGGTGGTGGGGGTAGGGGGATGGGGGGTTAAGCGGGGACTTTGGTGCGGAAGCAGAGCCGGGAAATGCCTGCGTTGACGAAGAGCACGCCCGCGAAATAGCAGGTCATGCTCCAGAAGGTGGCGACGGGGAGTGCGCCGGTTTTGAAATAAAGACGTTGGGTGAGATCGGCGAAGCGGTAGTGCGGCGAAAACATCCAGATGCCATGGAGGACCGGATTTGCCTCAAGCTTCAGCATGTTGTCGAGATAGCCGACGCCATACAGGCCGTACAGGGCGATGCCCAGCGTGACCGCGAATCCGGTGATGCCGCCGAAGCGCGAGGCAAGCGCCGTGGAGAGAGCCAGCAGCGGGCCCGTCACAAGAAGGAAAAGGGCGGTGTATTGGAGATTGAGCGTCCACCACATCCCCTGTTCCACCGGATCCGCGGGAGCGGCGGAGAACTGGCAGATGCCCGCGGTGATGATCGTGAGCGGGGCGACAAAGGTGAAGACGGCGAGCCAGATCTGGAACAACTGGCGTGTCGGAGAAAGACCGGTGGTTTGGAAATACTCGCCTATCCCGGTTTTCGCATTCGTCTCTCCCTGCTGGGCGGAGGTGAAAAGCCCCCAGAACAGCGTACAGATCCAGAGGGTGCCCCATGCGGCGAGAATCCGGGCCGGCTGGACAAGAAGCGGTTTTTCCGTGGCGCTGGAAATCAATGGCAGCGCGAAGGGCATGACCAGCACCGCAAACGCACAGACCGCCCAGGCTTTCCGCTGGAGAATCGTCGCAAGGGTGAGGCGGTACAGTCTCATGGTCGTCAGTTCATGAGATTCTTGAGACCCCGCCATGTCTGGCCGTTGTCGTTGAGGTATCTGCCCTTGTGGCTTTCGATCAGCAACGCGCTCGGCATTTCCATCGAGTCGTAGTCCGGGTGACAGCTTACGAGGCGCAGGACGTTTGAGGCGGAGTTTTTCCAGATTTCCTCAAACTCCTGACGGGCGAAGGCGTCGAGACCGCTGAACGGTTCGTCCAGAAGGAGGACGTTGCCACAACCGGGTTTCACGGAAAACTCGGCGACGATCAGGCTGGTTTTGCGACGGTTCCCTGTCGAAAGGCGGCCATATGGTTTTTTGACGTCCAGTTCGATGCGGCTGGCGAGTGCGAGGGCATCGGCGAGCCTGTCTTTCGGCAGGAGCGTCCGGAAAATCATCGAGGGCGTGATGCTCGCGTCGAACCTCAGGTCTTCGGGAAGATATTGCAGGAAACCATCGACCTTGAAACTCCCGGAGACAGGCTTCTGTGTCCCCGCCAAAGTCCTCAACAACGTGGTTTTTCCACGTCCATTGCGGGCGAGCAGGAAGTGTGTCCCGGCGGTGAGTTCCACCGCCTCGCCGAAGGTGGCAAGAGGTGTTCCATATCCTATCTCAAGACCGGAGTCGAGATGGATGGATGGCACTCGTGGGATCATTGTTGGGCTTTTGACCGGTTGGAAAAGTAGGTCTCTGGACTATCAGGACGGGTTAACTGTCGATTTCGCTAATCTGTCCAAGTATTATTACAATGTAGATCAGTTTGCAACCTTTTTTTGAACATTTTCGGAACTGGCACAGTTACATGGATTTCCGATTTCTGTTTGGGTTTAGTCGCTGAATCAGTGCGTGTTCTCCACGATTTCAGGGAAAAACCACAATGGGAGATAGGGGAAAGACTGATGATTTTGTAAAATTTGCAGGTCGGCTGCTCCGAAAAATTATCGGTTTTTTATTAATTTTTTGTTCCGAGTAACGCATTCTCAGCAAGTTCCGATGGGTGGTTGTTAGGTTTGCATCCATCGATCTAAAAATGAACATTTGGAGACTTTCCGGAAAACCCGATTTTGGAGAGTGGTGAGATAACAAATGCAACGGAACCGATGAGTCATCCGGACACGCCCACGATAGAGCCACACGAGTCCCACCCATCGCAGGGGCACATCCCGCTGGATGCGGTATGGGTGTATGGAGGATTCTTCATCCTATGTCTCTTCGAGCTGCTGGCGATCCTGGTCCTGAATGATTTCAAGTTCATCTACACGATGGACGATCCTTACATCCATCTGGCGGTGGCTGAGGAGATGATGCGGGGGCACTACGGGGTGAACGGTTCGGAATTCTGCGCTCCCTGTTCCAGCCCCATCTGGCCTTTCCTCATCGCGCCCTTGGCCCGCACGCCGGTGGGGGACCTTTTCCCGCTGGTCCTCAATCTTGTTTTCGGATTCCTGACTTGTCTGGTCGTTCTGCGCGGCCTCCGCAGGGCCTTTCCCGACGACGGTTCGCAATCCGCCCGTGCGGCGATGGCCTCGGTGATCCTGCTGGGCTGCAACGTCGTGGGGTTGGTTTTCACCGGCATGGAGCACAACCTCCAGGTGCTGGCGGCCGTGCTCCTGGTGGATGGGATGCTCCGGTTTTCAGCAACAGGCAAGGTGGGGAAATGGCTGGTCCTCGCCGCGGTCGCCGGGCCGCTGGTGCGGTATGAGAATCTCGCGCTCACTGCGGCCGCGTGCGGATTGCTGTTTCTGAAGGACCGGAAGGCGTTGGCGTTCGGGGTCGGATGCGCGGCGGTCGCGGGATTGGCGGCGTTTTCGGGATTTCTCGCCCTGCTGGGACTGCCGCTGATGCCCAGTTCGATCATTGCGAAATCCCACCTCACCACGGGAGGCAGCCGTTTGGGAGGAATTGCGGATGCCATCGGGCAGACGTTCACGGGGAACCGCGGGGTCCTTTTGTTGTTGATGGTCACGGCACTGGGCTGGTTGTCCGTCCGGAGAGGTTCGGAAAAAACGAAACACGCCGCGTTGTGTCTCGCGGGAGCAGGGGTGCTGCATGTGTGCTTTGGTGCCTACGGCTGGTACAATCGCTACGAATGCTATGTTTTCGCGTCCTTGCTATATGCGATCTTCGTCCTCGCCGGTGGTTTCGCCAGCGGTCTGGTGAGACGTTGGACAGGGGGCGAGATCCTGGTTACGGCGGTTCTCGGACTTGTGATTTCCTATCCTTACGTGGCCGGAATGTTCACGGTTCCTTTGGCCGCGAACAATATCTACGAGCAGCAGTTCCAGATGCACCGTTTCGTCACCGGCTGGTGGAAAAAGCCCGTCGCTGTCAATGACCTGGGTTGGGTGACCTATCGGAACGACGCCTATGTGCTGGATCTCTGGGGCCTGGCGTCCCATGACGCGTTGAACTTCCGCATGGCGAAAAAGGATCCTTCGTGGATGACCCGGGTGGCGGAGAAACACGATGCGGAGCTGGCCATTGTCTATGAAAGCTGGGTGCCCGGTCGTCAGATCGGCTGGATCAAGGTGGGCCAGCTTCATCTTTCCAGGGAGCGGGTGACTCCCGCCAGTCCGGTGGTGGCGTTTTTCGCGACCTCCCCGTCGGCCGTGGACGAGATCGACCGGCAGCTTGTCGATTTCCGCAAGACCCTGCCACCCGGCGTCGTGCTTGAGGCCCGTTCGGATCGGGAAAAGAAGACGCCTCGGGCGGGCGGGTGAGATCCGGTGCGCGTGGGACCGGCGTTTGCCGGAAGTTCGAGGTGATCCAGCGGGTTGGTTATCAGCTGATCGCAAATTCGGAGTTTTTCTGCGTGACGCGCCGGAGACGCCCGCTAGAACTCGCGCAGCGGAATATGGCGGGCAAACTTACCTATCAACAAGCAGGAGTGGACACGCGCAAGGCGGCGGCACTCGTCGGTGACATCGGCACTCACGTGCGCAGAACCCAGCAAACGCGCAAGTTGTGGGGAGCTTTCGGGCTTTTCGCCGCGTGTTATGACCTGAGTTCCTACAAGGAACCGGTCATGATGACCGGTTGCGACGGTGTCGGCACGAAACTGGAACTGCTCCTCGAGCACGATCTTCTCGAAACCGCCGGCAAGGACCTGGTGGCGATGAGCGTCAACGACATCCTCACCACCGGTGGCGACGCGCTGCTTTTCCTCGACTACATCGGCATCGCCGCGCTGCATGAGGAAAAAATCACCCGCCTCATTTCCGGCATGGCCGACTACCTCGAATCCTGTGACTGCATTCTGGCAGGTGGTGAGACGGCTGAAATGCCGGGCATCGTCCCTACCGACGTCATCGAACTTTCCGGTTTCTGCATCGGCTGCGCGGAAAAGCCCGATCTCATCGATCCCACCACGGTGGCCGTCGGCGATGTCCTCATCGGCTACGCTTCCGACAGCATCCACGCCAACGGCTGGTCGCTCGTCCGCCGCGTGCTCAACGAATTCCCCGGCGAGGTCACCGACGAGGAACTCCAGGCATGGCTCCAGCCGACCCGTCTCTATCATGACGTCACCCGCGATTTGAAAAAATCCGGAGTCAAGCCGAAGGCGATGTCCCACATCACCGGCGGCGGCCTCCCGGAAAACCTCGAGCGCCTCTTCCGCGGCATGGGCGCGGACCTCGAGATTCCGAAATGGAATCTCCCCGGCATCGAAAAACTTCTCTCGCACGTCGACGCGGAAGACCGCTTCCACACCTTCAACATGGGCATCGGTTGGGTCGCGATCGTCGCCGAGGCCGATGTCGAAACCGCCCTGAAAGCGGGCGACGGCGGAACCGTCATCGGACGAATGGTACCCGAAGAAGGGGTCCGCGTTTGCGTTATCGGCGAGTGAAGCTATCATCCACCCACGCATGAGCGACTTCCTCACCCACGAATGTGGCATCGCCGCTGTACGGCTCCGCAAACCGCTGGCTTATTATTACGACCGCTACGGCACCAACCTCTGGGGACTGAACAAGTTGTTCCTCCTCATGGAAAAACAGCGCAACCGGGGCCAGGACGGAACCGGCATCGGTTGTGTGAAGCTGGACATGCCCATCGGGCAACCCTACGTCCACCGCCGCCGGGGCGTGGAGCAGGACGCTCTTTCCGAGATTTTCCGCAAGGAAACCAAGAATTTCTACAAAATGTCCCGCAAGGGGCAGATGAACCACAAGGATCCGGAAAGTGTCAAAAAACACTTCGACTTCGGTGGTGAGATCCTCATCGGCCACCTGCGCTACGGCACCTCCGGCGAATTCGATGTCGGGTGTTGCCATCCCTATCTCCGCCGCAGCAACTGGCCGACCCGCACCCTGATGGTGATGGGGAATTTCAACATGACCAACGCCGGCGAGCTCAACGAGGTGCTCATCGACCGCGGCCAGCACCCGGTGTTCGGCACCGACACCCAGACGGTCCTCGAAGAAATCGGCTACCATCTCGACGAGCACCACACCGATCTCTACCGCCGCCTCCGTGACGAAGGCGTGCCCGGCGCCGAAATGCCGGCCCGCATCTCCGCGGCTCTCGATGTCCCGAAGCTCGTCGCGGAATCCGCCGCCGCCTGGGATGGTGGCTACGCCATCTGCGGTGTCATCGGAAACGGCGACATGTTCGTCATGCGCGACCCCCGCGGCATCCGCCCGTGCCACATGCTCGTCACGGACGAGGTCATCGCCTTCTCCTCGGAGAGGGTCCCGCTGATGACCGTGTTCGAAGCCGACGCCAGCGAGGTCAGGGCCGTCGATCCGGGTTCGATGATCACCATCAAGTCGGACGGCAGCATGTCCGACTCGGCATTCGCCCCGCCGCAGAAATACACTCCCTGTTCTTTCGAGAAAATCTACTTCTCGCGGGGCAACGATCCGCAGATCTACCGCGAGCGCAAGGCCATGGGGGCCGCGCTTGTCCCGCAGATCGTGAAATCCATCGGCGGCGCGTTCGACAAGTCCATCTTCTCCTTCATTCCGAACACCGCGGAAACCGCGTATTACGGCCTCATGGACGGCCTGCGCCTGTTCCGCCGCCAGGAAGTCCGTTCCTCCATCCTGCAGGCGTCCAAGGACGGCACTCTCACGGAGGACCTCGTGGACGACCTCATCCTCCGCAACTGGCCGAAAGGTGAGAAGGTCGCGCACAAGGACATCAAGATGCGCACCTTCATCTCGCAGGAAAAAGGCCGCGACCAGCTCGTTTCCCACGTTTACGACATCACCTATGGCGTCGTGAAAGCGGGCGATTTCCTCGTGGTTCTCGACGATTCGATCGTCCGCGGGACCACGCTCAAGCAGTCCATCCTGAAAATCCTCGCCCGCACCAAGCCGTCGAAGATCGTCGTTTGTTCGACCGCCCCGCAGATCCGCTACCCGGATTGTTACGGAATCGACATGTCGGAGCTTGGCAAGTTCATCGCCTTCAACGCGGCGGTGGCCCTCCAGCGCCGCGCGGGCCGGCAGTCGCTGTTGGACAAGATTTATGACGACTGCCAGCAGGAGCTCAAGCTTCCCGCCCACGAGCGCCGGAACCGCGTGCAGGCGGTCTACGCGGATTTCACCGACGACGAAATCTCCGCGGAGGTAAGCCGCATGGTTTACCCGGAAGGCATCGAATGGGGCGGCGAGGTGGAGGTGATTTTCCAAACCATCGACAACCTCCACGCTTCCATCAAGGGGCCGTGCGGCGATTGGTATTTCACCGGAAACTATCCCACCTCCGGAGGCTACTCCATGGTGAACCAGGCCTACCTTCATTGGTATGAAGGCGTGAACGGCCGCAGTTACGCGCTACCACTGTGAGACGACGGGAGGGACGTTCCATACGTCCCTGCCCCTTGGCCATGCCATATGTCTGCTATCCCCAAGGGAGGCGTCGGCCGGTTTCCGGCTTTTGGTGGATATTCAAAATACCTTGATTGTTAGAAATCCGAAATAAAGAATTTCGGACAGTTGGCATCCGTGTTCCAGCGGGGAGGTTTCCTTCGGCTGCGCGGTCTTCATGGTATGAAAATTTTCATCACAGGCATCACGGGCATGATCGGCGGCGAGGTCGCGCGGCTTGCCCGCTCGCAGGGGCACGAGGTTTATGGCATCGCCCGGTCAAGCGCCACCAGCCGGATGGCGGTGGTGGAGGAGGAAAACGTGCTTCGATGCGACATCCTCGATCGTGACGCATTGGAAAGACTGATCGCAAGGATCAAGCCGGACCTCGTCGTCCACATGGCGGCGCAGGCCTACAACGGCATCTCGTGGGACATGGAGGACATGACCCATCTCACCAACTACACGGGGACCCTCAACGTGCTCCGGGCTTGCAAGCTGCATGCTCCGCAGTCCAAGGTTTTGCTCGCCTGCTCCAGCGCCGCCTACGGCGATGTGAAACCGGAAGACACCCCCCTGGTGGAGGAGCGCCTGCTCAAGCCGATGACCCCCTATGGCGTGTCCAAGGCCGCGACCGAGGCCCTGGGCTACCAGTATTGGAAAAACTTCGGGTTGAAGGTTTTCCTGCCCCGTTTGTTCATCCACGTCGGTACCGGCCACCCTCCCGCCACCGCCATCCAGAATTTCGCCCGCCAGCTGGCGCTCATTTCACGAGGCCTGCTGCCACCTACGGTGCGTGTCGGGAACCTGACCTCCGCGAGGGATTTCGTGGACGTCCGGGACGGCGCGCGGGCGCTCATGCTGCTCGCGGAAAAAGGTGACCCGGGCGATCCCATCAACATCTGCACCGGCAAAGCCCACACCATCGGCGACCTGCTGGAGATGCTCATCCAGGCTTCCGGTCTCGATGTGGAGGTGCTTCCGGATCCGCAGCTCATGCGTCCTTCGGACGAGCCGCTCCTGCTGGGTGACAACTCCAAGTTGAAAAAACTCGGCTGGAGTCCAGATTACACGATGCGGGAGACCCTCTCCACCGTTTACCAGGACTGGCTTACAAGGATATGAACGCTTTCACCTCGGCCACCGTCATCCTACCCGTCCTGAACGAGACCTACTCCATGCGTGAGACGGTCCGGATCATCGAGGCCACGTGTGCGGAGGATGTCGGACAATATATTATCATGGTTTGCGAACGCACCAAGCCGGAGAGTCTGGCCATCTGCCGCGAGATCGCCGGGGAACTGGGTGAAAGGGCGTCGGTGAATTTCCAGACACTGCCCTTCGTCGGAGGGGCCTTCCGTGACGCGTTCGATCTCGTCCAAGGCTCGCACGTGGTCATGATGTCCTCGGACCTGGAGACCGACCCGGCCCTGGTCCGGACGATGATCCACGAGGCGAAACTGCATCCCGACTCCGTCACCACCGCCTCCCGCTGGATCAAGGGCGGTCACTTCGTCGGCTACAATCCGGTGAAGCTGCTGGCGAACAAGGTTTTTCAAATGATGTTCTCCCTGCTGTACGGGACCACCCTCACCGATCTCACCTACGCCTACCGGATTTTCCCGACTTCGCTGGTGCGGCGCATCCGTTGGGTGGAGCTGAAACATCCGTTTTTCCTGGAAACCGCGCTGAAGCCACTGCGTCTCGGCGTCCCCATCCGCGAGATTCCCGCCGTGTGGAAAGCGCGCACGGAGGGCGAGTCGGTGAATCCCTTCATGGCGAATTTCATCTACTTCAAGATCGCGCTCCGCACCCGCTTTTGCGACGAGAGCCACATCGTGCGGGCCAGCGCGATCATGGAAGCCGTTCCGTCATCCGGTGGTTGAGCCCCGCAACTGCCGCATGTGATCGCGGTAGGCGGCGGGCGGCATGCCCACGGTGGCGCGGAACTGCCGGGTCAGCGCCGTCTGGTCGCCATAGCCGCATGCGAGCGCGAGTTCGGCGATCGGCATGGTGGTTTTTCCCAACAGGTGCGCGGCATGTTCGATCCGGGCTTTCCTCACGAATTGTGCCGTGCTGAGGTGGAAAACGCGGCGCATCCTGCGGTCGAGCTGGGTGGGGGTGAGGTTGGCGATGTTTGCCAGCTCCGCTCCGCGCAGGTCTTCGTCGAGATGCTGGTGCACGTGATCCGCCACCTTGGCGATACCCGCCATTTCCGCATCTCCTTCGCGCGGCTCGCGCAGGTCCCGGGAAACGGAAGCGATGCCGATCACCTTCCCGCCGGAATCATGCAAAGGGATCTTCGTCGCCAGATACCAGCCCGCCGAGCCGTCGCTGTTGCTGATGAGTTCCAGCTCGTCGTTGACCTCGCCACCCGCGAGGACCAGCAGGTCCTGTTCGCGATACGTTTCGGCAAAGGCGGGGACGAAAAAGTCCTCCGCCCTTTTCCCGATCAGGCGGCGCGGGTCTTTCAGGCCGAGCCGGACGGCGAATGCCTGGTTCGCGGCGCGGTAGCGGAAGTCCGAGTCCTTGAGGCAGAAGACGACGTCGGGCAGCACGGCGAACAAGCGCTCGCAAAACCGCGGTGAGTCGATCCGCGCGATGAATTCCGTGTCGATCGCCACACCCGCAGCCAAATCTTTCCGGCCCCGTCCTGACAAGAATCAATTGGCCGCAGGTGGAATTGTGACCGAGCTTGCCGTGACTCGTGATGAAAACGGTCAAGACCCCCGTGCTAACCTGATTGGTATGACACCTGTTTCCATTCCTTCGGATCAAGACCTGCCGGAAGCCGCCATCACGCTTGCCGCGGAGCTGCTGGAAAAGGCCACCCGGAGCCAGCGTTGGAGCGAGAAATCCCAGGCGCGCCAGATGGCCCGCCTCATGAACGACATGGAGGGCAAGGCCTTCACCTTCGCCATGGCGGACCAGGTGTTCCGTGCGCCGACGGCATCGCGCGAGGCGAAGCGGTTCCGTGACCTGATCGAGGAATACGGCGAGCCCGCCTACCTGCCGCTCGCCGCACGCATCGCCATGCGGATGGGAGCGATCGCGTCAGTAGTGGTGCCGGAGGTCGTCATGCCGCTTGTCGCCGGGAAGATGCGGAGCGAGAGCGCCGCCGTGATCCTGCCTGCGGAAGAAGACAAGCTCCGCAAGCATCTGGCCGCACGTCGCAAGGCCGGGATGCGGATGAACCTCAACCAGCTCGGGGAAGCGGTGCTGGGCGAGGAAGAGGCCGGCAGACGCCTTGCCGCGAACCTCGCACGGCTCGGCGAGCCGGACATCGACTATATCTCGGTGAAAATCTCCGCGATCTTCAGCCAGATCCATCTCGTCGCCTGGCAGGAGACCCTTGCGGAAATCAAACACCGCCTGCGCCTGCTCTACCGTGCGGCGATGGCCAACCCCAAGCCGAAGTTCGTGAACCTCGACATGGAGGAATACCGCGACCTGCGGCTGACCTGCGACGCTTTCCGCGAGGTGCTGGATGAGGAAGAGTTCAAAAACCACGAAGCCGGAATCGTGCTCCAGGCCTACCTGCCGGACGCATGGCCGGTGCAGCGCGAGCTGAACGGGTGGGCCCGCCGCCGGGTGGATTCCGGTGGCGCGGGCATCAAGATCCGCATCGTGAAAGGTGCGAATCTCGCGATGGAGAAGGTGGATGCGGAGATCCACGACTGGCCGCTCGCACCGTATGGGACGAAGGCGGAGGTGGATGCGAATTTCAAGCGCATGCTCCACGAAGGCTGCCGCCCGGAAAACGCCCGTGTCGTGCGTCTCGGGGTGGCGAGCCACAACCTTTTCGATATCGCCTATGGCCTGCTCCTGCGCAAGCGCGAGGGAGTGGAGGCGCGGGTGGAGTTTGAGATGTTGGAGGGCATGGCGAACCACCAGGCCCGCGTGGTGAGGGATGCGGCGGATGGTCTCCTGCTTTACGCACCTGTGGTGAAACGCGAGGATTTCCATAGCGCCATCGCCTATCTGGTCCGGCGGCTTGATGAGAACACGTCACCGGAAAATTTTCTCCACGATCTGTTTGGCATGGAGTTCGGAGATGGCGGGTGGGAAAACCAGAAGTCCCGGTTTCTCACCGCCTGCGATGGCATCCGGTCAACTTCCTCGGGTCCCCGCCGGGTGCAGGACCGAAATACGGAAATCCGTCCGGTCCGTCCGTTGGACCTGCCATTCCACAACGAGCCGGATACCGACTGGTCGCTTCCCCATAACGTCTCGTGGATCCAATCACACGTGAGGAGCGCCGGCTTCGGCCGGCCCGGGGTCGATGCCCCGTTTGTCCCGCTCCAAATCGCGGGCGGATTCGTTGAGGGCGCGGCGCGTGTCCCGGCCAGCGATCCCTCACAACCGGATGTGAAGATCTACGAGCACGCCCTGGCCAGCCGGGAGCAGATCGAACTCGCATTGGCGACGGCGGTTGCGGCGCGGAGTTCGTGGCGGCAATCGGGATTTGAAGCGCGTGCGGGATTGCTGGCAAAGGCGGCCGCCGTGCTCGCCAGCCGCCGTGGAGAGGCGATCGCCGCGATGGTGGCGGATGCTGGGAAATCCGTGATGGAGGCGGACGCCGAGTTCAGCGAGGCCATCGATTTCGCCGACTACTATGCCCGTAGTTTTTCGGAGGAATGGTTCGATGGTTCCTCGTTCGAACCATTGGGAACGGTCCTCATCACCCCGCCGTGGAATTTCCCCTTCGCCATTCCCTGTGGCGGGGTCCTGGCGGCATTGGTCGCGGGGAACACCGTCATCCTCAAGCCCGCACCGGAAACGGTGCTCACCGCATGGGTCATGGTGAACGCCCTGTGGGACGCCGGAATCCCCCGCGAGGTCCTGCAATTCGTTCCCTGCCCGGATGATGAAACGGGCCGCGCTCTGGTGACGGATCCCCGGATCGGCGCGGTGGTCCTGACCGGTGCCTATGAAACGGCGCGGATGTTCCTAGGCTGGAAGCCCGGGCTGCGTTTGTTCGCGGAAACCTCCGGGAAAAACGCGCTCATCGTCACCGCCGCCGCGGATTCGGATCTCGCGATCAAGGATCTGGTGAAAAGCGCGTTCGGCCATGCGGGCCAGAAGTGCTCCGCCGCCTCCCTCGCCATTCTCGAAGCGGAGATCTACGACGATCCGGCGTTCCTCCGCCAGTTGAAGGATGCGGCGGAGTCGTTGCGGGTGGGGGGAACCGGGCATTTCGGAAGCATCGTCACTCCCGTCATCCGCGAGCCGGGAGCGGAGCTGCTCAAGGCTCTCACCACCTTGGACGAAGGGGAGGAATGGTTGCTGGAACCACGCATGGTGGATGGAAACCCCTGCCTGTGGTCGCCGGGGATCAAGCTCGGTGTCACTCCGGAAAGCTGGTTCCGCCGCACCGAGTGTTTTGGTCCCGTACTTGGCCTGGTAAGAGCGGATGATTTGAACGACGCCATCCGCATCCAGAACGATTCGGACTTCGCGCTGACAGGCGGCATCCATTCGCTGGATCCGGCGGAAGTGGAGAGATGGAAGGAGCGGGTGGAGGTGGGGAATGCCTACATCAACCGGCCGATCACCGGGGCCATCGTCCAACGCCAGCCATTCGGCGGTTGGAAGCGTTCGTGCTTCGGACCGGGTGCCAAAGCGGGCGGACCGAACTATGCCGCGCAGTTCGGAACATGGAGAAACCAGGGGCTGCCAACGCGGCGTCTCGCCGCAAGCGAATCCATCCGTGAATTGAGGGAGTGTTTTGTCGAAGCCGGAGCGGATGCCGGGGAACTGGCTGCGGCTGCCGAGAGCGATGCCCATTGGCTGGCGGCGGAGTTTTTGAAAGACCACGATCCGTCCGGATTGTCATGCGAGGCGAATGTCTTCCGCTACCGGCCGTTCGGACGCGTGCTTGTGCGTGCGTCGGCGGAAATGGACATGACTTCCTTGGGAAGAGTTCTGCTGGCGGCGGTGGCGTCCGGTGCGGAGGTGGATTTGTCGGTGCCGGAAGACTATCCGCTTTCAGGTTGGAAAAGGGCGTTCACACGGGAAGCGGAGGCCCGGCTGTGTGACAGGATGGCGATTGAAAGGTATGGAGTGATCCGGGCACCGGGAGCATCCGAGTCCCTGATTGAAGCCGCGGTGGCCGCCGGTTCACGCCTCGTGGCAAATGCTCCGGTGTTGAACGGTCGCATCGAAATGCTTCCCTATTTCCGTGAACAGGCGGTGTCCGAGACGCTGCACCGTCATGGTGCCGTCGTGGTGAGAGGCCATGGAATCTGATGCCGCATCATTCATGTTTCACCGCCGCCCGTGAGAAAATCGCATAAACCGCGGGCACCACGAATAGCGTCAGGAAGCCGGAGAAAATCAATCCTCCGACAACCGCGATCCCGAGCGACTGGCGTGATCCGCCGGAAGCTCCCAATGAAAGCGCGATCGGCAGGATGCCGAAGATCGTCGCGAGGCTGGTCATCAGGATCGGGCGGAAGCGTGAGATGGCGGCTTCCAGCGCGGCCTCCGTTTTCGACAGACCCGCCTCCTTCCGCTGGTTGGCGAACTCGACGATGAGGATGCCGTTCTTCGTGACGATGCCGATGAGCATGATGATGCCGATCTGGCTGAACACATTCAGCGTCTGATCCGTGAGGTGCAGCGAGAGCAGCGCGCCCGCGACCGAGAGCGGAACCGTCAGGATGATGATGAACGGATCACGGAAGCTTTCGAACTGCGCGGCGAGCACCAGATAGATGATGAGCAGCGCGAGAACGAAAGCGAACAACAGAGACGAGGAGCTTTCGGCGAAATCCCGCGATTGTCCGGCCAGCGAGGTGCGGAAATTCTCCGGAAGAACCTTTTCCGCCACCTTATCCAGCTCCTTGATGCCGTCGCCGAGGGTGTGTCCCGGCGCGGGAGTACCCTGGATGGTGGCCGAGACCGCGCGGTTGAAACGGAAGATGGCGGCCGGGCTGGCGGACTCGGAGAAGCTGACGAGGTTGTCCAAGGAAACCATTTCGCCCTTGGCCGTCCTGACGAAAAGTTTTTTCAAATCCCCCGGGTCGTTTCGGTCCTGCCGCTGCATCTGGGCGATGACCTGGTATTGTTTGCCGTTTTTCAGGAAGTAGCCGAAGCGCCGTCCCGAGTAGGCGAACTCGACGGTCTTGCCGATCTCCTCCACGGAGATGCCAAGCTCGGCGGCCTTCTTGCGGTCGATGGAGATGACGCCTTCCGGGCGGTTCACCTTCAGGTTGGCATCGATCTGGCGGAGCAGGGGGCTCTTGTTCGCTTCCGCGAGAAACTCGGGCAGCACCTTCACCAGCGACTCGAAGTTCGGCGCCTGGATCACATAGGCGAGCGGTTGTCCGGCCCGGCGGTCGCCGATGGTCGGTGGTTGTGACGCGAAGGATCGCACGCCGGTGAAATCCTGCAGTTCGCGGGTGAGCTGCTCGGCGATCTGGTCCTGCGTGCGGCCACGTTCCTCCGGTGCCTTGAGATAGATGTTCTGTGCGCCGGAGTTCGCCTCCGAGCCGCCGCCACCGCCGCCGAGGATGGTGAAGGATCGGTAGGTCTCGGGGATGTTCTCATCCACATACGCGGCGATCTTGTCCATCCAGCTCTCGGTGTATTCGAAACCGGCGCCCTCGGGAGCGGTGACGTTCACCCGGATGTTCTCACGGTCTTCCAACGGCGCTAGCTCCTGGGGGATCACACCGACGAGCCAGGCGATCATGCCACCGCTGGCCAGCAGGATCGGAAATGCCAGCCACCGCCAGCGCAGGAACGGCCCGAGCATGCCCCGGTAGCCGCTGGTGAGCCCTCTGAAGAACGGCTCCGTCGTGCGGTAGAACCAGTTCGGGGTGTCGCCGTGTTTTTTCAACAGGAAGCGGCACATCATCGGGGAAAGGGTGAGCGCGACAAACGCGGAGACGAGCACGCTGCCTGCGAGGGTGATCCCGAACTCGCGGAACAACCGGCCTGTCAGTCCCGAAAGGAAGATGAGCGGCAGGAAAACGGCGGCGAGCGAGAACGTGGTGGAGATGACGGCGAAATAGATTTCCTTCGAGCCGGTGAGTGCCGCTTCCATGGGCGTCATGCCTTCCTCGATCTTCGTGTAGATGTTCTCCAGCACCACGATGGCGTCATCGCAGACGAGGCCGATGGCGAGCACGATGGCGACGAGCGTGAGCACGTTGATGGAGAAGCCCGCCAGATACATGATGAAGAAGGCGGCGATGATGCTCACCGGAATGGCGATGACGGGAATGATCGTCGAGCGCCAGTCCCGCAGGAAAAGGAAGATGATCAGCGCCACCAGCACGAAGGCGATGACCAGAGTTTCCTCCACCTCGGCCACGGAGCGGCGGACGAAGCGGGTGAAGTCATAGCCGACCTCCACGGTGATGTCCGGCGGGACTTCCTTGCGGACCTGTTCCAGACGTTTGTTGAATTCATCGGCGATGGCGATGGCGTTGGTGTTCGGCTGGGGGATGATGGCCACGCCGATGCGGTAGAGCTGGCCGTTCTTGAAGCCGGTGCGCAGGTTTTCCGGGCCGAGTTCCGCGTAGCCGATGTCGCCGAAGAGGATCTGGCGGCCGTTCTCCTGCTTGATGATGAGGTTTTCGAACTCCTGGGGAGTGGACAGGCGGCCGAGCGTGCGGAGCGAGAGTTCGTTGCTGGAGCCTTCCAGGCGGCCGCTGGGAAGGTCCACGTTCTGGGTGTCGAGAGCGGCCTGCACGTCGGCGGGAGTCAACCGGTGGACGGCGAGTTTCACCGGGTCCATCCACAGGCGCATCGCGTAGCGTTTTTCGCCGAAAATCCGGACGGACGAGACACCGGGGATGGTTTCCATGCGCTCGCGGACGACGCGGTCCGCGATGTCGCTCACCTCCAGGATGCCGCGCTTGTCGCTGACCATGGAGAGGAAGAGAATCGGCGAGGAGTCGGCGTCGGCTTTTTCCACGACGGGTGGGTTCGAATCCACCGGGAGGTTTCTGGCTGCGCGCGAGACACGGTCGCGCACGTCGTTGGCGGCGGTGTCCAGGTCCGAATCCAGCGTGAACTCCACAGTGATGGTGCTGCGCTCCTGCCGCGACTCGGACGAAAGCGTGCGGATGCCGGCGATGCCGTTGATGACCTGTTCCAGCGGTTCGGTGATCTGTGACGCCACGACATCCGGGTTCGCACCCGGGTAGGTCGTCTGGACCGTGACGATGGGAGGATCCACCGCCGGATACTCGCGGACGCCGAGGAAATAGAAACCCGTCGCGCCGAAGAGAACGATGATGAGCGACATCACGATCGCCAGGACCGGCCGCCGGATGCTGGTGTCTGACAGACTCATGGCGCGGTCGCTGCGGTGACTTCCAGACCGGGGCGGATGCGGAGGAGGTTCGTGGTGACCACGGTGTCGCCTTCTTTCACGCCTTGCAGGATCTGGACCTGGTCATCGGTGCGGAGGCCGATCTCGATGGACTGGAGCTTGGCCTTGCCATTCTCCACCAGATAGATGCCCTGGCCTCTCGCGGAAGGGACGATCGCCTGGCTCGGGACCATGAAGCCGTGCGCCAGTTGGTCGAGGGAGAGCGTGACCTCGGCGAATCCGCCGGGGAGCAGTCCCTTCGGCTGGCTGCAGATGCCGCGGACGAGCAGGCTGCGGGTGGCCGCCTCGATGGCGGGCTCGAGCACGGTGATCTCTCCTTCGAATTTCGTGCCGTTTCCGGCGACGGTGAAGGTGAATTTCTGCCCGCTCTTCACCTCGCCGGAGTAGCGCTCGGGCAGCGGGAAATCCACCTTGATGCGGGAGACGTCCTGCAGCGTGATGAGCGGCGTGGTGGGGGAGACGAAGGCCCCCTCGCTGACCTGCCGCACGCCGACGCGCCCGGCGAAGGGCGCGCGGATCTCGGTCTTGGCGATCTGCGCCTGCTGGGTGTTGCGCTGGGCTTCCAGAATGGCCAGCTCGGCGGTCGAACTGTCGTATTCCTGCTGGCTGATGGCCTTGCTCGGCAGGAGGTTATCCACGCGTTTCTTGTTGGTGTTGGCGAGAAAGATGCGGGCCTGGATTTCACCGAGTTCCGCCTGGAGGTCGCTGTCGTCGAGCTTGAACAAGAGATCCCCGGCGGCGACGGCGCTGCCTTCCTGCACGTGGATTTTCACGAGGCGGCGGGAAAGTTCCGAAACGAGGGAGACGGATTCGTTCGCCCGCAGGGTGCCGACGGTGGAGAGGGTCTGGGTGAAAGGCGCTTTCCTGACGGTGTAGGTTTCCGCGACAAGCGGAGCGTTCGAAGCACCGCCTTTTCCGCCTTGGGCGAAGGCTCCCGTGACGAGAAGCGGGAGTGCCAGCAGGCGGATGGGTGTTTTCTTCAACAGGATCATGATCAAGGATAACGGAGAGGCTGATGGGTTGCCGCGCAAGGAAAAGTCTCAATCCGTCATGATGACGGTCTTGATGTCGCCGCTCGTCGTGTGGAAAAGCCTGTCGATGGCGACCACCCGTGAGCCGGAGTAGGGGCCGTCTCCCTCGCGGTTGTCCCAACGGTGGTAGATGATCTGGTAGCTCTTCTTGTCCGGGTACTGGATGATCGAGTGGTGGCCGGGCCCCTTGTGGGTGGCGTCGCTTTTCAAGATGACACCACGGTATTTCCACGGCCCGGTGGGGGATTCGGAAGTCGCATGGTGCACCGAGTAGCTGGCGTCCTGCCAACCGCCGTGGCTGTAGGTGAGATGGTAGAATTTCCCCTCGTAGTGCATGAACGCCCCTTCCGTGAAATTTTCCGGCGTCTTGACCTCGATCTCCTTGCGGAAGCTCACCATGTCGTCCGCCATCTCGAAGACCCGGAGCTTCGCGCCGGCGCTGCCGCCCGCGTAGAAGTAGAATTTCTTGCTGGCCGGGTCCTCGAACACCATCGGGTCGATGGCCTCGAAGCCGTTTCCGCCGGTGAGAAGCGCCTTGCCGGAATCCTTGAAGGGCCCTGCCGGGGAGTCTCCGACCGCGACACCGATGCGCGACGGACGGCCTTCGCTCTGCGGGCCGACGGAGTAGTAGAAATAGTATTTTCCGCCCTTGATCGCGATGCACGGCGCCCACGGGCCGAGCCCGCGGTAGCGTTCGTTCTTCAGCCATGAAACGTCCTTCAGATCAAGAAGCGGTCCGACCTTTTCCCAGGTTTTCTGGGGAGTGAACTTGAAGGCGAAGAAGTTTTTCCCTTTTTCCGTGTGGGTCGGGAAGATCCATGGCGTGCCGTCGATGACCGCCGCATGAGGATCCGCGGCGGCAAAAATCGGATTTTTCCCCTGCGCGGCGAGAGAGGTGGCGGCGAGGAGGATGAATGTCTTCAGGCGGAGCATGTGGCAATGGATACGTCGGACGGGGCGGGAGACTTTCTTCTGGAGGCCGGACAGCGTGAGATGGGGGAAATGACTTGTTTTTTCTATAGCCTCACGATGTTCTGGTGAGGCGATTCCTCTTTGATCTGAAGCCATTGTTCCAAATACCCTTCGGACTGGATTCGAAAGAATACAGGTTTGTCCGAAATGATGGTGAACTCACGGATTTTCTCAGAAGAGCCTCCTGTGTGGCAATGTGGCAAATTCTCACCGCTGTCTCCGGGCATTCCGATTGTCGGAGGAATGTCCGTGCCGGAAGTGCCGTCGACGACCTGGATTTGTATTTCTTTGAGCCAGAGATTCCCGATCCTCTGCGGGACCTGCCTCAGGCGGACCTCTGACGAAATCCAGAGCAATGCGAATACAGGTTGGACTCTCTTTCACCGGTCCTTCACCCGCTGCACGTTCGCTCCGAGCATGAGGAGCTTCTCGTCGATGTGCTCGTAGCCACGGTCGATGTGGTAGAGGCGGGAAATTTCGGTGGAACCTTTCGCGGTCAGTGCGGCGAGCACGAGTGCGGCGGAAGCACGGAGGTCGCTGGCCATGACAGGCGCGGCGGAGAGCCTTTCCACGCCGCGCACGACGGCGGTGCCGTTATCCACCTTGATGTCCGCGCCCATGCGCTTGAGCTCGGCGCAGTGCATGAAGCGTTGCGGGAAAATGGTGTCCTTGATCACGCTGAGACCCGGCGTCGTCGCGAGCAGCGCGGTCATCTGCGCCTGCATGTCGGTGGGATAACCCGGGTAAGGCGCGGTCGAGATCTCCACGCCCTGCAGGATTTCGCCGCGATGGATGGTGCAGGAATCGCCCGCTTCGTTGAACTCCACACGGTGGCCGGATTCCTCGATGGCGGCGGTGATGGCCTTCATGTGCTCGCGGCAGACGCGGCGGAGGGTGACCCCTTCTCCGGCGATGGCGGCGGCGGCCATGAAGGTCCCGGCCTCGATGCGGTCCGGAATGACGGTGTGCTCGACGCCGCGAAGTTCCTTCACCCCCTCGATGACGATGCGGCGGGTGCCGGCCCCGGTGATCTTCGCACCCATGGCGTTGAGGAAATTCGCGAGATCGAGCACCTCCGGTTCGGCGGCGGCGGACTCGATCACGGTGATGCCCTCGGCGAGGGTCGCCGCCATCATCACGTTGTCCGTGCCGAGGACGGTGGGGCCGTGGGTGCCGCGCAGGTCGATTTCCGCCCCCTTGAGGCCATCCGGCGCGGTGAGGGTGATGTTGCCGCCCTCGAATTCGATTTTCGCGCCCAGCGCTTCCAATCCGCGCAAATGCAGGTCCACCGGACGGTCGCCGATCACGCAGCCGCCGGGAAGGGAAACGACGCAGCGGCCGTTCCGGGCGAGCAGCGGGCCCATGACACAGATCGAGGCCCGCATGCGGCGGACGAGCTCGTAGGGGGCTTCGTCGATGATGTCGGCACAGGAGATGCGGACGGTGCCGGAGGAGCGTTCCACATCCGCGCCGAGCGCGCTGAGGATCTGGATCATGTAGTTCGTGTCCGAAACATCCGGCACGCGGCGGATGATGCAGTCCTCACCCGTGAGGATGGCGGCGGCGAGAATCGGCAGCGAGGCGTTTTTGGAACCGGAAATGTTGATGGCCCCCCGCAGGGTGGAGCCGCCGTGAACTACGAGTTTGTCCATGGATGGGAAAGTTGAGAGTTGGTGGTTGGGAGTTGAGTGAAGAAAATGGAATGGAGCGGCGCTTGTGGGAAATTGGTAGGAAAAGTCATCTTCCTCTCAACTCCCGATCGCCGGCTCCCGGCTTCTCCGCGCGAACGGAAAGCGGGCGATGCCGGAAAGGTCGGTTTTGACTTCGATGTCGGTGAAGCCGCAAGCATCGAGAATTCCAGCGACTTGTGAAGCCTGATCGTGGCCGATTTCCAAGGCCAGCCAGCCGCCGGGGTTGAGCCGGTGGAACGCGTCCGGAATGAACCGCCGGATCAGGTCCAGTCCGTCGTGGCCGGAAAAAAGCGCGAGTTCGGGATCGTGCCGGACTTCCCGGGAGATGGTGGCGCGTTCGGAGTCGGGGACGTAGGGGAGGTTGGCGACGATGCCGTCGAATGACGAATCAACGGCGCTGAAGAGGTCGCTTTGCAGGAAGCGGGCGTTCGGGATCTCCTGTGCGGCGGCGTTTTCCCGGGCGAGGGCGAGCGCGTCCGGGGAAATGTCGGCGAGGGTGACCTGCCAGCCGGGTCGTTCGGAGGCCAGCGTGAGGCCCAGCACACCGGAGCCGCAGCCCATGTCAAGCACTTGGGAATCAACGGAAAGATCCCATTGCAAGATGAACTCGGCGAGCTCCTCCGTCTCGGGCCGGGGGATCAGCGCGCGGGCGTCGGTCTTGAACTCCAGTTTGTGGAACCAGACTTTTCCGAGCAGATGCTGGAGAGGGATGCCTTCCCCACGTTTCTTGAGGTTCACCCGCAGCGGGGCGAGGTCCGATTCGTCGATGGGGCGGTCGAACTGGGTGTACAACTGCATCCGCGTGCAGTCGAGCTGGTGGGCGACGAGCATCTGCATGTTGCGCCGGGCGTCCTCGATGCCGCGTTTTTCGAGATAGCGCGTGCCGCCGTCGATGGTTTCCAGAACAGTGCTCATTCGTCAGACGCGGCAGCGTGGGGGAGCGCGGCGCGCGCGCCAAGCCTGATGATCGGGATTTTCCCGCCTCGTGAATTCGCTGGCCAGCGGCGGGCTGAAATGTTTTTTAGCGCCTGCGAGCGACCCGCCCGCGACGATGAGCGACACACACGGAGGCCACGCCGGCCATAGACCTCGCCTTGCGGCAACCACACTGGCCGCCCTGGGCATTGTTTTCGGAGATATCGGAACAAGTCCGCTTTATGCGTTCCGCGAGTGTTTTTCCGGGTCTCACGGAGCCACTCCCACGGCGGGCAACCTGGTGGGTGCCGCCTCGCTGATCGTCTGGTCGCTGATCATGGTGGTCACGGTGAAATACCTGCTGATCATCCTGAAACTGGACAACAAGGGGGAGGGCGGTGTTCTGGCTCTTTCTACCCTGATCCGCGGAGCCTTGAGATGTCTCGGGGGAAGGGACCCCAAAAAGATCCTGTTGTTCGGTCTGGCGGGAGCTTCATTGATTTATGCGGACGGCATGCTGACGCCGGCGATTTCCGTGCTCAGCGCCGTGGAAGGTCTGGCGGTGAGCGCGCCGGTGATCGCCCACTGGGCGGTGCCGCTGTCGGTGGTGCTGCTGGTCGCGCTGTTCTACATCCAGCGCTTCGGCACCGGACTGGTCGGAAGATTGTTCGGCCCGGTGATCCTGCTCTGGTTCGTCACATTGGCCGCGCTGGGAATCCGCGCTCTGTGGGCTCACCCGCAGGTGTTGTGGGCGATCAGCCCGTGGGAGGGGATTTCGTTCCTTTGCCGCGAGTGGAAACATGCGTTTCCGTTGCTTTCCGCGGTGTTTCTCGCGGTGACCGGAGGAGAATCTCTTTATGCGGACATCGGCCACTTCGGGACGAAACCGATCCGGGTCGCATGGTTCACGGTGGTGTTCCCGGCGCTGGTATTGAACTACCTCGGGCAGGCCGCGCTGCTGACGGCGGACCCCCTGGCGATCCGCAGTCCTTTCTTCCTGCTCGCCCCTTCCATGTTGCAACTGCCGCTGACGATCCTCGCCACCTGCGCGGCGATCATCGCCAGCCAGGCACTGATCTCGGGAGCCTTCTCGATGACCGCCCAGGCGGTGCAACTGGGCTGCATGCCCCGGACGCAGATCCTCTACACCTCGGAGCATTCGATGGGGCAGGTATATGTGCCTGCGGTGAACCACCTGCTGGCGGTCGCCTGCGTGCTGCTGGTGATCACCTTCAAGACATCCGCCGCGCTGGCCGGAGCTTATGGCATCGCGATCTCGGTGACGATGACGATCACCACCGTGTTGTTCTTCTCCGCCGCACGCGCGGTTTGGGGTTGGTCCGGTCTCAAGGCCGGTCTGGTCACCAGTCTGTTCCTGACATTCGAGGCCGCCTTCCTCGCCGCGAACACCTTGAAACTCCTGCCGACGGGCTGGCTGCCGCTCACCATCGGCGGCCTGGTGATGTGCACCATGCTCACGTGGCTGTGGGGTCGGAAGCGGTTGTATGAACGCATCGTCGCGGCTTCGCTGCCGATCGCGGATCTGCTCAGGGAGTTGAAGAAAGGCAGGATCCACCGCGTCTCCGGCACCGCGATCTATATGAGTGGAAAAGGCACCCAGGTGCCGAACGCGCTGCTGCATAACCTGAAGCACAACCAGGTCCTGCACGAACGGGTGATCCTCCTGCACGTGATGACCACCGACCAGCCGACGGCTTCCGAAGAAGATCTGCTCGAATACGAGGACCTCGGTGACGGCCTGCAGAACGTCACCATCCGTTTCGGGTTCACCGAAACACCGGATGTTCCGGCGGCATTGAAGAAACGGCTGAAGGGCGATGCCAAACTGCAGGTGTCCAAGGCGACCTATTTCCTCGGCCGGGAGAGTTATGGCATGGGAAAACATGCGACATTCATGGACCGCCTGCGCCTGTCGATCTTCGGAGTGCTCGCCCGCAACGCCTCCCCCGCGACGGCTTATTTCCAGCTTCCTCCGGGGCGCGTGGTGGAGCTCGGCGCCCAGATCACCCTCTGAAAAGGGGTGTGAATGAATGTATATTTCACTAGCCAGCGGGGTTGGGAAATGATTTGAAGCCCGCGCAGGCGATCCGCTTGCTACGATGAATGAATCAACCCCCGGCCATCACGGCCATTCGCATTCGTTGGCAGCTACCACCCTTGCTGCGCTGGGCATTGTTTTCGGTGACATCGGCACCAGTCCCTTGTATTCGTTCCGAGAGTGTTTCTCCCTGGAGAGCGGACATGGCGCACCGATCAATCCGCAGAATCTCGCGGGAGCCGCATCGCTGATCGTATGGGCGCTGCTGCTGGTGGTGTCCGTGAAATATCTTTTCATCATCCTGAAACTGGACAACCGGGGCGAGGGAGGAATCCTGGCGCTGTCCACATTGATCCGCAGCACTTCCAAGAAGCTTGGAAATGTGGATTCCCGGAAAATCCTGCTGTTCGGTCTGGCGGGTGCCGCCCTGATCTATGCCGACGGCATGCTGACTCCGGCGATCTCGGTGCTCAGCGCGGTGGAGGGGCTCGCGGTCAGCAGTCCGGCTGTCGCCCACTGGACGGTGCCTGCGTCGGTGGTGATCCTCATCGGTTTGTTTTCCATCCAACGCTTCGGTACGGGGCAGGTGGGCAAGCTGTTCGGGCCGGTGGTGTTGATATGGTTCCTGTCGCTGGCACTTCTTGGTGGCAGGCAGATCCTGATGCATCCGGAAGTCATCAGATCACTGGGACCATGGGAGGGGCTGTCCTTCCTTGTCCGGGAATGGAAGCACGCGTTCCCGCTGCTGGCCGCGGTGTTTCTCGCGGTGACGGGTGGCGAGGCGCTCTACGCGGATCTGGGGCATTTCGGCACCACGCCGATCCGCATCGGTTGGTTCGTGGTGGTGCTTCCGGCCTTGGTGATCAACTATCTGGGGCAGGCCGCGCTTCTGACCTCGGACCCGTCCGCCATCCGTAATCCGTTTTTCCTGCTGGCTCCCGGCTTCCTGCAGCTCCCGCTGACGATCCTCGCCACCGCCGCCGCGATCATCGCGAGCCAGGCGCTCATCTCAGGCGCTTTCTCGCTCACCACCCAGGCGGTGCAGCTCGGTTGCATGTGCCGGATGCGGGTTTTATATACCTCGGAACATTCCGTGGGGCAGGTCTATGTGCCGGCCGTCAACCACATCCTTGCCGCCGCCTGCATCCTTCTGGTGATCACCTTCCAGACCTCCGCCGCTCTCGCGGGTGCCTATGGCATCGCGATCTCGCTCACGATGACGATCACATCGGTGTTGTTCTTCGCCGCGGCACGGACGGTGTGGGGATGGTCGAAGCTCAAGGCGGGAATCCTCACCGGGCTGTTCCTCATCCTGGACGGAGCGTTTCTCGGAGCGAATGTATTGAAGATCTTCCCATCCGGCTGGCTGCCGTTGTTGATCGCCGCCGCCGTCATGTCGGCCATGTTGATATGGATCTGGGGACGGAAGATGCTCTATGCGCGGATCATCCGCGACGCGCTGCCGATCGATGTTCTTCAGAAGGATCTGAAGAATGGAAAAATCCAACGTGTCACCGGAACCGCCATCTACATGAGTGGCAAGGGACTGCAGGTCCCGACGGCTCTTCTCCATAATCTCAAACATAATAAAATCCTCCACGAAAGGGTGATCCTGCTTCATGTGGAGACTCTCGACCAGCCACGGGCGAATGAGAACGAGACGCTCGAATTCGAGGATTTCGGTGATGGCCTGCAACGTGTGACCATGCGTTTCGGCTTCGCGGAAACACCGGACGTGCCGGAAGCGTTCAAGAACAGGATGCCGGAGGAACATCGTTTTCCCGCGGGAAAAGCCACCTATTTCCTCGGTCGCGAGACATACTTCGTGGGCAAGAACGCTACTCTTTTCGGGCGTCTGCGCCTGTCACTCTTCGCGATGATGGCGCGCAACGCGTCCCCCGCCACCGCATATTTCCAACTTCCGCCGGGACGTGTGGTCGAGCTGGGTGCCCAGCTCATCCTCTGACAAATGTGAATTTAGGTTTGCGGGAATGCTCCCGCTTGTTAACCCGTGTCCATCCATACCGCACTTTCCATCACGGGCCTCGGCGCCCTTTCAGCCCTTGGTTCAGATGTGGCGTCGCATTATCAGGCGGTGCTCGCACGCCGGACGCCGTTCCGGAAGCTGGGTGGGTTGTTGGGAAATGACAGCCCCCATGCCCACCGCCCAGGGGCATGGATCGGGGAACGTAAATTGTTGATCAACCGCAAGTGGAGTCCAGCCACCATGGCCGCCCTGCATGTCGCGCGCGAAGCCGTTTCCGCGGCGGGCTGGAGGGATGATGATCTGCGGGATGCCGCGCTCGTCATCGGGACCAGCCGTGGCAATGCGGCGGGCTGGCTGGGGCCCTGGCCGGGCCGCAGGCCGTTCAAGCTGATGGCCGCCAGCAACACGATCCACAGCGAACCCTGCTCCGCGATATCGATCGAGTTCGGCATCACGGGGCCGAACCATGTGCTTGCCAGCGGTTGCGCCGCCGGTCTGGACGCGGTGGGGATCGCGATGATGATGGTCCGGTCCGGAGCCGCTCCGAGAGCGCTGGCGGTGGCGGTGGACCTGCCATTGGTGCCTCTTCTGCTGGATAATTACCATGCTTCCGGTTTGCTGGCGGATGCGATGGCCCTGGATCCCTACCACCCGGCATCGGCGGGCTTCATCCCCGCCGAGGGCGCCGCCGCGATGGCGATCGAACCCGCCGAAGGAAAGTTCTCCCGCTTGCTTCACTACGGATGCAACTCCGATGCCCGCGATCCTGTCGGCATTCCCGCCGACGGCGGACGCACGCCCGAGCTGTTCGAAAAGGCGTTGGCACTCCATGGAAAACCCTCCGCCATCTGTCCGCACGCCACCGGCACATCGGTGCAGGCGGTGGCGGATCCGGCATCGTTCCGCCGCGCGTTTCCTGCGGATCCACCGGATCTTCACCTTCTCAAACCCTTCATCGGTCATACCATCGGTGCGAGCGGTTTGTTGGAAAGCGTGATCCTCGCACGTTTCCTGGAAGAGGGAAAACTCCCGCCGAATCTCCCCGGCCTGCATGCTCCGGACGGTTTCAACCTGCCGCACGAGCCGCTTGATGCCTCCGGCCCGATCTATAAACTCTCCCATGGAATGGGAGGGCACAACGCACTCTTGATCCTATCACCACCATGACTCCATCACGCCGCCTGGAAGTTTCCATCGATGACCAGACACTCAGTGTCATCGAGGGAGATGAACGCATCCGCCAGTTCTCCGTTTCCACCGCCACCAAGGGGGTTGGTTTTGTGGAAGGGAGTTATCGCACGCCTTCGGGACGCTTCGTGATCTCTGAGAAAATCGGCGATGGCGAGCCTCTTGGCACCATTTTCAAACAGCGCGTGCCCGTCGGCCTCTGGCGCGAGGGAGATGTGTGTGCCGGGGACCTGGTGCTCACCCGCATCCTGAGGATGGAGGGCCTTGATCCGGAAAACGCGAATTCACTGGAGCGGAATATCTATATACATGGCACGAACGGAGAGGATCGGATCGGCCATCCCGCCAGCCAGGGATGCGTGAGGCTTGCCAACACGGACGTGATCGAACTGTTCGACCTGGTGGATGTCGGGACGGAAGTGTTGATCCATCCCCCATCCGTGCGACGCGGAAAACTGTTTTTCATCGATTGTGATTCGACGCTTTCCACCATCGAGGGCATCGACGAACTCGCGCGTGCGAAGGGAGACGAGGTGTTCCAGCGGGTGGTGGATCTCACCCATGCGGCGATGAACGGGGAGGTGCCCATCGGGGATGTGTTTTTCAAACGCATGGAAATGATCCGTCCGGATCGTGATTTATGTGAGTCGATCGCGCAACTTTACATGGAAACAGTGGTTTCAGGGGCTGCGGAATTGATTCAGGAATTGAAGGCGGATGGTTGGTTGCCAATCATCCTGTCTGGGGGATTCGCGCCGTTGATCCGGCCGCTCGCGGAGTTGCTCGGGGTTGAGCATGTGGAGGCGGTGCCGGTATATTTCAATGATGATGGAAGCTACAAGGGCTATGGGGAAACCTATCCCACCACGCGGAATCTTGGTAAGAACGAAGTCATCCGCGAGTGGAAAACGGCCCTCCTGCCCGAGCGGGTGGTGATGATGGGGGATGGCATGTCGGATATGGAGACAGGTCCCGATGTGGATCTGTTCGTCGGATTCGGCGGTGTTGTCGCCAGGCCCAGGGTGATGGATGGAGCGGGCTACTGGCTCGCGGATATGAATGATAGATCGGGATTCTGGAATGCGATCTCAGATGTGGGGAAGGAATGATCCATCATTTAGTGGAATGATGCTTATGATATTGGGAAAGATATTAGGAAAATTTCGCTTGATCGATTGTGCTTGAGTCATAGCTTGCATGTGTCATGAGTACTACTACCAAGAAAGCATCCTCAAAAGGAATTCGCTATACCGATGAACAAAAGAAGGAAGTCATCGATTTCGCGGTGAATTATAATGCGGCAAACGGCCGCGGCGGCCAGAGCAAGGCTGCTGAGAAATTCAATATTTCCCAGCTCACCGTCGCAAGCTGGCTGAAGTCCGTGAAAGCTCCCAAGGCTGCGAAAGCACCGAAGGAAGCAAAGGCGAAGGCTCCGAAGGCCGCCGCCGACGGCCGTGGCAAGAAGAGCCGTTATTCCGACGACCAGAAGAAGGAAGTCACCGACTTCGTGGTGGCATACAACGCCGCGAACGGTCGTGGCGGTGCGAGCACGGCATCCAAGAAGTTCGGCATCTCCCCGCTGACCGTCGTGGCCTGGCTCGGTGCCGCCGGCGTGAGTTCCAAGGGTGGCAAGAAAGCCGCTCCAGCCAAGGCTTCCAAGGCGGCGAAAGCTCCGAAGGCCGCCGTGGTGTCCGGTGGACTCAACGCCAAGCTCACCTCCCTCCTCGCCCTGAGCAATCAGATCGACAAGGCCGAGGCGGAACTGGCGAAACTCAAGTCCAGGTTCGCGTCGCTCAAGGCCGCGCTGTAAATCGAAGACCCGATTCCAATCGGGACCATCAGCCGTCTTCCGTTCAGGTGGAAGGCGGCTTTTTATTGTCCATTCACCACCGGACGCCGGTGGTGATCTCCTTCCAAAGCATGCGCTCCCCCTCGAAGACGAATTTCCCCAGGAAGGTTTGTTCATCGAGCAGAAGAGGCAGCCAGTGCCTGTCATCCTCCCACATCCGCTGATAGGGGATTTCCTCCAGCCGCGTCCATACGGGCACCGCCTCATCCGTTTCGGTGGGTGTGCCGGTGAAGTCATCCGCCCGATAGACATGGCAAAGGATGTCCGGACAGTCCGACATCGCGAACCGCAGCTCGCCGAGTTTCCTCGGCGTGTGGGGCGTGATGCACAACTCCTCCTGGGTTTCCCGGATGATCGCCTGGAGAGGGGTTTCGCCGGGATCGATCTTCCCGCCGGGGCCGTTGATTTTCCCCGCGCCCAAGCCCCGCTTCTTCTCAATGAGCAGGACCTGCCCGTCCCTCACGATGAACATGAGCGTGGCATGCATTTCACCGGACCAGGTGGTCCAGTCGATGGGAGAGGGCTGGCTCATGGGATGGTGTGGTCAGGCGCCCGCCGCCGCGTAGGCTTCCACGGAATCGCAGGTGCAGACGAGGTTCCGGTCGCCATGCACGTTGTCGATGCGGCCCACCGACGGCCAGAACTTGTGATTGCGGAGATATGGCAGCGGGAACGCCGCCTGCTCGCGGCTGTATGAGTGCGGCCATTCGTTGCCACACACTGTTTCGCATGGATGCGGCGCGTGCTTGAGCGGGTTGTCATTGGCATCGAGTTCGCCGCTGATGACGGCGGAGATCTCTCCGTGGATGGAGATCATCGCGTCGCAGAAGCGGTCGAGCTCGGACTTGGACTCGGACTCCGTCGGCTCGATCATCAGCGTGCCGCCGACAGGCCAGCTCATCGTCGGAGCGTGGAAGCCGTAGTCCATGAGACGCTTCGCCACATCCTCCACCGTGATGCCGCTGGCATCGGAAAGGGGACGGACGTCGATGATGCATTCGTGCGCCACACGGCCTTCGTTGCCGGTGTAGAGGATCGGGAAGAACGGTGCGAGACGCTTGGCGATGTAGTTCGCGTTGAGGATGGCGACCTGGGTGGCCTCCGTCAGTCCGTCGGGTCCCATCATCGCGACATACATCCAGGAAATCGTGTTGATCGATGCGCTTCCCCAGGGGGCGGAACACACCGCGCCTTCCTTTTCCGGCAGTTCCGCGTGTCCGGGGAGATAGGGAAGGAGCTGTCTCGCGACGCCGATGGGGCCGACACCCGGTCCGCCGCCGCCGTGGGGGATGCAGAAGGTCTTGTGCAGGTTGAGATGGCAGACGTCCGCGCCGATCAGGCCGGGCGAGGTGAGGCCCACCTGGGCGTTCATGTTCGCCCCATCCATGTAAACCTGGCCGCCCGCCTCGTGGATGATGTTGCAGATGTCGCGGATCGTTTCTTCGAAGACGCCGTGTGTGGACGGGTAGGTCACCATCAGCGCGGCGAGGTTTTCGCGGTGTTCCTCCGTGCGGGCCGCGAGATCCGCGACGTCGATGTTTCCGTCCGCGTCACATTTCACGCCGATGACCTTCATGCCGACCATCACCGCCGAGGCGGGGTTCGTGCCGTGCGCGGAAACCGGGATGAGACAGATGTTCCGGTGGGAGTCGCCCCGGGCGAGGTGATAGCGGCGGATGGCCAGCAGTCCGGCATACTCACCTTGGGAGCCGGCGTTCGGCTGGAGGGAAACCCCTGCGAACCCGGTGACCTCCGCCAGCCATCCTTCCAGCAGCGCGAGCATCTCGCGATAGCCCTGGCTCTGGTCGGCGGGGACGAACGGATGCAGCGACGCCACTTCCGGCCAGCTCAGCGGCATCATCTCGGAGGTCGCGTTCAGCTTCATCGTGCAGGAGCCAAGGGCGATCATCGACTCGTTCAACGCGAGGTCCTTCGACTCCAGGCGTTTCAGGTAGCGCAGCATGTCCGTCTCGGAATGATAGCTGTTGAAAACCTTCTGCTGGAGGAACGGGGTGGTCCGCGCGTGGCCGCCGTGCCATGCGGCGCCGCTGTTGTCCTGTGAAACCACTTTCACGCCGAACGCGGCGGCGATCACCGCCAGATCATCATCCGTGGTCGTTTCATCCAGAGAGATGCCCACATAGTCCCCGTCGATGCGGCGGAGATTGATGCCCGATGCGGCGGCGGCGGAGAGCACGTCGTCCGCCTTGCCGGTGACCTTCGCGGCAAGCGTGTCGAAAAACGGACCCACCTCGACAGCCACCCCCCCCGCGGTGAGCGTGGTCTTGAGCGAGGCGGTGCGGGCATGGATGGTGTTCGCGATGTGTTGCAGCCCCTCGGGGCCATGATACACCGCATACATCGACGCCATCACCGCCAGGAGCACCTGTGCGGTGCAGATGTTGGAAGTCGCCTTGTCGCGGCGGATGTGCTGCTCGCGGGTTTGCAACGAAAGGCGGTAGCCCGGCTTGCCGCGCGAGTCGACGGACACGCCGATGAGGCGGCCCGGCATCTTCCGTTTCAGCGCGTCCACACACGCCATGAATCCCGCGTGGGGGCCACCGAAGCCCATCGGGACGCCGAAGCGCTGGGAGGAACCCACGCAGATGTCCGCGCCGAATTCACCTGGGGCTTTCAACACGGTGAGAGCCAGCAGGTCGGCGGCGACGATGGTCACCGCGCCCGCGGATTTCGCCGTGGCGAAAAATTGCGCGAAGTCGTCGATGCGGCCCCGGGTGTCGGGGTACTGCACGATCACCGCGAAGAGTCCGTCGCAGGCGGCGGGTTCGAAAGTCTGCCAGTCACCGATGACCACCTTGATGCCGAGCGGCTCGGCGCGGGTCACCACCACGTCGATGGTTTGCGGATGACAGCGGTCCGAGACGAAGATGGCTTTGCCCTTCGGCTTGCCTGCGAGGGCCAGGCTCATCGCTTCCGCAGCGGCGGTTCCCTCGTCCAGCAAAGAAGCGTTGGAAACATCCAGCCCGGTGAGATCCGTGATCATCGTCTGGAAATTGAGCAGAGCCTCCAGGCGGCCTTGGGCGATCTCGGCCTGATAGGGAGTATAGGCCGTGTACCAGCCGGGATTTTCCAAAATGTTCCGCTGGATGACTCCCGGCGTGTGGGTGCCGTAGTAACCCTGGCCGATGAACGACCGCATCACCCGGTTTTTCGACATGATGGACTTCAGCCATGCCAGCGCCTCTTGTTCCGAGCGTGCGGGAGGCAGGGTGAGAGCGCCATCCATGCGGATTCCCGCCGGCACGGCGGCATTGATGAGGGCGTCCAGCGAAGGATAGCCGGTTTCCCGGATCATCTCCTCGCGGTCGGAACCAACGGGACCCAAATGGCGGCTGCGGAAATCAAGACGGGCGGACATGGCGTTAGGTGGTTGGAGTAAGGTGCGGATGGAATCGGAACGCCCTTTCCATAGAGGAAATCGCCCCCGGCGCAACCCCGGTGCTGGGAAATTTCGGGAAATTTCGCCGCGCCCGGGATGAGAATGATGCCGTTTGCCCGGAGTTGGTGGATTCACATATGACATTCACCAGCAACCCGGCACGGCGGGATTCAGCCACCACGCGTGTTTGCGAGAAGATCGGCGTCGCGGATCGCCTGTTTCCTCAGGCTGCTGCGGGCGTTCTTCAGTTTTTTCCAAAGTGTCGGGACGAAATCCGCCGTGAATCCGTGATCTTCCAGCCACACGGAAAGCGTGGCGATGTCGTTCTCATCCCCGAGGATTTCCGCGAGATCCACCAGTTTTGGATCCGGAGTGACGCTGGTTTCCGGCAGGAACTTGAGCGCCCCGAGGTAGGCCTTGATGGCCTTCCGGGCGTCATGGAAATCCTCCTCGGCATCATGATCGAGTTTTCCGCAACGCTTGCCGGCCTGCTTGCCGAGTTTTTTCTCCCCCTTGGCGAGACGCTCGGCGAGGGCTTCCACCGGCAGCTCCTGGAGGTTTTTCCTCGCTGCCGCGACGCGTTCCTGGCACCAGGCGATGGTTTCCGGCGGCGGCCTGCGGGCGGCGGAATGGGTTTGCTGGTCCAACAGGCCGAGAATGGCGGCACCGGCCGGAGCGTCATCCTCCCACCCGATCTTCCCCCAGGTGCTCAGCCGTGACACCGCATCACGCGGGCCGGACAGCAGGCGGCCGATGGCCTGGATTTCCTTGATGGAATCCTTCAGCCGGAACAATGAGAACCCGCCGCGCAGGGTTTTTCCGAGTTTGCGGATGGCGTGCACGTCCTCGGCCACGCGGCCTTTGGAGTCGAGCAGTCCGTTCAACAACTGCTCCATGGTGTCACATCCGCCGGAGAGCCGCTCGCTTGCGGATCGTGCGTCCTCATCAGTCAGGGAAATCATTGGCGGTATGAAATAACAGTATCATCCGCTTGTCAGTGACGATTTTGTGACAATGCGCCGATTGACTATTCCGCGGACTTTACCTGTCGGAATATCCAAAGGCTGAAAACGCTCACCCCGATCGCGATCCAGCCGAGCTTGTCGAAATCCAACAGGCGTCCGTCTGGAGTCTTGCTGATGATCATGCCTCCCAATGCGGCGGTCAGGCCGGAGGCGAGGTCCCGCGAGCAGGCCACCAGACTCATGTAGGCACCCCGCCGTGAGGAAGGCACGGCCATCGAGATCGTCGCCTGTCCGGGGATGAAGCGCCCGCTGGCGCAGGTGAAGAAAAGCGCCGCGAGAAGCAATGTCTGCCACAGGGGCAGGGGGCCGCTGGAGGTGAGCAGGCGGATGACCACACATGCGGCCGTGATGAGACACGCATATAACAGGAACCTGCCGTGGCGGTCGGCGAGTTTTCCGATGAAGGGGCCCGTGAAAATCGTCACCATGCCACCCGTCAGATAGACGAGGAAGAGGCTGCTTTCCGGCAGTCCGATGTTTCCGACAAGATAGGGGGAAAGATAAGGGATGATGGTGAAATGGCCGAAGATCATCGCCACCATCAGTGCGAGGCCGGTCCAGGCGTTGCCATTCTTCAGGAGGTCGAGGAAGTCCTTGCCGGATCTCACCTTTTCTCCCGAGAGGTGGCCCCGGACGGGCGGCAGGATGCGGTGGAGCCCGATCCACACCACCGTGGCGACGGCGGCGACGATCAGGAAGGGGGCCTCCCATTTCCACCATTGTGCGATTTTCAAACCAAATGGAACACCCAGCGCGGCGGCTGCCGAAAATGCCGTCATGATGATGCCCATGCCCTGGGCGCGGCGCTCCGGAGGGACGACATCCGAAACGATCGCCATGATGGTCGCGCCGCTCACCCCGCCGAAGGCTCCGCAGACCGCGCGCGCCCAGAAGAGTTTGGCGGCGGTGTCGCACAAGCCGCAGGCAAGCGTGCCAAGGGTGAACCCCGCATAACAGAACAGCAGCAGCTTCCGCCTGTCGAACCGGTCGGCGAAGGGAGCCATCGCGAGGCCGACGATTCCGGAGGTGATCGCGAACGAGGAGATCAACGCGCCGAACTGCTGGGGATCTATCTTGAGTTCCCGCATGAGCTGCGGACCCAGCGGCATCATGATCATGAAGTCCATGATGTGGGTGAACTGGACCGCCGCCAGCAGCAGGAGCAGGCTCTTTTCCGACAAAGGTGGTTTGGGGACGGCGGAGGTCATGATCTGAGCCACACGGATTTCAAGTAAGGTTCGTCCGTGAAATCGGGCGGCATGTCCGAGTGCCGGGCGCTCATGGGGCGGCGGATGGAACTGCGGAGCTGCTTCTGGAAATCATTCAGACCGAGGTTTTTGCAGTTCGTGGAGCAGAGCAGCCAGCCATCCGGCGTGAGGATGTCGGCGGCGAGGGCGGCCAGTTCTCCGAAGTTCTCCTCCACCCGGAAGACCTTGCCCTTCTCGTCGCGCGAGAACGTCGGTGGGTCCAGGACGATGCCGTCGAACGTGCGCCCCTGTTTCGCGAAGCGGCGGAGCCAGTGGAATGTGTCACCCTTGCAGAAATGGTGCCCGGCGGGATCCAGCGAATTATGGGTCAAATTGCGTTTCGCCCAGTCGAGATACGGTTGGGAGAGGTCGAGGGTGGTCGTTTCCGCACCGGCCATCGCCGCGGCGACGGAGAAGGCTCCCGTATAGGCGAAGGTGTTGAGCAGTTTCATTCCGGGGACCATCAGCCTGCGGACTTCGGCCCGGTTGTCGCGTTGGTCGAGGAAGATTCCCTGCGAGTAGCCGGACTGGAATGAGATTTCGGAAGCCACCCCGTTTTCCCGCATGAGGAATGGTCCGGTGGTTTCCGGACCGGACAGGTGGGTGGGGGATTCCTTCTGGTGCTGGTCCAGACGTTTCCAGTGACAGGAAACTC
This sequence comes from Luteolibacter yonseiensis, assembly GCF_016595465.1. Lineage (NCBI taxonomy): Bacteria > Pseudomonadati > Verrucomicrobiota > Verrucomicrobiia > Verrucomicrobiales > Verrucomicrobiaceae > Luteolibacter > Luteolibacter yonseiensis. The sequence goes on along the minus strand of NZ_JAENIK010000008.1, from coordinate 60,048 downwards.
CCTGGTCCCGCAGCCATTCCCGGACTTGCGGGGCGATCTGGCCGGTGGTGGTGGAGACGAGCCAGCGCCCGGCGAATGCCTCCAAAACCAATCCCGGCAGGCCGTCTCCGGCACCGTCGATGAGGCGGACGGCATCCGTTTCAGAAGTAAGAAGGCCGGAGCGCTTTTCGACCGCTTTTTTAAGAAGTTGATGCATGAAGGCGGCGGAAGCTACTGCGGGATTTCCCGGACGGCTAGGCCGAATATGGAAGACTTGCCACCACCTGGGACATCCCGGAACCTGCCGGAATCGTCCCTTTCACAAGCCCCCTGCCGGGATCCGGCTCACTGGAGCTTGAAGGTGCCCCAAGTGGTGATCGAGCCGACCGACGTCTTCTCGACGTTCTTGTAAGTGCCGTTGTAGGTGCCTTGGAAGTAGAGGCTGAGGGTGGACTTCGATCCCGAGCCGTAGTCGATCACGATCTGGCTGTAGGTGACGCGTTGCTTGTTGAAGGTTCCGTCCTTGGCGGCGATGGTGAATTTACCTGCCTTTTTCCGGCCGTTCAGCACGGTTTCCAGCTTGTTCTTCGATTTGACGGTGGAGACGGATTTCTCCTGGAAGGCCGTGGGAATCAGGTTCATGTCGCCGGTTGCCTTGGAATCGAGGAGGATGCGCATCCCGTTGGGGAGCTTGCCGATCGGCGGAACCGCCTTGGTGGATGGAATCGGCCATTTTTTCTGCCCGGCGATGTCTCCGTTCACCATGTTCTGGGTGCCGGCCTTTTCAGCGAAAATGTTTTTCCATCCGGCGCCCGTGTATTCGGCGATGGTGATGGTCAGATGGTAGTTGCCGGTGGCGGTGGGGAGTTTCGCGTTGGTTTTGACCGTGAAGTCCGTGATCTGGTATCCGTTGGGCAGGGTGCCGAGGGTGTATTCTCCGACGATGACACCCGGGGACGGGAATGGATTCGGCGTCGCCATCAGGATCATCTTGAGGGTTCCGGAAGACGAACCGACATTGCGGATGTTGCCCTTGAGCTTGAACGTGCAGACCGGCTCGGTGATGTTGGAAGTCAGTTTTCCGTCCAGTTTCAGCGTGGCGGCGTGGATGTTGGCGAGGCTGAGCGCCGTCATCAGGGCGAGAAAAAGCTTCTTCATACGGATTTCTTTCGATTTTGGAGCGGGGAAGTCAAGACAGCAGCCGGAATTGGCATGCCGTATGGTTCATCCGCCGCAATCGGAGAAATGGATCACGCGGATTGTCGCATGTTGGGAAAAACGACCATGCGCGGGATTGCCACCGCCTCGATTTTCCTTACCATGAGACCAGAAATGAGCACCATTCAAGACACCCTTATCAATGCGGTTGCCGAAGGCAGCCTGCTGGAATCTGCAAAAAACAACATCGCGGCTTTGTTGGATGGCACCACGAGCGAGATCGCTCCGCAGGTCATCGGGGAACTGGTGTCTTCCGGGGCATGGGCGGAACTCAACGACCGCTTTTTCAAAACCCTCGCCTTCGGCACCGGCGGCCTGCGCGGACGGACCATCGGGCGGGTGGTGACACAGGCGGAGCAGGGAGCGGGCGGGCCGAACGGACGTCCGGAGCATCCCTGCGTGGGGACCGCCACCATGAATTTCTACAACGTCAGCCGCGCCGTCCGCGGCCTGATCGCCTACGCGAAACAATTCACCGGTCCTGAGCGGAAGCCCGTGCTCGTCTTCGCCCATGACACGCGCCACTTCTCGCGGGATTTCGCGGAATTCTGCGCGAAGACCTGTGCCGACCTCGGCTGTGACGCCTATCTCTTCGACGGACCGCGCGCCACTCCCCAGCTTTCCTTCGCCGTGCGAGAACTGCGTGCGGACGCGGGCGTCGTTTTGACCGCTTCCCACAACCCCGCCCATGACAACGGCTTCAAGGCCTATTTCAACGATGGCGCGCAGATCGTGGATCCGCATGCCACGGCGATCATCAACGAGGTGAACGCCATCACCAGCGAGCGCTACGAGCCCGTCGCCGAATCGGAGCGGGGGACCGTGACCGTCCTCGGAGCGGAGATGGACGAGCTTTACATCAGCCGTCTGAAGACCCTGCTGCTCAAGCCATCGCTTCTGGACGGCGGACAGACCAAGATCGTTTTCACCAACCTCCACGGCACCGGCGGCCACATCAACGTGCCGATGCTCCGCGGCCTCGGCTTCGAGGTCCTGACCGTGCCGGAGCAGGACATCCAGGACGGGCGCTTCCCCACCGTGGAGTCGCCGAATCCGGAAAACGGCCCGGCGCTGCAGATGGGCATCGACCTCGCTGAAAAATCCGGCGCGGAGATTGTAATCGGCACCGATCCGGACGCGGACCGCATGGGTGTGGCCGTCCGCGACACCGCCGGGAAAATGGTGCTGCTCACCGGAAACCAGATCGGCTCGCTGATGGCGTGGTATCGTTTGAAGACCTCCTTCGAGCTCGGCGTGCTCACCAATGCGAACCGCAGCCGCGCCGTGCTGGTGAAGACCTTCGTCACCACGGAGCTCCAGCACTCCATCGCGGATGGATTCGGCGTGGGTGTCGTGGACACGCTCACCGGCTTCAAATACATCGCCGGCAAGCTGCGCAAGTATGAGGAGGCGATCCCCGCCGACAAGAAGGGCGACTACCGTTCGCTCACCGAGGCGCAGACCCGCGCCCTGCGTTTGGAATACTCCCGCTTCTTCGTCTTCGGTGGTGAGGAAAGTTATGGCTATCTCGGATCCGATGCCATCCGCGACAAGGATGCGAACGGCGCGACCCTCATGTTCGCGGAAGTCGCCGCTTATGCGAAATCCGTTGGCAAAACCCTGACGGAGCTGATGGACGATGTTTACACCGAATACGGATACTATCTGGAAATCGGCAAGTCCCTCGTCATGGAAGGCGCGGATGGCGCGGCGAAGATCCAGTCGCTCGCGAACTCCTATGCGGAGAATCCTCCGACGGAAGTGGATGGCTCCGCCGTCCTGCGCGTGCGGGATTTCGCCAAGCAGGATCTCTTCGACCAGGAAGGCGATCTCATCCCGAAGGAAAAGATGCTTTTCGTGGACCTCGAAGACGGCCGCTCCTTCGCTGTGAGACCCTCCGGCACCGAGCCGAAGATCAAGTATTACCTCTTCGGCAAGCACGCTCCCGGCGGTGATCTTTCCGAGGCGAAGGAACTGGTGAAATCCGGCCTCGCCACCCTGTGGAGCTGGATCGAAACCGACGCCAAGACCCGCTGAGCCGAACTTCGTCCGCCCGTAAGGTGGTGCGGATTCCCACGCCCGAGGAAAGTCCCAGCGCTTTTCCCCGGGCGTTTTGTTTTTCCAATTGCACCGGCCGTTTCATCGGGCAGATTGAACGTGTCCATCGGATCGAACCTGAAATCTGTTAGATATGAAAACCAAACCTAAAGCAAAATCCTCCGACACCACCGAGACGAAACTCGCCCACCTGCTGGCGGATTCCTATGCCTTGCTTGGCCAGACCCAGTTCGCCCACTGGAATGTGCAGGGACCCGCCTTTTTCAGCCTCCACACCTTCTTGCAGACCCAGTATGAGGAGCTTTTTCTCGCCGTGGATGAGATCGCCGAGCGGCTGCGCGCGCTGGATGTCATTTCACCGGGTGGTTTGAAAACACTGGCGTCGCTCTCCGCCATCACCGAACTGGATGTGAAGGCCCATCCCGCGAAGGATCTGGTGGCGCACCTCCTCGCCGCTCATGAGATCCTGGTGGACACCGCGAAGGCGCTGCGTGATCTCGCGGAAAAATCCGGCGACGCCGAGACGCAGGATCTCGCCATCAAGCGCATCCAGATCCACGAGAAGACCATCTGGATGCTGCGCTCGTTCCTCAAGACGACCTGAGGTCCGAGGTCGCGGCGGGTGGGGAAAACGATCCTTGTGAGGAACGGGCCTCTTGTGCAGGATGCGATCCTGATGAAAGGGATCGTTGGCAGGATTGTCGTCGTGTTGCTGGCCGCCGCTCCCGTCGCCGGAGCGGTGGACGAAAACAGCAACGGGCAGAGCGATGTCTGGGAAATGTTGTTCCAGTTCTCCGGGTTGCCCGCCGCCGGGGATTTCGATGCGGACGGATGGAGCAACGCCGCCGAGAGCGGTGCGGGCACTGATCCCAGGTCCGCCGCTTCCCATCCGGATATGGAAATGGCCCTGGTCGCGGGCCTGCCGACGGTTTCGTGGCAAGGATTGAAGGGAAAGCATTATGTCCTGCTCGCCTCGGACAGTCTGACGTCCTTTGCCCCGACGGGCGACGTGGCGGCAGGAACCGGCGGGGAAATGCATTTCCAACTGCCGCCGGCGGATGGGAGTGGATTTTTCCGCATGGCGATTTCGGATGTGGATTCCGATGGGGATTTGGTGAGCGATTGGGAGGAATTCGCACTGGGGTTCGACCCGTTCCGCGAACACACGGATCGTCATCCCGGGACGGATGCGGAGCGTGTCGTCGCCGGGCTTTCCGCCACCAGCACCGTCAGTGTCTCGGTCTATGACGACGGTTGCAGCGAGCGCTGGCCGGACCCCGCGGTATTCGTGCTGCGCCGTGCGGATGGTTTGAGGCCATTGAAGGTGGATTTCACCTTGGGCGGCACGGCGGTGGGGGATGTGGATTATCAGAAATCCATAGCCGGCACCTCGGTGGATTTCGCGGCGGGGCAGCGTGAGGCCTTTGTTGAAATCAAGCCCCTGCCAGATGCGCTGGACGCGGAACCAATCGAAACCGTGACGCTCACTGTCAATCCCGGTGCCGCCTATACCGTGGGATCCGCCAATGCGGCGACGGTCTCCATCCTGAACCAACCCGAGGGCGGCGGCCCCTACGCCAAGGAGGCTGCCAGGTTCCTCATCCAGGCGGCGTTCGGGCCGGATCAGGATGCGGCGGACGACGCGGATCATATCCCGGAAAATGTCGAGGAAGTCATGGCCACGGGCATCAGCGGCTGGATCGACGAACAGCTCACGCGACCCGTGGGGCATCTTGTGCCGATGGTCCGGTGGCAGACGGAACAGCAGCAGGCATATATCAATGAGGAAACGGACATTGATCCCGAGATCTACAATGACCGGAAGCAAAACGCCTGGTGGGGTCGGGCGATGGGGTTGCCGAAACTCCGTCCGGATTCCACCACCACCCAGCTTGCCGATCCCCTGCGGCAGCGCGTGGGCTTCGCGTTGAGCCAGATATTCGTAATCTCGGACCGCATGGAACGCATCGGCGTGCAGGCCGAGGGCATGGCGGATTTCTATGATACGCTGCTGGATCACAGTTTCGGCAATTATAGGAATCTCCTGCATGATGTCTCCCTGCACCCCTGCATGGGCATCTATCTGAGCCATATGGGAAACAAGAAGGCCGATCCCGAGGCCCACACGTTTCCGGACGAGAATTATGCCCGCGAGGTGATGCAGCTTTTCAGCATCGGCCTGTGGATGCTCAATCCCGACGGGTCCCGCCAGCTCGACACCAACGGCCAGCCGGTCCCGACCTATAACAACGCCACCATCACCGAACTCGCGCGGGTTTTCACCGGATTGAGTTTCGGCAGGAAAAACAACGGCACCGATAATGACAATTTCGGCGAATACGAAGGTGACTTCACCTCCTTGATGAAGGGCTTCGACGAACATCATGATCTCGCGCCGAAGACGCTTCTGCTGGGTGTCACCACTCCGCAGCGGGTGGCGGACGATGGCCAGGCGACCGCGGCAGATGTGGACGCGCTGATGGACAATCTTTTCAATCATCCGAACGTCGGACCCTTCATCGGACGCCAGCTCATCCAGCGGTTGGTGACCTCCAACCCGTCGCCCGCCTACATTTCACGGGTGACCGCCGCATTCAATGCCGCGCCACGGGGTGACATGGGGCGGACGGTGAAGGCCATCCTGATGGACCCGGAGGCCCGCGACCCCGCGAGGATGGACGATCCCACCTACGGAAAGCTCCGCGAGCCGTTCCTCCGCACGGTGAATGTCGCCCGCGCGTTCAACGCGTCTTCGCCGGACGGCTGGTATTATCTGGATGCCTTCTCGCTGGACCACGTGCAGGAGCCCATGAAGTCGCCGAGTGTCTTCAATTTCTATCTGCCCGGCTATTCACCGCCGGGATTGCTCGCGCAGGCCGGGCTGGTTTCGCCGGAACTGCAGATCGTGAACGCCTCTTCCGGCACCACCGCGCCCAACTACTTCTGGCGAATCCTGGACGGCCTGCACCGGTGGGGTGCGAGCGCGTCGAAGAACGTGAGGTTGAACATCGATCAGGAAATGCTCCTGAACGTCCCTGCGGAGGCCGTGGACGATCCGGAACCTGATGTGGAGCCGCTTGATCCGGATGCCCTCATCCGCCGCCTCGATCTCGTTCTGACTGGCGGCACTCTTTCTCCCGATAGTTTCCAAATCATCCGCGAGGCCCTGAACCGCATCGGGCCGGGAAGCGGTTGGGACTGGCCGAGAAACCGGCTGAAGCTCGCCATCTATCTGATTGTTTCGAGTCCCGAGTTCTCTGTACAGAAATGAATGCTCTAGTGGAAAATTTCTCTGAAAAGCGCGGCGGGCTATATCAAGCGGCGCGGTCGTCGCCAAAGTTAATCAGCCAGACGTTGGAGAAGATCAGAGTATTCAGTGAATACCTCATCTGCCGCTTTTCTAAAAGCAGCTTTTCGTCGGATGACGGGAAGAACCTCCGCCAGATCATTCTTCACGTCCTGGAATTCCGCCTGCACACGTGCGAGATCCTGTTCCAGCTTCAGGATTCTCTCCTGAAGAGCTTCCACCGGAGTTGCGGTTTTCTCAGCGATCACGTCGCAAACTTAACCGAAAGCCGGTTTTCCTCAAGTTCATTTCCCCAACCCGTCTCCGCCTCATGAAACGCCGTTCATTTCTCGGTTCCACCAGTTGCGCCGCTGTCAGCTCGATTCCCTTGCTGAACACGCTCATCAATCTCCGGCTCGCGGGTTCCATCGCCAATGCCGCGCCGCCGGTCGCCGGGGAGTATCGGGCGATCGTCTGTCTTTTCCTGAGCGGAGGGAATGACAGCTTCAACATGCTCGCACCCTTCAGCGGCCCCTCGTCCACCCACGCGGACTCCTATCAGGAATACGCGGACAGCCGTGGCAACCTCGCCCTGAGCAAGGACCCGGAGGAGGATGATGACCACCTGCATGAGATCCATCCGCTGAACACGCCCGGACGGACCTTCGGCGTGCACCCTTCCATGCCGAAGCTCGCGGCACGGTTCGAGGCGGGTGACGCGGCGTTCATCGCGAACGTCGGCACGCTCATCGAACCGGTGGCGAACCGCGGCCAGGTCATCGCCGCGTCCAAGCATCTTCCGCTCGGACTTTATTCCCACTCCGACCAGATCGAGCAATGGCAGACCAGCGTGCCCCACAGCCGCTCCGGCATCGGCTGGGCGGGAAAAATGATGGACCTCATCAAGGACATCAATCCGAACCAGGCCGTCTCCATGAACATCTCGATGGACGGCAGCAACGTCTTCCAAAGCGGCGTCACCGGTGCCGAATACGCCGTCGATCCGGGAAACAACAACGAACCCGAAGGCGGTGCGGTGGCGCTCGAAGGCTATGCGGAGAACTACCTCGTGGACAAGGGATTCACCAATGCCGCCAGCGCGGCGGTTGATGGGATGCTCGCGAGGAATTACAGCAACCTGCTCCAGCAGACTTATCAGGAGAAGCGCCGTACCGCACAGGAAGCCTACGCGCTCTACCACGAAGCGACCTCCGGCGATCTGCCGGGAAATGTCATTTTCCCGAACACCTCGCTCGGCCGCCAGCTCCGGCAGGTGTGCAAGGCCATCATGGGCCGTAGCGCCCTCGGTGCCGTGCGCCAGACCTTCTTCGTGAACCGTGGAGGGTGGGACCACCACAGCGACACGCGCGCGCTCCAGCTCGGGATGTTGGAAGAGGTCGATGACGCCATCGACGCGTTCTGGGCCCAGCTTGTCGCGCTCGGGGTGGAGAACCAGATCACGCTCTTCACCGGTTCCGATTTCGGCCGCACCCTCACCAGCAACGACCAAGGCTCCGACCACGCATGGGGCGGAAACCACTTCGTCATGGGTGGCAGCGTCGTCGGCAGGAAAATCTACGGCAGCTACCCCAGCCTCGCCCTCAATCCCGAGACCGGCCCGGAAACCAACCCGCTCGACACCGGCCGCGGCCGGCTCATCCCCACCACCAGCTGCGACCAATACTTCGCCGAACTAGCGCTCTGGCTCGGCGTCCCGCAATCCAGCCTGCCGCTCATCCTGCCGAACATCGGAAACTTTTATGCGGCCAACAGCAGCAATCCCCCACTGGGATTCCTAGGCTGAAAACTGGAGCGCGGAATTCATTCCGCGAAGGTTTTTGACCACGTCTCTCGCGATTGAGGACGGGGCAATCATCCAGACTGTCTCCGGGCATGAAATTACCTCAGCCACTCACGGATTTCTCGCGATCCCTTTGCGAGTTGTTCAAGAGTTGTTCGCGCGGAGGCGCAGTGCCGCAGAGATTCTGGTTTTTATTCATGCCTTTGGCGTGCCACAACTTGGATGTTCATCATCGTGGGTGATTCGCCTGGTGCTCCGGTTTATCGAAAGCGGTGTAGGCGCTGCGCTCTGTCCAATAGCCACCTTTTCGGCCTTGCGGAAATTCGCGAACGAGTCTCTGAGAGCCACCTACTCGGGTGTCCGCGCGAACTGGAGAAAAGTCGCGGACAACCTCGGAACCCTCGCCGTTGAACAGGAAGACACCAACGAAGCTTGGTAAGCCAACACCATACGCGTTTTCTCCGGAGGAGCGTCGGAAGGTAACATGATGCGCAGGACGATTCCGACGACTTACGATCCGAAACCGAAAGAAGCCGCTATGTCTGGCGGCACGTCACCTGCGCCTCCGACTGTGTGATCTGTAAAAACTACTCGGCCGCCAAACTAACCTCACACTCCGCGAGGGTGGTTTGGGCGGCGCTGAGATCGGGCGATCCAAGGCGGGTGTAGATTTCCTTCGCACGCCGGGCGTGGGGCAGAGCATCGGCGGCCTTACCCTGTCGAAGGAGGGCGTGGGCGAGCACGCGGTTATCGCGCGCGATCAATTCGTGGCGGTTGACGGTTTCAGATAGAGATAGGGACTTGCGCGCAAGGGTTTCGGCTGTCGGCCAATCTTCCCGGCTTAGGTGCAACGTTGCCAGATTGCCAGTGATGATCGCCACGTTCGGCGCTGCGCCGACGCCCAACGCTACGCACAGCGCCTCGCGATAATGTCCCTCTGCCGCCGCCAGGTCGCCGAAGTCTTTCTCAGCATCGGCGAGAGCGTTTAGTCCCAGGGCCACATCTACACTTTTGGGTGCCAGACCACGCCACAGTTCAACAGCATCGTAGTAGGCGGTGATGGCGGCAGCGTAGTCCTGTTTCAAGTCATAGTGTAGGCCATGCAAATATTTGGCGAATGCGAACTCTCGGGCACCTGCCTTCGCCCGCACCCAGTGCGCGTTCGCGCGGTCGGCGCAGGTGAGCACGGCATTGGTTTGTTGACGCTTATGATGCACATAGCCTATAAAATAGGCACACCAGCCCGCCTTGGCGTGATCGCCGCCGGCCATTGCCTTGGTTTCGCCTTTTTCGCATATAGCCAACCATTCATCCCAGCGGTTCTGAAAATATAAAAAGTTTCGAAGTGCAATGCCGACAGTCAGGATGCGCGTGTTATCGCCAGCGAAGAAGAGAGGCAAGGCGGGGGCAATGATGGGCCAACCTGCTTCGAGGATGGGAAAGCGGTTATGGTCATAGGAGCCGTTTTCTACGATTAACGCATAGGCGTGCTTTTCCAAACGGTCGCCGGTTTCCGCCACTGCCTCGGGTTTTTTCTTCCGCAGGAAGTCCGCGACCATGGGCACGAGGGCGAAGGTGCTTAGCTCATCGGTGGGGACTGCGAGGGAGCGGACGGTGAGCTTGCGCAGCGCGCGGTCGATTTTCGTTTCCGGCAGCCCGGCGATAGCGGAGACGTGCTCTACTTTGACCGGAAGCGTGAAGTAGGTAAGGGCACAGAGGGCTTTTGTTTCGTCGTCGTCGAAGTCCTCGACGAGATCGCCGAAGATGAATTCGAGCGGGTCATTTCCTTCCGGGCAGGAGCGGATGAAATGTAACGCATCGGTGAAGGTGAGGCAGTGGCCGCGTCCGAGTTGGCCTGCGGTCCAGCGGAGGAGGAGAGGTTTGCCCGCGGTCTCGCGGTAGAGGACGAGACGCTCGGCTTCGCCGGTTTGCGCAAGAAGCGGGTTGCGGGTGGCGAGTTCGGCGAGGGTTTCAAGGGCTGCGTTCTCGCTGAGTTTTTCAAGGATCAGTTCCTCCGCACCGGAGCCGATACGGCCACGACTGGTGAGGATCGCCTTGCAGCCGGTTGGGAGTTTTTTGACGAAAGTGAAAAGAGTGTCCCGCTCGCTCTTGGTCAGGCTTTCAAGGTTGTCGAGGACGAGGAGGGTTTGCGTGCCGCGCAAGGCGTCAAGCAGCAGTCGCGGGCGTTGGTCTTCGGGGAGTTTGAGGATTTCATCGCGATTGAGTTCACGGGCGAGTTCGTTGAGAAGTTCGACGAGGCCGGAGAGGATGAATCCGCTGAGGTCGCGCACGCCATCGTCGTCGAGTTCGCGGGTTTTCAGGGAGATGAAGATGATCCTTTTAAATACATCCGGCGAGACATTATGAGCGGCGCGAACGGCGAGGGATGTCTTGCCCATCCCGCCTGGTCCATCAATGAGCGCACCATAAGTGCGGGTATCGGGATCGAGAGCATCGGCGATTTTTTTCAACTCGTCCTCACGACCGAAGAAGGGTTGAAGAGAAGGGAGATTGTGGGGGATGGATGTTTTTAGTATGGGGGCGGCGGATGTGGATTTTGTATAGTGCTCTTTGGGCTTTCCTTCGTTGAGAGCGAGGCGTTCGAGAATCAGTTTGGCGGTTTGCTCTGGACTTTTGTCATCAAGTTCGATGAATCCGGCTCCACGGAACAAGCCGTCGACTTGAGCGCGAGAGAACCGAGAGAGCAGAACTTCCTCGCGACGTCGTTGTTGTAGGAGATCGTGAATCGCCAGCCACTCCAAACCCGTCCATTCTTTCGTATCGTAGTCTGGGCAGAATACCACGACGATGAGATCAGAATCGCGGTTGTAAAGATTCGGCAGGTAGATGCTTAAGTCATTTCTTGCGAACTCGGCCTCGTGATATTTGTCATAAAGGATCTTCGCCTTGGTGAAGCGGGAAGAGAGTAGGTCCGCAACCTGTTTGACGAAATCCCGTTTCTCTCCGGCAAATGAGAAAGCGATACGAAAGCGCTTGGCATCACCAGGGGAAGGAACTCCAGACATGCCGGAATGAAGCAAGCCGTCTAAAAGATGGCAAGATTACTCATTGGTTAGAGCGATCCGGAGATCGCCTCTCCTTGATGGCGAAGCAGGGCAAATGGGTGGGCCGTAGTCCCACCCTCCTCAAGCCTCCTTCGCCACCTTCTTCGCGGCCACCTTCTTCACGGGCCTTGGCGGGAAATCGAAGCCGATCTTTCCGTCTTTGGGGTCGAAGGTGAGGTGGGCGTCGAACTTGCGTTTGGTGCGGTTCGAGACGAAGCCCTTGAGGACGTCGGTCTTGCCGGTGGAGATGAGCTTGAGGACCTGCTCGGTCGGGATCTCGCACTGGAGGATGGCCTTGCCGATGCGGATGCCGTGGGGGTCCTTCTTGGTGACGATCTCGGGGACGTGGTAGGCCTTGTCCGTGGCGTAGACCTTGTAGCTTTGGCCATCCGCGGTCTTCGCCTCACCGATGAATTGTTCTTCGGTGAGCTCCGGCGGGCCGTCGCGGTCGTCGCCTTCGAAGACGAAGTTGATCTTGAACTTGGCGTCCATTTCCAGCGCCGCGTCGAAGGGTTTGTTGAACTTCGAGCGGAAGCCGGTGAGGGGCCCGACGTGTTTGGTGGTGAAGAGCTGGATGGCCTCTTCCTCGGTGAGGAGGCGGCCGGCGATGTGTTTCTTCGCCTTGAACTTGCACTCCGGCTCGCGGCATTCGTAGGTGGCCTCGGTCTGCTTGAGCGAGGCCGCGCCGCACATGGGGCAGGGGACCTGCAGGTCGGGGAAGACCTCGCTCTTCGCCAGATCCGCTGCGTGGCGGGCCTTGGCGCAGATCTCGTTGGTGTAGGAGATGATCTCCTTCATGAAGTCGCTGCGCTTGAGCAGGCCCTGCTCCATCTGGCGGAGCTTGAACTCCCAGTCGCCGGTGAGCTTCGGTGAGTAGAGTCCCTCGATCTCCATCTCGCGGACGAGGGAGATGAGGCGCATGCCGCTGCCGGAGACGAAGAGGTCGCGGCCTTCGCGGGCGAGGTATTTCTGGGAAATGAGTCCCTCGATGGTGGCCGCGCGGGTGGCCGGAGTGCCGAGGCCGCGCTCGGCCATGGCCTCGCGGAGGGCTTCGTCATCGATCAGCTTGCCAGCCCCTTCCATTGCGGAAAGGAGGGTGGACTCGGTCATGCGGGCGGGTGGCTTGGTTTCCTCGGCGAGGACTTCCACCGGATCCGCATGGGCGGTTTCTCCCTCGCGGACGGGAACGAGCTCGTCCTTGCCCGCGGCGACGCCGGGGCGGCGGCCGTAGACCTCCAGCCAGCCGGGTTTCACCAGCACGCGGCCTTCCGTCTTGAAGCAATCCTGTGCGATGCGGCTGAGGCGCGTCGTCTGCTCGAACTCGGCGGAAGGATAGAAAACGGCGATGAAGCGCTTCACGATCATGTCGTAGAGCTTCTGCTCCGCGTCGCTGAGCTTGGCGAATTTTCCGGTCGGGATGATGGCAAAGTGGTCCGAGACCTTCTTGCTGTCGAAGACACGGCGGGATTTGTGAAGGCGCGGGCCTTTTTCGTCGCTGCCGGAGAGCACGGCTTTCGCGTATTTCGCCACGTCCAGGTCGCTGTTGCCGATGTCCTGCATCGTTTCGCGGACGTTGCCGGTGTAGTCCTCCGGCAGATACCGCGAATCGGTCCGCGGGTAGGTGATCATCTTGTGCTTTTCGTAAAGCGCCTGTGCGAGCTGGAGCGTGCCCTTCGCGGAAAAGGGGGCTTCGCGTTGCAGCGTGGTGAGATCGTAGAGCTGTGGGGAAATCTGGGTCGCCGCCTTCTTTTCTTCCGTCACCTTGGCGGTCTTGCCCTGGCAACGCGCCTGGATGTCCTCGGCGGTCTGGCGGTCCCAGATGCGCTCGGCCTTGGCGAGAGGCTTGGTCTCGTCCTTCTTCCACGCCTCGTCGATCCATTTGCCGAGGTATTCCCCGGAATCGACGCCGAAGGTGCCGTGGACCTCGAAATACGGGGTCGGCTTGAACGCCTGGATCTCCGCCTCGCGCTGGGCGAGGATGGCGAGCGTCGGCGTCTGGACGCGGCCGGCGGCGGTGATGTTGAATCCACCGTGGCGGGAATTGAAACAGGTGAGCGCGCGGGTGGCGTTCAGGCCGACGAGCCAGTCGGACTCGGAGCGGCACTTCGCGGCGTCGGCGAGCGGCTTCATCTGCTCGCCGGTGCGGAGGTTTTTCCATGCCTCGAGGATGGAGTCGCTGGTCATCGACTGCATCCACAGCCGTTTGACGGGCTTGTCGATCTTGCCGATTTCCATGATGTAGCGGAAAATCAGCTCACCCTCGCGGCCGGCGTCGCAGGCATTGACGATGAGATCCACGTCCTTGCGCTTGGCGAGCTTGAGCACCTGCTTGAGGCGGGCCTCGGAATCCGGGATGGGATCCAGCTCGAATTTGTCCGGAATGGCAGGCAAGACGCCGAAATTCCATGGGAGTTTCTTGCCGTTCGGTCCCATCGGCATGCGGAGCTCGACGAGGTGGCCGACGGCGGAAGTGATGACGGCTGAGTCGTTTTCGAAAAAAACATCCCGTCCCGAGCCGTTCTTTTCGAACTTACCGAGGACCTTGGTGAGGACCTTGCTGAGGTCGGTCATGACGCTCGGTTTTTCGGCAATGATGAGTGTTTTTCCCATGGTGAAAATGTGCCGTCCGGCGGCTGTTGGGTGAGGGACTAGGCTGGCACGGGCGGATTTGGCAAGCCGATAGGTTAGCTTTTTTGCAATGGGGGTGGGGAGGGTGGTCCTGTTTTTTGATAACGACGCCCGCCGGAGCATGTGTCTCCAAAAGCAAAAAACGCACCCGCCAGGACAATTTTCCCGGCGGGTGCGTGATGATCGATCGGCCGGTGCCCGGCAATCAGGCGGCGGCCGTCTGATTGACGCCACTGGTGGCGATCTTTGTCAGCAGATGGTCCGCGTTGCCCTCTTCATCAAGGGTTTCGGTGAGCAATTTCACCGCTTCCTGGTACCCGAGGCGCTGGGCGAAGGCCCGTATCGTGCCGTAGCTGGCGATCTCATAGTGCTCCACCTTCTGGGCGGCGGTGATGAGCGCGGCGTCCAGTGCGGTGGAGTCGGCATACTCTTCGGCGAGTTCGTCGGCTTCCTTGAGGAGGCCTTCCATCGCCGGACACTTTTTCGCCCGGGCGGTGAGGCCGAGTCCCTTGAAGATGGCTTCGAGGCGTGCGACGTGGTTCTTGGTTTCCCCGGTGTGGGTGACGAAGGCGGCGGAGAGCTGCTCGTCCTGAGCGGCCTTGGCCATCTTCGGCAGGGCTTTCACCAATTGTTTCTCCGCCCACAGGATGTCACGGAGCTGGTCCACGAGCAGGTCGTGGAGTTCGGTGTCGGAATTCGGAAGTTGGCTGGTCTTCATGGAGGTGGCTCTGGTTAGAGTTTCGAGATGGCATCCCGGATCTCTTCCTTCGTCTGACCGGTTTTCTTCTGGAGGCGGCCGAGGAGTTCGTCCTCCTTGCCTTCTTCGAAGAGGAGATCGTCGTCGGTGAGGTCCGCGTATTTTTGCTTCAGCTTGCCTTTGGTTTCGTTCCAGGTGCCTTTGATTTCAAGTTTTGTCATGGTCGTGATTGGTTATTGGGTGAAGCCACCCCATCCGATGGAGTGGCGGACGACTCCATCGCACGAAATCTGCCAAGGTTGCTGGTTCGATTTAAAGATCTTTGAATCAAGGAGTTGTTGCGATCAGAGGGAAGGGGCTTCACGTGTTTTCCCGCCTCCATTCGCGCAGAATGCAGTGGGGGAAAGAAGGGTTCGTGCATTTACGCCCTAGCGCCGCGCATACCGGAACCCGGGAAAGGCCCGGACCAGCCGTCGCATTTCCAGCTTCATCAGCGTCGCCGTGACCGTGTGCGCGGGCAGGCCGGTCCGCTCGATGATGAGATCCACCGGGGACTCGTCCGCCGTGACTCCGGCAAAAACAGCGGCTTCTTCTTCCGGCAGTTCCGGGAATTCTCCAGCGGGCTCTGTCATGCCCGCCTTGCGGGCGAAGGGGAGTTCGCCGAGGTCGTCGAGGATGTGCGAGGCATCGGCGACCAGCGTGGCCCCGTCGCGGATGAGTTGGTTGCAACCGGCGGAACTTGGTTTGTCGATCGGACCCGGCACGGCGAAAATCGGTTTTCCGTATTCGGAGGCGAGGTTCGCGGTGATCAGGGAGCCGGACCACGCCGGACACTCGACGACGAGGACCGCGCGGGCCCACGCGGCGACGATGCGGTTCCGCATGGGGAATGTCTGCTTGTCGGGGGAGGTGTGGATGGAGAATTCCGAGACGACCGCGCCGTGGCCGTTGGCGATTCTTTCCGCCAGCGCGAGGTTTTCCGGTGGAAACAATTTCCCGAGTCCGGACCCCAGCACGGCGATGGTGCGCCCCTTCGCGGCGACGGCGGCCTCGTGCGCCGCGGTGTCGATGCCGCGGGCCAGTCCGGAAACGATGGTGAATCCGGACTGCGCGAGCTGGTAGGAAAGTTTCTTCGCCGCCTGCACGCCGTAGTTCGTCGTCCGCCGCGAACCGACCACGCTGATGGCGTGTTTGTCGCGGGGCTCCAGTTTGCCCCAGACATATAACAGCAGCGGAGGATCGTAGGCGTCCCGCAGCGGTGTCGGGTAATCGTCATCCGTCTGGATGATGATGGAAATGCCACGCTCCTCCGCCTCGCGGATCTCGGCCAGCGGATCCGCGTGATCCTGCCAGTTGTGGAGGATCTTCGCCGTTTCCTCGCCGATGCCGTCCACCCGCATGAGCCGGTCCTTGGCCGCGCCAAGGATGTTCGCGGGCTTGTCATCGAAGGCCGCGAGCAACCGCCGGACCCGCACGGGGCCGATTTTCGGCAGCAGGTTCAGCGCTACAATCGCCTCACGGTCGGTCATCATGCCGCCACGCTGAAGGGAACTTCCACCTTCGTCAAAACCACATTCCTTCATTCATGCGGGGATTCCGCTATGATCGGCGGCGGCCTCCACGTATGTCATTTTCCACCGATGAAATCCGTCCTTCTCCGCAGCCTTCTCGTCCTCTCACTCGGCATTTCCTCCGCCTTCTCCCAAGCACCAACTCCGAGG
This sequence comes from Luteolibacter yonseiensis, assembly GCF_016595465.1. Taxonomy (NCBI): domain Bacteria; kingdom Pseudomonadati; phylum Verrucomicrobiota; class Verrucomicrobiia; order Verrucomicrobiales; family Verrucomicrobiaceae; genus Luteolibacter; species Luteolibacter yonseiensis. The sequence continues at coordinate 43,595 of NZ_JAENIK010000008.1, read as the reverse complement.
CCGAATCCCGCGCGCTTCGTCGGTGAGATCACCGCCTTCGCCAAGCAGCCCGCGGACACGGGAGGCATCGTTTTCACGGGCAGCTCGAGCATCCGGCTCTGGCCGCGTTTGAACGAGGATTTTCCGGGACTGCCCATCGTCAACCGAGGTTTCGGCGGCAGTGTGGCGAACGACCTCATCGTTTACTTCGAGACCGTCATCACCCGCCACGCACCCAAGCTCGTCGTTGTTTACACAGGGGGCAACGACCTCCACGAAAAGCTCTCCGTCGATGAGGCGCTCAACGATTACACCTCGTTCCTCAAAATGGTGCACGACCGCTTCCCGCAGACCCGCATCATCCTCACCTCCGTGAAAATCGCCCCCAGCCGCGATTTGGAAATCCCCAGCGTCCACGCCCTCAACGTCCGCCTTCAAGCATGGTGCACCGACAAGAACTGGCTGCGCTACATCGACTGCACGTCCTATCTCGCCGATCCACAAGGCCAGCCCATGGTATCCTTCTACCGTGACGACCGCCTCCACCTGAGCGACGCCGGTTACGCCCAATGGAAATCGATTCTCGATCCGGTGCTCCGCGAGGAGTGGGCGAAAGCGGGAGTGCTCTGACCGGAGTGCCTTGGCGGGATTGCCCTGAGGCCTGTAAATTTTCCGCACTTTTTGAAAGAAACGGCTGGTCTTTGCGTTTATTGCGATTGAGTCTCAATTGCGATGCCGCGCTAGATCTGAATGCCTTTCCGTAAAATCATCTTCTGGCTCCATTTGATCGCGGGTTTGATCGCGGGGGCGGTCATCGCCGTCATGTCGGTGACGGGAATCGGCATCGCGTTCGAAGAGGAGATTCTCAAATGGTTCGACCGCAAGGTCAGCAGGATCGAGGTACGACCGGCATCTGGGGAGAAGCTGCCATTGATGGAGCTGAAGCAGCGCGTGGAGTCCGCCCGCCCGGGGTTCCGAGTGACTTCGGTGGTGATCCACCGGGATCCGACCCTGGCCTGGGAGTTTCACGCGGATGGCGATGGGCCGCTTTATGTCGATCCCTATAGCGGAGCGACGAACGACACCCGATCCCACGGGGCGCATGAAGTCATCCACAAGCTGGAGGAGTGGCACCGCTGGCTAGGTGACAAGGATGGCCAGGCATCGGTCGGGAGGCTCGTCACCGGTGTCAGCAATCTCATGTTCGTGGTGGTCTGCGTGAGCGGGCTCTACCTGTGGTTTCCACGCAGTTGGGGACGGCGGGCGCTGCGTCCGTTGGTCGGTTTGAAATTCGGCTACAAGGGCAAGGCGCGGGATTTCAACCTGCACAATGTTTTCGGTTTCTGGTCGTTGCCCGTGCTGCTGGTGCTGGGGGGGACGGCGGTGGCGATTTCCTTCGAGTGGGGCCACCGTCTGGTGTTCACCGTGGCGGGCGAGGAGGCGCCGAAGTCCCGGAACTATGGAATGATGTTTGTGCCGCCGCCGGTCGTGCCGGTGCCATCGGAAGGAGCGGCACGCCTGCCGCTGGATGAGGCCTTCGCCCGGGTGGCCACGGCGTTTCCCGATTGGAAATCCATCTCGCTGGAACAGTTTCCCGCCGTTTCGGGACCAGCGATCGAGCCGCTTGATTTCGGAGTGACGCTTCCGGACCACATGCCCAGCAGGGCCTACATTCCGGTGAAATCCGATCCCTTCACCGGTGGGATCCTGCAGGCGGTCCGCTTCCAGGACCGCAGCCCCGGATTGCAGGCGCGGGTTTGGATGCGCTTCCTGCATACCGGCGGTGCCTTCGGGCTGCCGGGCAAAATCATCGCCTCGCTCGCCTGCGCCGCCTCGCTGGTCCTCGTGTGGACCGGCTTCGCCCTGAGCTGGCGGCGGTTTTTCGGCAAGCGCCGCCGCAGCGTGCCCTCCGCATCTTCCCCGGATTTCCCATCACCATGAAAAGAAAACAAACCATCCCACTCCACACCACGAAAGCGGTGATTTTCAGTTACTGCCTGGCGGCGACCAGCCTCATGGCACAGACGAACCCAACCACCCTGCCCAGCATGGTGGTTGTCGGCGAAGCGGCTTCTCCGATTCTTTATCAGACGCAGTCGTCGTCCGCCGCGTTGTTCTCCGACGTCCCGCTGATCGAAACTCCGTTCAGCGTCAGCGTGTATGGCGAGCAACTGATCGAAGACCAGCGGGCGTTCACGCTCAAGGAAGTCCTTGAGAACGACCCGAGCGTGGCCATCCAGATGCCGGGCGGATTCTACGGCACCCAGAACCTGGCGCTCCGTGGCTTCCAGGTGGACAACTTCAACGGCTACCGGGTGGACGGGCTGCCGATGATCCAGACGGTGAGTCCTTACCTTGATGACAAATCCCGGGTGGAGCTGCTGAAAGGACCCGCCGCCCTGCGCTTCGGCTTCATGCCTCCGGGCGGTGCCATCAATCTGGTCCGCAAGCGTCCCACGCAGGAGTTCGCCACCAGCCTGAGCGCCGACATCAACACCTTCGGCAGCTTTTATTCGCAGGTGGATGCCAGCGATTCCTCGGCTGACGGCAAGTTCGGCTACCGCGTGGTGCTGGCCGACGAGGAATACGACAGCTTCTATGACAACGCGGATGGCGAGCGCAGGATGGGCTCGATCTTCCTCGACTGGAAGCCGACGGAAGCCGTGGACATCTGGGCTTCGTTCGGCGGGCAGAAGTCCGAACGCAACGGTTACTATGGACCGATGATCACCGCAAACGGCAAGGTCCTGGATACCGGATATAAGACCAACATCATGCAGGACTGGGCGTTCAACGACCAGGAGATCCTCGATGCCGCCATCGGCGCGGATATCAAATTCAACGAGGATTGGAAACTCCGCACCTCCTTCAACTATCAGGACACGAGCCGGGACTCCGCGCTGAGCTATCCGTATTCGGTGGCGGACGACGGAAGTTATACCGAAGGCGCGCTGTTGACGAACGAGCCGTTCGAGTGGGATTCCTGGGGTGCCCACGCCCATGTCGAGGGCGTCTTCGACACGGGATTCTTGAAACACAACGTGGTGGCGGGTTCCGAATACCGGACCTATGATTCCTACGGTGAACGTAGTTTCCCGGACGTCGGAGACAACGACGCCTTCGACCCGGTCGATCTTCCCAAGCCCGCTCCGGGACCGTCCCGGGTGATCGATGCCGAGTATGAGGAAACCTCGTTTTTCCTGACCGACACCGTGGAGTTCACCGAGCAATGGTCGGCCCTGGCGGGAGTCCGTTATGGCAAGTATGAGAACACGTTCGCCGGGGATCCCACCTCCGATGATTCGGTCAGCGAGTGGTCTCCCACGGCCGCCCTCATGTATGAGCCGGTCAGGAACGTCCATACCTACGTGACCTATGCCAAGGGGATGCAGGATGGCGGGTTCGCCGACCGTACCGCGGCGAACGCCTTCGCGCCTCTCGGCGTGCAGGAGTCGGAGCAGTGGGAGGTGGGCGTGAAGACGGAACAATTCGACGGCCGCCTCGCCGCCGAACTCGCCCTGTTCCAGATCGAGCAGGACCTGTCGATCATCGGTCCCGATGGGATCGACGCGTTCAACGGCCTCCAGCGTCACCGCGGCGTGGAGCTTTCCGTCCGTGGCAAGGTCACCGACCAGCTTCAGGCGGGCTTCGCCGCGATGCTCTTGGACGCAGAGCAGGTGGACACGGGAATTCCCGAGAGCGATGGAAAGACGCCGCAGTATGTGCCGGAATACCAGGTGAACCTCTGGTCCGTGCTGGAGATCCCGCAAGTGCCGGGTCTCGCCCTGACCGCCAACGTCCGCTTCGTGGACAGCCAGTACCTCGACCAGCAGGAAGAGTTCGCCACGGACAATTATACCGTGGTTGATCTCGGCGCCCGCTATCGTTTCCAAGCGGCGGACGCGGATTGGACCGTGCGGTTGAAAGTGGAGAACGTTCTGGACGAGCGTTACTACGAATCCGGCGAATACTACAAGGGAGATGCCGGCTATCTGGCATACGGCTCGCCGGTTGCGGCCACGCTGTCCCTGCAGGTGGATTTCTGAATGGTCCCTGGGAACGGATGTTCCTAAAACTCCCTGCGGCAGCCGGTTCGCCCCGGCTGCCGCGGCTTTATCAAAACCCTCTCATGACCCCTTCCGATCCGATTCCCTTTCCGCTTGAGATTTCCTCGGTGGTGAAAACCTTCAACCAAGGGCCCGTCCGGGTGCGCGCGCTCGATGGCATCGACCTGCGGATCAAGGCGGGCGAGTTTGTCGCGATCATGGGCGCGTCCGGTTCGGGGAAGAGCACGCTGCTCCACGTGATGGCCGGATTGACCGACGTGGACTCCGGCAGCGTGACGGTGGAGGGGAAAAACCTCGCCTCTTTCAACGACGCCGCGCTCACCCGCTTCCGCCGCGACCGCATCGGCCTGGTGTTCCAGGCCTTCAACCTGATCCCGGTGCTCACCGCAGAGGACAATGTCCGCCTGCCGGTGATGGATCGTGCGGACTCGGGCCTGCGGGCGAAGGCGCTTTTGGATCGGCTGGGCCTGCTCGCCCGCCGCAAGCACAAGCCGGACGCCCTGTCCGGTGGCGAACAACAGCGCGTCGCCATCGCCCGCGCGCTCATCGCGGATCCCGCCATCGTGCTGGCGGACGAACCGACAGGCAGCCTGGACTCCTCCACGGGGCAGGATCTCTGTGGGTTGTTGCGTGGGCTTTGTTCCGACGAAGGACGGACGATCGTGATGGTCACCCACGAGCCCGCCGTCGCGATGTGGGCGGACCGGGTGGTGGTGCTGAAAGACGGCCGCCTGCTCACCGAATTCCCGACTCCCGCCGGCCACGACCCCGAGGCCGTGGCTCTCGCCTACCAGAACGCGCTGCATGGATCATGAGAACCTCGCTCCGCCTCGCCGCCGCCTGGATCCGGGAACATCCCATGCGGCTCACCCTTACCTCGCTGGCCACCGCCGCCGCGGCCGCCATGGTGGTTTGGGTGGTGAGCGGTTATGACGCGATGCTCGGCACCTTTGACAAATACTCCGATCTCGCGCTCGGCCGTTATCCGCTCTCCGTCGCGCCGATCCAGCACTTCAGCCAACAAGCTCCCGGAGCGATCCCTTCCCACGCCGAGAAGCACGTTCCGGTGGAACTCCTCGCGGAACTGAAGGCGGATCCCGCCGTGGCCGCCGCCGATGCGATGTGGGCGCTGCGGGAAAAAGTCGTGCCGGTGGTCCCGGAGGGCGGCGAGGTCATCCCATGGAAACGCATGCCGGACGCCCGGCTGCTCGCCACGGACGCACCCGCTCCTCCCTTCGATCTCGCGGAAGGCCGCTGGATCGACCCCGCCCGCCCGGATCTGCCCGAAGCGGCGATGAGCGTGGAGGCCGCGCGAGGAATGAATCTTGGCATCGGCGGGCAGGTCGTCATCGGCAGCGGAGAAAAAGCCCGCACGCTCACCGTCGTGGGACTTGTCGCGACGCCCGGTGTGGAAGGATGGAGCGCGACGGTCGCCGGATCCCAGCTTCTCACGCCATCCGTCGGCGGGGTTTTCGTGCCGACCGGACTTGCGGAAAAGATCGCGGGCAGGAAAGCGGAGATCAGTTTCATCGGTGTGAGCATGCGGGAGGGGGCTGACTTCACGAGATTCCGCTACGCGTGGTCGCCGAGGCTTGCCGCGCTTCCAACGCCGGGCCAGTTCCAGGAAGCCCACGACATCGAGGAGGCTCTCGATGAAAGCGCGTCCGCCGACAATGTCCGCATGCAGGCGCACATGGCGACGGTCGTCTCGATGCTCGCCGCGCTTTTCATCATCTTCAGCACGCTGAACATGGGAGTGGGCGAGCGGGTGCGGCAGCTTGCCATCCTGCGTGCTGTCGCGCTCACGCGGGCAGAGGTCGGAGTCATCGTCGTTTTCGAGGGACTGCTGCTCGGCACCATCGGATTCGTCGTAGGTTGCGGGGTGGGGAAAGTCCTGATGGACCTTGCCGTGCGCAACGCGCCGGAGCTTCTGGAGGATGGAGCGGTGGTGGGGCGGAACAGCCTCCTGCTCGCCGGGGTGTGCTCCTACGGCGGCGCGCTGCTCGCCTCGCTATGGCCTGCGATCCGCGCGATGCGGGTGCGACCGGTGGATGCCATGGCCCCTCCGCCCGCCGTGGCGCGGCATGGCGTTTCCTGGAAGCCGGTCATCGCGGGCCTGCTGCTGGTCGGCGTGTATCCATTTCTCGCTTTTGGTCTCGATCATCACGATGACCGTCCTTTCGTCACCTTCATGTTCATCGGCCTCGCCACGCTGGCGGCGGGCTGCCTGTTGCTGGCTCCCACCATTGTCCGGGCGGTGGACCGGCTCGGCGGCCCCATGGTGGCCCGGCTGCTGGGGGTGCCGCGCGAACTGCTGGCCAGCAGGATTTCCGGCCATCTCGGACGCACCGTGTCCACCGCCTTCGCCATGACGGTGGGGCTCGGCCTCTACACCGGCATCCAGGTGTGGGGGCATACCATGCTCAGTGGTTTTCTTCCCGGTCCGTGGGCGCCGGACGCTTTGATCGGTTTCCGTCCCGAAGGTATCCCCTTCGCGGACGCGGAGAAGGTCGCCGGCTTTCCCGGGGTGCTGAAAAGCCTGCCGGTCATCGTCGAGCAACCGCGCCTGAAAGAAGACCTCACCCACAGCGCGGACCGCGCCACCGTCGTGCGGCAGGACAATGTCGTCCTCGTCGGCATCGATCCCGCCAAGGCATTCGGCGGAGGTGATCCGCTGATCCCCTTCGAGTGGGTGGCGGGCGACAAGGAGGAAGCCATCCGGCTCATGGCGACCTCTCGCGCCTGCATCGTGCCGGACCATTTCCTGCGCGAGGCGGATCTGAAAGTCGGGGATTCATTCGAGCTGGTCCCCCCGGAAAATCCGGAAACTCCGGTCCGCTACACCATTGCCGGGGCGGTGAGGATGCCGGGCTGGCACTGGCAGACCAAACCGACGGGCATGCGCACCCGCACCCACCGTTCCGCCGCGCTGGTGTTCGCCGACCTGCCACGGGTGGCGGAGGATTTCCGCTTCCGGTCCGCCTCGCATGTCTGGATCGACTACGACGAATCTAGTACCAATGCGGGCGTTCTCGTGGAACGGGCCCGCGGGCTTTACGCCAGCTCCCTCGGTCGCGAGGTCGTCACCGGCGAGGCGAAAAACGCGGAACCCCACGTGCTGATCCATACCATCGCGGACATCCGCGCGCTGGTCCACGGCCACGGCACCGCCTGGCTGTGGGGGCTCAGCCGCCTGCCGCTCGTCGTGCTGGCGATCACCGCCGTCGGTGTGCTGAACGCCTTGCTCGCCTCCGTCCGCTCCAGCCGCTGGGAAACCGGCATCCTCCGCTCCATCGGCATCACGCGCGGCACCATCGTGCGGCTGGTCATCGCGGAAGGCATCCTGATCGGGCTGGTCGCCTGCGTGGTGAGCCTTTCCTTCGGCATCCTCGCCGGGTGGTGCGGCGCGGGCATTTCCCGCCATGTCAGCTTCTTCGGCGGGATGACCCAGGAGCTGGTGATTCCGTGGTTGCCGGTCCTGGCGGGACTCGGAGCGGTGCTGCTCCTCTCGTCGCTGGCGGCCGCGTGGCCCGCTTTCTCCCTCGGCAAGACCAGGCCTCTAGACCTGCTGCGGCAGGGACGTGGATCGTTCTGAACATCATCCCCCGTATTGGGGAGTTTCCCTTTTTGCCATTGCTTCGGGTCGTGCCGCCGGGTCTTTGATGGAGGGAAGTCACATGCCGACGAAACTCCTTGTCCTTTTTCTGACCCTCGCCGCCGGAAATGCCATGGCCGCCCCGCGCGTGTGGACCTCCACGGACGGGCGCGAGCTCACCGGCACATTTGTGAAGGCCGACGCCACGACCGTCACCGTGACGCGGGACAACGGAAAGTCCGTGACCATCCCGCTCACCCAGCTCACGGCGGACGATCAGAAATTCGTGACCACCCGGCTCGCCGAACTGGAGGCCGGGAAGGCCGCCGCCGAGGAGGCGGCGAAAAAACCGAAGGGCTCCATCACCTACAAACTCTCCGATGGTTCGGAAAAGTGGCCGGAGGATCGGAAAAAGCGGATCGTCGATGCCATGGAGCAGGCCATCGGGTTCCTCAACAAGCACGGCGACTTCAAAAAGGAGGTCATCGCCAACAACTCGCCCGGCACGCCGACCGCCGACGCGAACATCGGCGGCTGGATCAACTGGGGCGGCAGCATCAGCCGCCGGGTGGCCATTCATGAGATCGCCCACACCCTCGGCATCGGCACCGGTGACAAGTGGATGGAAAACATCAAGGAGGGCAGGTGGACCGGGAAACACGCCATCGCCCAGCTCCAGGAGTTCGATGGCAAGGACGCCGTGCTCCATGCCGATCGCCAGCATTTCTGGCCCTACGGTCTGAATCAGGACAGCGAGTCCAGCAAGGAGAACGACCTCCGCCACATCAAGATGGTCCAGGCGATGCGCAAGGACATGGGGATGAGGTGATGTGGCGGGAGCCGGTTCCGATCAAAGCGCGCTCGCCTTGATCTTGGAAAATCCCGCGGGATTCTTTTCGGGCTTGGTGGTGTAGCGGCGCACGCCGATGGAGCCTTCGGTGAAGCTCTCGTCATCGAGTTGGATCTTCGGAGCCGCCATGTCGTCCACGAAGACACGGATCGTTTTCCCCTTCGCCTCGATGCGGATGTCATGGGGGCGCGAGGCGTCGATGTCCATCGGCACAACCTTGAGGGCGGTCCACTTTTGGTCGGCTTTCCCGAGGGTGATCTCGTTTTTCTCCGCGCTGATCCCGGCATAGTAACCGCGATACGCGTCGGCGCCGATGGAGGCGTCCGATACCCGGAAGATCAGGCCCGCGTCGCCCGTGTCGTTGATGGAGACCGTGGCCTGATAGGCGAGATCCTTGAAAACCGCCGCAGGGGCGACCGCCTTCACCCCCGCCAGACCGTGGCTGCCGGAGTGGGCGTTCGATGCGGAATGGAACACGCCGTCACGCACGAACCAACCGCCGCCGTAGAGGATCCAGTCCTTGAAGTCGCCGTCCTTGAAATCATCCGCGAAGCTGCCGGGGTGTGCGGCGGGCTTGCCGATGACGGGAAAGCTGGTGACGCGCAGCATGCCCGCGCCGAAAGGAACAAGAGTGATTTTCTCCTCCGCCGCATCACTCGCCACAGGGCTGACGGGTGGATCGTTCGCGACCAGTCCGCCGGCGGCGATCGTCCAGCCCGGGACCTTTTTCGCCTTGGTCACGAGCTTCACCGGTGTCTCGCCACGGTGGAACGGATGCTTGGGCATCTTGCCGGTCTCCACCGCGAAAGCGTCCGGGGTGGGGGAGACAAGCCCGTAGTTCCAGGATGACTCGGGATGGAGCTCATACGACTCGAAGCCCGGCAGCGGGGCGTTTGCATAATTCTCCCGGCGCTCGGTGACGCCGTAGGAAAAGACCAGCGGCCCCCTGGTGACGGAGGCGCTGTGGTTCACGCCTTGATGGACCTGCGGCAGCATGGGGAGCGTGAGTTTCACCTCGTCGCCCGCTTGCCAAGTGCGGCGGATGACCGCGAAACTTCCTGCGGCCGGGGCGGGCTGTGATTCTCCGTTCACACTGATGGAGGCTTTTTCACACCATCCCGGGATGCGCAGGGAAAGGGGGAAGGCGCTTTCCTCCGCCGCCTTGATTTTGAGAGTGATCGTCTCGCCGAAGGGATAGTCCGTTTCTTCTGAAATGGTGACCTGGGATTTCCCCGCGGTGGTGGTCACTTCGCTGGGGCCGTAGGCGAGGACCGCCAGTCCGCCATCCGCTGTCGCCGCCCACGAGTTCTGCACGAACTTCGGCCAGCCTTGGTGGAAGTTGTAACAGCAGCACGGGAAACCGGAAACGTGGGACGGCGTGGAGCCGTTCCCGTAGTCCTGGTTGTATCCCTTGCCACCGCGGATGGCGGCCACGTTGTTCGGGATGCAGTAGTAGACGTGCTGGTGGATGTCCGGCGAGAGCGAGCCGGGCAGCGCGTTGTAGGCCATGCGCTCCAGACTGTCCCCGGCCGCCGCGTTGCCCAGCACCCGCAGTACCGTCACGTCGCTGAGCATGCGCTCCACCACCGAACACAGCTCGATGCCCTGCGTGGTGGACGGGCCGGCGAGGAACTCGGTGCCGGAATTGATCCCCACCGCAAGGCCGTGGTCCCTGTCGAGATTCGCCAGTCCGGCGGCGTAGGCGTTCCGGTCGGCTGCGGAGTTCGAGCGTTGCGAGTAGACGGCGGGCATCTTGAGGGCTTCCGGCACGTTCACGTTGTGCTTGGTTTGGAAATCGTCGCCGAACTCCATGAAGCGGTTGTTCGTGAAGATGTCCGTCCATGGGTAGGCCTGCTTCGCGAGCTTGTCGGCGAGTGTGAGCAGGAACGGATCCCCGGTGCGGTTGTAGAGCCAGAAAATCGTGTCGATCTCATCCCCGGCGCGGGCTTTCCCCCAGTCCTTCAGCGGACGCGCGTCGATGGCTCCATGCATGTGGCGGAAGTATTTCGTGAGGAACGGGATCACGCGTGCGTCGCCGGTCGCCTCTTGGAAATCCCGCAGCAGATAGTTCACCACCATGCGCGGCCACCAGTCGTCGTTGGATGGAGGGCCGTAGAAGCCATCGTCACGCTGGCCGGCGAGGATGGCGTCCGTCCAGGTGCGGGCGCGCTTCTGGAGGTCTTCGTCGCCCAGGGTCCAGGCGAGGGGGATGAGTCCCTTGAGATAATACGGTCCTTTTTCCCAGTCCTCGCCTTTTCCGCCGAGCCACGCGCTGTCGGACTTCGCCGCGTCCAGCAGTTCATGGGCGTGGCCGGTCAGTCCGTCGCGCTGGAGTTCCAGTTCGTTGCGCAGCCAGCCCGCGGGTTTCACGCTGCCGAGAGGAAGCGCGGTGAACTTCGCCTCCGCCAGCGGGGCCTTGTTAGGAAATGCCGGAGTCACGGGAGCGGCGGCCAGTGAGGCGGTGAAAATCAGGGGCAGGGAAAAGAGGCTGACGTTTGAAAAGTTCATGACGAAAAAGGCTAATGCGCAGAATCGGTATGCGCTTCCGCCAATTCAAGAGCTAACCTTCGATCCACCCGAACGGGTCGGTCTGGTCGGGCTGCAATCCCGAAGACCGCATGATCGCCTCCTGCTCCAACGGCGCACCGGGGTAGCCGCTCAGGATGCATTCGGTGAAATAGGCGCGGAGAAACGCCCGGATGCCGCCCAAGCGCTCGTACTGCGCGGTATGGACGCACTCGTGGGCGATGAGGCGGCGGTCACGCCAATGGCGCGAGCGGACATAGATGCCATAGCGCAGGGAAAGCCCCACGGTGTGCGGGGAAACGGAGGGAATCCAGCGGGCGGCGGTTCTGACCCACACGCCATTCAGCACCGTGATGTCATCGGTTTTCAACAGACGGATTTTTTCCGGATGTCTGACCCCCATCCGTGCCGCGTCCGCGATTTCCCCGGCGGAAAGCGGCACGCCCAGACGCAGGATCCTCCTTTCGTGCCACGCGACCCAGCCGGACGCGACGGGCAGGACGAGCGGAAGCAGGCGCACCATCAGACTCATGCCGGAACATGACACGTCGTCTGGTTCCGTCCACGCATGAAACGGAACGGGAAGCCGCCGGAATCACGATGGGTCGGGTTGGGAAAAGGTTTTCGATTGACAGCTACCTTGCGACGCAAGATAGGTATTCGCAATGGCTGATCCGAAACCAGAATCCGGGTTCTCGAAGGAATTGTTCGAGAACTGGACCGTGCAGATGCGCAAGGGGGTGCTGGACCTTTGCATCCTGCAGGCGCTGGCGGGAGCCGAGTGGTATGGCTACGCCCTGGTGAAAGCGCTGGTCGCGGTGCCGGGCGTGGGCGTGGCGGAGGGTTCCATTTACCCGTTGCTTTCGCGGCTCAAGCGCCAAGGGCTGGTGACGACCCGGCTGGAGGAATCGTCGGAAGGTCCGGCCCGGAAATACTACTCGGCCACCGCCGAGGGCAAGGCCTTGGCGAAGGAGATGGAACTCTACTTCGCGGAGATGCTGCGCGGAGTGGGTGGCTTGCAGGCGGGCGTGGATTTCACGGCGGCTTCATCAAAAAATCATGGATCGCAGGAAAACTCGGGAGCGGAAAGAGGCTGAACTCAAATCAATTTCATCATGAAAAACTGGACGACACAGGCGGAGCAGCGGCTCACGGAATATCTCGACGAACGGGCGAGGCGTGAAGGGCTGTATCTGGAAGATGCTTCGGAGCTCAAGGAGGACCTGCGATGCCACATTTACGAAGAGGCCGAGCAGTCTCCCGCCGGGACCATCGGCCTGATGCATCTGGAAAACATCATCGGGCGTCTGGACGCGGGATACCGGCCCGCGCCTGATCCGCAGGCATCGCTTCCCAAGCAACCGAAACGCGGCGGCTTCTGGAACTGGACCTTCGGTGTGGTCATGCCGTTGGTCGTTCTAGGCCTGGAATTGCTGACCTCAATGTGTGGCAGCCTGATATTCAATCCGGTGGCGACGTGGTGGCATGCGGCATGGATCGCCCTGGTCCCGGTCCTGAACATCTGGCTGATGCGGCCGCGCGGCGGAAATAAAACGCGTGGCGCGGCGGCGGGATTCGTGCTGTTCACCGCGTTGTTTTACGGATTGTTGTTCCTTCCGTTGAGTCCTTTCGCGCTGGTTGGCGTGCTGTATCTGGGGTTCGGTATCATTCCCCTGACGCCGGTCCTTGCAGCGGTGATGACGTGGAGGATCGGCCGGGCCGCGAGGCGCGATGCCGCGGAACCCGTCCGGTTTCGATCCGGCTGGCGGACCGGTGCGCTGGCGGCGCTGCTGGTGATTGTCTCGTTGGAAGGTCCGGCGCTGTGGACCCGCGTCAATCTGGCTGACATCGGGAAGGACTCCATTTCTTCCGAAGCCGGCATCGGGCGGCTTCGCGCCTTTCACTCGGAACGCACGTTGCTGATGGCGTGCTACGAAGGAAATCGCGGAGTGGGAGCCGGCACCGACATCTCGGGGTGGATCTGCCGTCTTCCTTTCTTTTTAAGCGGAGGATTCGACGAAAGAGGAGCCTGGGGAACGAATTCGGAAACCACGCGTGACGCGTTTTTCCGGATCACGGGCAAGCCGTTCAATTCCATGAAACCACCCGGGAACCTCCGGGGAATCGCCCTGATGGGGCGGGCCCGGGCGACGGATGAATTCGAGTTCGACGACCACATCGGCGGGGATGACGTGGCTGTCAGGTTGAAAAACCTCAATCTGGCGGAATCCCGTTTCGACGGTCACGTGGATGCGGTCTCGCGGCTGGGCTATGGCGAGTGGACCATGGTTTTCAAAAACGATTCGGCGAACGCTCAGGAAGCCCGGTGCCAGGTGAGGCTGCCTCGCGATGGAAGGGTGTCCCGCCTGACGTTGTGGGTGAATGGTGAGCCACGGGAGGCCGCGTTCAGCACGGTTTCCAAAGTGAAGGCCGCCTACAAGTCCGTCGCCGTCGTCCAGCGGCGCGATCCGGTGCTGGTGAACATGGTGGGTCCGGACACGGTGCTGGTGCAGTGCTTCCCCGTGCCGGCGCATGGCAGCATGAAGATCCGTTTCGGCATCACCGCTCCCTTGGATGGCATCCGTTGGGAGATGCCGTATGTGGTGGAGCGGAATTTCGGACTGAAGGAAAACCTCGAACACGCCGTCTGGCTCCAGGGAGGCGGAACCTTCGATCTGGCCGCTTCCGGCAAGACGCAAGCCGCCGGGCGTGATGGTGAAGGGCATTCGCTCGCGGCTTCCCTCGGGAAGGAAAGCCTCATGGCATCCGGCGTGACGCTGGCCACCGCACCGCTGCCTGAGGATCCCGGAGTCGTGTGGTGCGAGGACCGCTTCGCAAAACCCGGCGGGAGATTTCTAACAAGGGAGCCGGTGACCGTCACCCGTCCGGCGGCTTCGCGGGTGGTGGTGGTCATCGATGGGTCGTCCTCCATGGCGGTCGCGAAGGACTGGCTCGTGAAATCCCTCGGGAAAATCGATCGGGAGAAAGTTTCGCTGATGATTGCCGACGACCGCTCGCGCCGGGTCACCCCGGAGGAACTGGAAAACTACGATTTCACCGGTGGCAGGGACAACGAACCCGCGTTGCGCGAAGGCATACGCCTTGCCAAGGAATCCAACAGTCCGGTGGTCTGGATCCACGGTCCGCAGTCCGTCAGGCTGTCGCAGCCCGAGGCATTGCTCCAACTGCTCGAACGCGGGACGGTCCTGCCGGTGATCCATGATGTGGAGGCCGTGTCCGGGCCCAACCGGCTGGGAGAAGCGTTGTTCCGCTCCGGATGCCTGCACCGTGGCCCGGCATTGGTTTCACCGGAAAAGGATCTGCGGGGGTTCCTCGACGGCTTGCAGACCGAGCGCCGCGAGTTTTCGTGGAACTGGAAGCGCACGGAAACTTCGGAAGGTTTGCCCGGCAGCCGGGTATGGGATCATCTGGCACGCCAGTGGGCCGCCGCCACGGCGGAAAACCCGAAGACGGGGATGGATGACGCCGCGCGTTCGGAGCTTGCCGCAGGATACCAGCTCGTCACACCGGTGTCCGGCGCGGTGGTGCTGGAAACCCAGCAGCAATACAGGGAACACGGACTCACTCCGGTGGACGGCAGCGCGACTCCAAGCATCCCCAGCGTGCCGGAACCTTCGACCGGATTGCTAGTCATCCTGACGACCGCCGCCGCACTCATGAGGAGAAAGAGGGCCGCATGAATCCGTCCGCCCGCAATCATCGTTGGAGGTTGGGGCTCTGGATCCCGGCCCTCGTGGTCGCCGTCATCTTCGCTTTCGGAGCCGCGGTGAGGGTGGATTTCAATGATCCGTCCGTGCACTTTTCCGAAGCGGTGGCGAGCGTCCGTTGGGAGCGGGCGCTGCCGGACCGCCGGGGGAGCGAGTTCCAACTCGTCTTCGCCGCCGCGGTCATCGGGGTGGTTTTTCATTCAATCCATCATTCGTGGCGGGTGCGTCTTGGCGTGATGGCGGGTGCGTTTCTCGTGCCCGTTCTCACCATCGGCCCGGTGATATTGTACGCGCCGGTGGTCGCTCCGCGGATGATCTACGATATGGTGGCGGGAAATGTGGATGGTGAGTTCTACTGCGAGGGCATGGCGATGATCGCCGCCGTAGGACTGTGGATGTCGGTCTGTCTGGTTTTCGTGGCGAGGGAGATATGGCTATGGCGTAAGGAAGCGAAGTCCGGTGCCGGACCATGAATCCTGAACAGGTTGGAAATGTATCTTCTCCCTTCTGAAATCCTCCTGTCCCTCTATCTGTTGATACCCGTAGCCATCGTGGCATTCCACTGGCGGAATGCGGTGGGTTGGGTGTGGTCCAGCGTGGCATGTGCCGCATTGTCCTGGCTGTTTTCCAATACCGCCATGTTCCTTTATCCTCCCGACAACGGCCTTGCCAATTTTGTGACTTTCGTGATGGGCTGGTTCTGGATGTTGCCGCCTCTGTGGCTGCTGTTGTCCGTGGATTCAATCATCCAGAGGATATGGATGAGGTCGAGCAGGCTCCCGCTCAGGCGGCATCTGGGCGGAGTGGTTTTCCGTCATGTGTCGATCATCTCCCTGGTGATCATGTCATGGGGCATGCTGGGCTGGATGAGCCGGGACCGCGCCGTGGTGGAAGCCGGCAGGGAGTTGTCGGAGCGTGGTTATCAAATCGTGGGACCGGAAGAGGCGGTGTTTTCCAAAGGCCGCTGGATCGTCCGCTATCCGGAAAGCGACTTTGGGGAAATCTGCCTGACCCGTAACGGACGCATGGCATGGATCGGCGGCCCGGGTTGACCCATGCCACCTCCGGAGCATGCGCGAAAAAAGCCGTCCCCGCGGACGGGGACGGCTTTTCGAAAGACCGGAAGAAACGCCTCAGGCAAGCGCCTGAAGCTTCGCCTTGAGCTGGTCCTTGGTGACGCTGGCTCCGACGATCTGGTCCTTCACCTCGCCGTTCTTGAAGAACAGGAGAAGCGGGATCGAGCGCACGTTGTATTTCACCGCAAGCTCGCGGGAGTCATCGACGTTGACCTTGGCCACTTTGGCGACGCCTTCGAGATCGGTGGCGACTTGATCGATGACGGGGCCGATCATTTTGCAAG
This sequence comes from Luteolibacter yonseiensis, assembly GCF_016595465.1. Lineage (NCBI taxonomy): Bacteria > Pseudomonadati > Verrucomicrobiota > Verrucomicrobiia > Verrucomicrobiales > Verrucomicrobiaceae > Luteolibacter > Luteolibacter yonseiensis. The sequence goes on along the minus strand of NZ_JAENIK010000008.1, from coordinate 27,490 downwards.
GGCCGCACCATTCCGCCCAGAAGTCCACGAGGACGGGCAGTTCGGAGTCGATCACTTCGGATTGGAAATTTGCGTCAGTTAGGTTGAGAGCCATGCGGAGAGTCTGGACCAGATTGCCGAAACGTCAAGAGCCGCCCTGCGGGATGCGGGGCGGCTCTTGTGAAGTTTGCTTGTCAATCCGGGAGATCAGCCGAGCGGCAGATTCGCAGCGGAGAAGGCGAGGAAGAGAACCACGCCGGCAAGGAGGATGTTGATGATGGGAAGTGCCATGATGTTGGTGAGGGTGGGTTTCCGGTATTAGAAAAGTTGTCCCCATTCGCCGCCGGTCCATGCATTGGCGGTCATCACCTGCAGGACGAGCACGATGAGGGCGGCGGCGAGGCCGACACCGGAAAGGATGTTGGCGAGGCCTTCGTTTTCTTCGACCTCATCATCGTCATCGCTCGATGAGAGCGTGGAAGCGGATGTCGAGGAGAACGAGGTGCCGAGAGGCTGGGTGGGAGCCTGGAGCTGGACGGTCGCCTTCGGCAGCGCCATCGTCTGCTGCGGGACACCACCGGGACGTGCCGGGCTGGTGGGAGCCGCGGTGGTCGCGAGGCGGATGGTCGGAGCCGGAGCCATCGTCGGGGCACCGGCGGTGCGGAGAGGGATGGTTGGTGCCGGAGCTGGCGGACGTGGTGGGCCGCCGACCGCTGTTGGAGGGCCGCCGACCGCTGTCGGTGGACCGCCTGGTACGGGAGGCTTCACCGGCACCGTGGCGGAAGGAACCGCTGGAGGTGCGTCGGCAGCTTTCAGAGTGACGCGGACGGTTTCCTTTTTAAGGGGCACGCTCGACGTCTGCTTGGACGGAGCTGGTGGTTGGTTTTCGTGTTCGCTCATGCGCTCGCTAGGTTTTTTACTGCTTAGTGCCGCCAGTAAGACAACTCGGCCCCCCCCTGTCAAACCCCCAGCTCGGGAATCGCACGAAAAAATCCGAGCCCCGGATTTTCAATGACATTCACGGGGAAATAAGGGGCATCTCCGGCGGATCCGGCGCGTTGGCACCGATTTTTGATGTTTTTTAGCGCGATTCGTGATTCCTATTTCCGCCGCAACCATGTCCGCAGAAAAGACCGCCATCAGCCCCACCCGTGCCCAGGATTTCCCCGAGTGGTACCAGCAAGTCATCAAAGCCGCCGACCTCGCCGAGAACTCGGAGACACGCGGCTGCATGGTCATCAAGCCGTGGGGCTACGGCATCTGGGAACTCATCCAGCAGCAGCTCGACCGCCGGTTCAAGGCGACCGGGCACCAGAACGCGTATTTCCCGCTGCTCATCCCGCTTGCCTATCTTGAGAAAGAGGCGGAACACGCCGAGGGCTTCGCCACCGAGTGCGCGGTGGTCACGCATCACCGCCTCGAAGCGGTGAAAGATCCGGTCACCGGGAAAACGAAGATGATTCCCTCCGGCGAGCTCGCCGAGCCTTACGTCATCCGTCCCACCTCCGAGACCATCATCGGCGCGGCGTTCGCGCGTTGGGTGGAATCCTACCGGGATCTGCCTCTGCTGATCAACCAGTGGGCGAACGTGATGCGCTGGGAAATGCGGCCACGTCTTTTCCTCCGCACCGCCGAGTTCCTCTGGCAGGAAGGCCACACCGCGCACGAAACCAAGGAGGAGGCCATTGACGAAACCCGCCTGATGCACGGGCAGTATGAGGAATTCCTCCGCGACCACCTCGCCATCCCTGTCATTCCCGGCGAAAAAACCGAGAACGAACGGTTCCCGGGTGCTGACATGACCCTGACCGTCGAGGCGATGGTGCAGGACAAGAAGGCGATCCAAGCGGGCACCTCGCACTACCTCGGGCAGAATTTTTCCAAAGCCCAGAACATCTCCTTCACCGGTCGCGATGGCACGGTACAGCACGCCCACACCACCTCATGGGGTGTTTCCACCCGCATGATCGGCACAATCATCATGGCGCACTCGGACGATGACGGGCTGGTCCTGCCGCCCCGCGTCGCCACCCAGCAGATCGTCATCCTGCCGATCACTCCCAAGGAGGACACCCGCCAGGCCGTGCTCGACGCCTGCCAGGCGCTCGCCTCCACCCTGCGGAACCAGTCCTACCAGGGAGACGCGCTCCGCGTGCATGTCGACACCCGCGACCTGAACGGCGGCGTGAAGAAATGGGAGTGGATCAAGAAAGGCGTGCCGATCCGCATCGAGATCGGCCCCCGTGACATCGAGACCCGCAAGGTCTGCGTGCAGCGGCGTGACCAGGCGGTTTCCGAAAAGCAGTTTTCCGAAAAGGACGAATTCATCCAGCGTGCTTCCGACATCCTGGGCGAGATCCACAACAACCTGCTCGCCCGAGCCACCGCCTTCCGCGATGAGAACATCACGGTTTGTGACGATCTTGAAACATTCCACGCGCATTGGGAAAAGGAAAATCCCGGCTGGCTGTACACCCCATGGGCCGGGACGCCGGAGCAGGAGGAGGTGCTTTCCAAGCAGCACAAGATCACCATCCGCTGCCTGCCCATCGACGGGGTGAAGCTTCCCGCCACCGGCGGCAAGTGCATCCTCACGGGTGGTGAAACCACGGTCCGCGCGCTGTGGGGCCGGAGCTATTGAGCGGAACCCTTCCGATATCCTGAAACAAGGCCGGTTCGTCCGGCCTTGTTTTTTGCGGGATGCGGGGGCGGGGCGGACGATTGGAATTTTCTTCCGGTATCCAACTTGCCGGTGAAAAGCCCGCCCTTTAGCTTGCGCCCATGAACATGCCGAACCCCTATTCTCCGCCGCCGCTCCCTTCCCACCCCGCGACGGACGACATCTCCCGCCAGCTCCAGGGGATCCAATATCCCCTGACGCTTTCCTTCAAGGTGCTCGCGCTCGCCAGCCAGGCGACGGTGACGGACGCCACCGGGCGCACGGTGCTCTACACCAAGCAGAAGATGTTCAAGTTCCGCGAGCACGTGGAAATCTGGACGGACAGCTCGCAGGGCACCCGCCTGGCGGACATCAAGGCGAACAAGGTCATCGACTGGTCCGCACGCTATTACGCGACGGATGCCGCCGGTCGCGAGATCGGCAGCGTGGGACGCCGGGGGTGGCGTTCGATCTGGAAGGCGCACTACGAAACCTTCAACCCGGGGGACGACAATCCGGACTTCTCGATCCAGGAGGAAAACGTCTGGACCAAGGTGGCGGACTCCTTTTTCAGCGACATCCCGATCGTGGGCATGTTCAGCGGCTATCTGTTCCACCCGAGCTTCCTGGCGACGCGGGCCGACGGAACGCCCGCCATGCGGATGACCAAGCAGCCCGCCTTCTGGGAAGGAAAGTTCCGCTTGGACAAGCTGGGTGAAATGACCCCGCGCGAGGAACTGAACCTGTTCCTCTCCTTCATGATGCTCGTCATGCTGGAGCGCCAGCGCGGGTGACCGCCGCGTGTTTTGGCAAACCAGGGAAACGGCGTGAAGTGCGGGCTTCACGCCGTTTTTCGTGTCCGGACGCGGCGTCGGGCCTGTTTGGGAACCGTTGCGTGTGAACGGGGAGGAGATGATTGTGACTTATTTGTCACCATAAACGAGGAGGGGTGATTGTGACCGATCTGTCACCATCGTGCCCTTTGACTGCCTAGGGGGTGCCGGTAGTCATTCGCCGAGTGGGAACGCCTCTGTCGGCGGTGTCACTCGTTCCTCATCTTAAACCTACCATGAAATCAGTCATCAAATCATCATTGCTCGCCATTGCGGGAGCCGGTCTCTTCGCTCTGCCGGCGTCGGGTGCTGTCTCTTTGGAAAATGGAAGTCTTGCCGTCGCTTTCTACCAAGTGATCGGCGGTGTGGTCCAGAACAACACGCTTGTTGTGGACCTCGGCCAAGCGAGTCTCTACCGTGAAAATACCGGCTACAACGTCTCCGTTTCCACGGTGAATCCCGGAATCGCCAACTCGAACATCGGCGGCGCGCTCTCCAATGCGTTCGGTTCGACCTGGGCGGACAGCGGCACCGTGCGCTGGATGGTCGTCGGCGGAGTGGCCGCAGGGCCCACCGGAGTCTCGGGCGACCCGAGCCGGACAAGCTATTTGTCAACCGGCGTGTCCGACTTCAACGTCGGCACCACCTTCCCTTCCGACCTGAGCAGTTCGAACCGCAGCCAGGTGAGCGGCCAGATCACCCAATTTTTTGGCAGCGTGCAGAACGAGACCGCCACTGTCGGAAATGCGGATGCCGCGCAGCTTCCCATCTCGGACGCGTCGTCCATCGATGAGTTCGTGACCGGCGGAGGGTATTTCACCCTCGGCCACGACATCACCCAAACCCTCGGTGCCGGGACCATCGCAAACGGCCCGCATGGTCTTGTTTTTGAAGGTGCGCTGGACATCTACCGCCTGATCAACACCACCACCGGCGCGGATCTGACCGCCAGCTACTCCAATGGGAATGCCGCCGTCGGCAGCCCGCAATACATCGGCACCCTGGCCTTGGACTCCCTTGGCAACCTCAGTGTCATCCCGGAGCCGTCCGCAGCTCTTCTCGGCCTGCTCGGCGTGGTGACTTTCTTCCACCGCCGCCGTTCCGCCTGATCCGACCCCCGCCCTCATCCAAACACCCCAATATTCATCCAATCAGCAACATCATGAAATCCAAAACCGCATTACTCGCCACCGCCGCCACTCTCGCCCTTTTCGGCGCGGCGAATGGTCAGACCGTCATCGACATCACCGGATCCACCGCAGGCCGCTCGACCGTGCACAGCCAGATCCTGTCGCTCCTCGATGCCAACAGGACCTTCGCCTACTACATGGTCAACGGCAGCACCCAAGGCAATGCCGCCAGCGCGGACGGTGTCATTTACAAAGGCAACCTGACCGTCGGTGGCGTCCCGACGGCCGTCATCATCCGTACCTTCTGGGCCGGTTCCGCCTCGGGAGTGGACTATGTTTCCAACCTGACCCCGCTCGACAACAAGCTCATCGCGACCTCGGTCACCGGCACCATCGCAGGTGTCCAGGTCTTCTCCGGCGGCGCGCTCGCCCTCGCACCCGCGAGTGCTGAAACCGTCGCCGAGTTCGGCTTTTCCGACGTGAAGCAATCCGCCACCACCCACCAGAGCAGCCCGCTTGCCGAACAAACGGACATGTTCGTCCTCCCTTTCCGCTGGGTGGCGACCGCCGACGTCGGCATCACCAACATCACCGACCAGATGGTGCGCGCCCACTACACCGCGACCGGTGAGACCAAGAAATCCCTCTTCACCGGCAACCCCGCGCACGAGGGTGAGTTCGTGTATGCCTTCGGCCGTGACGCCGACTCCGGCACCCGTATCACCGCGCTTGCCGAAACCGGCGCGGGATCTTTCGCCTCCGTCAGCCAGTGGCAGCCCGGAACGGTCACCGGAACAGGTGCGGACGTGGCCATCAGTGCGCCGGTGGAAGTGTTCAACAGCGGCTACGCAAGCGGCGGCACTCTCGGCAACGTGCTCAGCGGCACGGGCCTCAATGCGATCGGCTACCTCGGTGCCTCGGATGCGGCCACCTCCATCGGCAATGGCGCTGTCGGACTCAACTTCAACGGAGTTCCCTTCTCCGTCGATAACGTGAAGAACGGCAACTACACCTTCTGGAGCAAATACCAGGCGATCCGCAAGCAAGCTCTCAGCGGAGCTTCCGCCAGCCTGTTCGCCTCGCTCAAGACCGCATTGGTCGCCGCCCCAACGGCTGGCAACGGTTCGACGGTCAAGCTCACGGAGATGAGGGTCACCCGTCAATTCGACGGAGCCGACGTGCTGCCGAAGTAATTCCCGATCACGATCCCGGATATTCAAACATGCTGGTAAGGGTCCCACCCCCTTACCAGCCTTTGCATTTAGCGACATCTCCTTATCAGCCACTGTATTTTCAGATGAAATCATTGCTCGCCAACGCCGCTGCCATCGCGTGCCTCACCGCGGCTGTTTCCATCACACTCTACCGGATGGATGACGCCACCGCGCCGTCCGGCCGATCTTCCTCGCTTCATTCGGACGACGTGCGGGCCGGTGCCGCGCCTCCGTCATCCGGTCCGATGATCGAGGTGGAAAACTCCACCCTTCCCCGGCGACAAGGAACGTCCGCCGTGGAGACCCACAGGAATTCGCGGCCGGCACGCCCGTCATCGCCATCCCATGTCGCGGGGATTTCCTCCGGAACGGTGGCGGACGGAAGTCCCGCATCAGTACGTTCCACCCGGCGATCCGGAGTTGGCTCGCAAGCGGACAGCCATGCCGAATCATTCAACGCGTTTCCACAGGACGCGGGTGAACTCCGGGAGACCCGGCCCGATCACGCCAGGGTCGCCGGCATCACACGAACCGCCGCCTCTCCTGCCGAGGTGAAACCCGCCATCGCCACCGTGCTGCTCGACCGGCTGCCTCCCGAGGTTTTCGATTCGCTGACCGCCCACGAGCAACTTGCGATCACCGAACTTGGAAACTACGCCAAGGACGCGGTGGAAAATCCGGAAACCTCGCCGCAATCGCCTGACGAAGGTCCCGTGTGGGAAGAAACGCCTCCGGCACGAGCCGCCCGCATCTGGTCGGAAGCCGACGCCTATCTCAGGGCCACGCTCGGATTCGCGCGTTTCAACCAACTCTCCGCGCTGGCGTCCGGTCTGGTGTCCTCCTCCGATCCCGTTCCTTCCCCCTGACGTTCTCCGATCCCGCAATCATACCCCCGATCAACCCCCAAACCTGAATTTTACAGATATATGATTATGAAAAACAAAATCAGCCTCGCGCTCCTGACCACCGCCGTCCTGGCGCTCACACCGGGCATGTCCCACGCCTCGGATGACTTCGCCCAAGGAGATCTCGCCCTTGTCTTTTATTCCCTCACCTCACAACCGCTTGCTCCGACGGTTTTTGGAAGCACCTACTATGTGGTGAACCTCGGTCCTGCCTCCGCCTTTCGGGCGAACACCCAGAACAATGTGCCTGTCACGGCAGTGAATCCCTCGATCAGCAGCAGCAACATCGCCGCGGATCTCGAAGCCATTTTCGGCGCAGACTGGGCGGACGGCACGGTGGAGGAAGTTCCGGAAGGACTGAAAACCACCAACGTGCGGATGATGGCCATCACCACGATTATCGCATCCACTGGTAATCCGCCCGTCACCCACCCTCCCGTCGCGGGAGATCCTGCCCGCACCGTTTATTTCTCCGGTGCGAGAGCCAGTCTGGATTCCAATCAAAAAGGCTTTGACCCGGAGACGCCGTTTGCTCCTTACCAGGGAAATACCAACGACGATGCCCTCTCCTCGTCGACTCTCGGTCAAGTCAACAACGACATCACGAGTTTCATCTATAATGGTGTGAACGTTGCCATTCCCGGCGCGGTGTCAGGAGCCAATCCCTCCGGAGTGCTTCTGCCCGAAAATCATTTGAACGGACTCTCCGGGTTCATCCCTCCCCAGAGCGGAGGTTTCTTCAAACTGGGATACAATCCCGTCGCAATCCTCGGCCAGGGTAAATTGCCCGGCACCGCGAATGTGGAAGCAGCCGTGGATATTTTTCGTGTGCTCAGAACCACCACGGGAGCAACCCTCACCTCGGGCTCTTCCGCCGCGAATGCCGAAGTAGGCCTTGGGCAATACATCGGGGCCATCACGCTTGATTCCGCTGGGAACCTGAAGGTGCAGGCGGTTGGCGTTCCTGCTCCGACAGGTGGTTTCGCTTCATGGGCCACGACCAACAACGTGACCGGAGGAACCACCGGCGACTCGGATAACGACGGCATCATCAACCTGGTCGAATATGCGCTCGCCCTCAATCCCGCCGCTTCCGACGGAGCCGCGGGAACCTTCACCGGTGGCACCGTCAGCTTCAACAAGCGTGCCGAGGCGGTGACCAACAATGACGTCACCTACGCCATCCAGGAATCCGACGACCTCGGCATCACCGATCCATGGCAGACGGTGACCCCCACCGCCAACACGCCCGGCCAGATCAGCTACACGCTTCCCGGCGGCAGCCCGAAGAAGTTCGTGAGATTGGTGGTCAACAAGGTCCCCTGAGCGGTCGATTTCCCCCCTGGAGAACAAACGCAACAGCCCATGAAGCGCGGAACGTGCTTCATGGGTTTTTTCGTGGTGGAACGTGTCCTGGACATCTGCTTTGAAAATCGGGAAGTCGCGCCTGCCGCTGTTTTTAGGTTCGCGGTGATTCAGCAGCCAGGGAAACGAGCTTGGATATGTCCTGCCAGGACCTGGGGTGGAATGATGGTGGACACCGGAACCGTCTACTTGGATTTATGGGATCCATCGTATCCTGATCACGTTTTCTGCCGCCGGACAGGATGTCCCCGGCACGCGGTGTTCAGGATGAACGCGCTCCTTTCAGCGGCAGTTGGCGGGGGTGTCGTCATTCTTACGACTGCCCGGCGGGACATCCTGCCCGGCGGAAAGTTCCGAGGATCTTGAAACGGCAGAAAGCTCTGTTTCCCGGGCATCACCTACGGGCGTAGACTTGAGGTGGTCCGGCGTTCGTCGTGTTTGGGAAATCGAACCACGGACCACTCCGTATACTACACGGAAACCAACGCGTCATGTGAAAGGGACTGGCCATGGATCGATGGAAGTGGCCCGGCGGTTGACAGCCGCCGCCACGATCCATCGTCCGGCAAGGCCTTCCGCGTGGTGTTCATCGCCTCCAGGTGTCAGGACGGGATGTCCGCGCCCCGGAGGGTTGTGGTGTGATGATTCAATGCCTCATCCCTCACTGGCCCTCTTCCTTTTCCTCATCCTCCTCGTCGTCGCTTCCACCATCACCGTAGCCGATGACGTCCACCGTGATGAGGGACGGTTGGTCTTCCACGACCGGGGCGGGTTGCGTCGTCTTGTTTTCCTGAGGGGCTGCGACAGCGTTGTCGGTCGCGGCAGTGGCGTTGGAGGCCGCGGTGACGGTGCCGATGCTGGGTGCGCTGGCGGCTGCGGCGGGTGCCCCCGTGCTGCTGCCTCCGGCGGAGATGTTCCCGGCGTTGACCACGGTGAGGGCGGCGAGGTTGATATTCCCGCTGACCCGGATGCCCGCGTCTCCGGCATCGATGACACCGGTCGGGGCGATGAGGTCGACGTTGCCCGGTTTGGCGTCCTTGACGCTGGCGAGCACGCCGATGCCGCCGCCGGTGGCGAGTCCGGCGAGGTCGGTGGCGACCTCCGCGCTTTGGGGATCGATGATGACCCGGGTGGGTGGCGCGGCGGAGACGGTGCGGGAGGAGGAACCGGCGGCGATGTCCCCTGCGGAGGACCAGATGACGGCGTCCCCACCCTTGAGAGTGAAGATCCGGCCGATGCCGATGCTCACATCGCCATTAGTGAAGATGGAAATTCCTCCGCCTGCTTCGGTGACGATGCCGGGTGGGGTGAGCGGGTTGCCGATGGTGGTGTCCGCCATTTCCAATCCTCCGCCGGGGGCGAAGATCCGGATGTTTCCACCACTGCGGGTGCGGATGTCGCGGCTCTGGGTGAGCACGTCACCTTCCCAACTGGTGGATTTGGGGAAGAGGGCGGAGATGGCGTCGAAGCCGCGTTTGTATTCCCGGTAGCCGGGGCTCTCGGGATTGTTGTAATCCCGGCCGGTGTCCCGCAGGGTGAGATAGAAGATCTCCAGGGCGAGCCGCGCCTGTTCATCCCCGTCCAATGAGGCGAAGTCCACACCGGGTGCGAGTTTTTTGAGATAATCCTCTCCTTTTTCGGTCAGGACGAATTTTTCAATGAAGCCGGCAAAATCCATTTTGCCGGAATTCAGGCCGAGTGAGCCGCCTATGCCGGCACCGACGGTGATATCCGCGCCGGTGAACGGCAGATAGGGATTCCGGCCGTTGCCGATGCTGGTGATGCCGGAACCGGTGCCGTCGGCGTTCGAGTTGCCGATGCCGAGATCCAGGTTGTGTCCCGCCAGCACGACGAGCTGCCCCGGACCGGCGATCTGGAGATCTCCCGCGAGCGATGGCGTGACGAGATCCCTGCTCAGATTCAGCGACTGGAGGGCGGCGAGGCGGGAGGATGTGTTTTCGTTATAAAGCGTGATGTCCCGCCCGGCGCTGATCAGGCTGACGTCCCCGGAGGAGAGGTTTTGCAGATAGAAAGAGACATCCCCGATGTCGTTCCCGGCGATGATTATCGAGACCTTGGGCGAGAACAGGGTGATTCCCTCGATGTTGCCGGTCTCGGCATAGAGGCGCAGCGGTTCGCGATCGTCCGCGTGGAGGTTGCCGCTGGTGTGGCGCTTCTGCTCCTCCTGAAGGACGCCGTTGGTGGATCCGGTTTCGACGAAGCTGTTGTCGATGTTGAGCAGGAAGCCGGTGGTGTCGGTCAACCGTTGACCGGAGGCGACGCGGCCGACGAGGGAGATGTAGGCGTAGGGGTTGGTGAGGGATGGGAGGTTTTTCGGATCGGTGTCGGAAAGGTTGATGGTGGACGAGGCCCAGTGATCCGATTCGTAGCCACTGATGGAACCGTTCGGTTGCAGGCCGATTATGGAATTCCTGGCGACGAGTTCGACCTGGCCTTCCTTGGACGGGAACGTGGTGATGTTTCCGGCAAGGTTGATGTCGCCGCCGAGCGCGTAGGCGGTCAAGCGGGGGGCTCCGATGCTGCTGAGCGTTTCGAAGGGGGTCACCAATGTCTCCGCCAGTCTGAGCCACGGCTGGTAGCTGGCCGGACTGCCGGTGGAGAGCAGGTCATATTGGGAGGCGGACCAGATGGAGAGAATCGGAGTCTGGCCGGGGGTGGAGGGCAGGGTGGCCGCGGTTCTCAGAGTGATGTCGCCACCCAGGGAGGATACATCCAGGTAGCTGTCGCTGCCATAGGTGTTGAAATAGGTTTTGTACCAGAACTTGTTATTGAGTCCCTGGGGAAGGAGGAAGGTGTTGACGGTGGGTCCGAGCAGCATGTCGCCCGCGGACTCGACCCGGAAGCCGCCCTTGCCGACGACGAAGGTGGTGGGAAGCCAGGTCCTGCTGTCGAGGAGCGATGGATTCGTGAGAGACTCGATGATGCCGGCGGAAGGCGAGCGGGTGGCGTTGGTGGTGATTTGATTGCCTGCCCTGAGCAGGCCGTCGCCGCGCTCGACGTAGTAGACGCCGCCGTCGATGTTGTGGCCGGCGGTGATGGTGATGTCTCCGCCACCGAGCTCCACCATGTTGGAAAGCGATGGCCTGCCGCCTGCCATGCGGGCGTTGGTGGGGGCGAGGGCGTCGATGTTCTTCACATCGTTCCCGGCGGTGAGCGTGATGTTTCCGCCTCCGAGGGTGCCGACCCCTTCGAAGAAGTTGCTATAGTCCACCCACCACGTGGTCGAGGCGCTCGGATCGACCAGCGAAAGGGTGCCTTCGTCGGCTCCCGCAATTCCGGCCTCGCCGGTGACGGGATCGATGTAGCCCCGGCGGTAGAGCCAGTGGTTCGGCAACTGGCGGGAGGAGTCGTCGATGAGGGTTCCGCCGGTGGCCGAGTTCGTGTTGCGCGTCATGCGGGCGATGTTGTTCTCCGCCGAGATGTCGACGTTTCCACCGGCCATGCTGTATTGCACGAAATAGGGTTGTTGGATGGCTCCGAGATCACCCTGGTTCGGATGTCGTCCGGCGGCGCTGAGCAGCAGGGGCACCACGAAATCATTCGGACGGACAACGGTGGTGGGATCGCTGACCACGGTTCCGGCGGAGTAGATGCTGGCGAACTGGTTGAGCAGCAGTACATCCCTGCCGGAATTGATGGAGATGTCACCCGAACCGGTGCGGATGACCTGGTAGCGGTTGAGGATGGATCGTGCGGTCGTATGGGTGGATCCGGAACCATAGGATGCGGCGTTTCCGTAGTTTTTCCCAAGCTGGAAGGAACCTTTGCCGGCGGCGAGATCGGACTCGGGCAGGACCGAGCGGAAATCGGCGGCGGTGAGGTCCGCTCCGGAGGTGAAGCGGTATGACCAGGACTGGGCGTTCGCGGGGAGCAGGTTGTTCCGTGCCATGAGCGGGGCGAGCCAGAGGGTGGACTGGCCGTTGTTCGCGTTCGCGGTCACGGCGGCGAATCCGTCGCTGAGGGCGTTGTAGAAGGTGAGGTCTCCTTTCGCGCGCAGGGTCAGGACACCGGCGGCGGAGAGGGGTCCGAAGCGGAAGGTTTGGAGGTTCCAGTCGCTGGTGGAGGTGGAGGAGGTGGTGCCAAGCACCAGATCTCCGCTGGTGTTGTAGATTTCCGCGCCGGGCGCGAGGATGAGATCGAGGCCCGGTTGCGCCGCCGTGAGCCGGGCCAGCATGGCGGTATAGCCGGAGGTGGTGGTGCCCGCCGCACCGAGGAAGGCGGTGGCGTCGTTCTTGATGTTGGTCTGGATCGCTGTGGTGATGGTCCCCGTGCCGGTCACTCCGTAGAGTTTCACGCCCTCGACCAATATGGAGGAGGCGCCGGTGATGGTGGAACCGATGGCCTCCACCTGGAGGTCCGTATTCGCCGCATTGCGGGGTGCCCGCAGATGGAGGGTGCCCGAGAATTGTCCCAGCGAGGCGCTGCGGGAATTCCGTTCGGCGACGCCGAGGTCGATGATGGAACCGCTCCTGAGGTCCAGCATGGCGGTGCTGTCCACCGTGCCATTCGCCTGGGCGCCGGCTTCGAGGATCACCGCCCCGCCTTTGCCCGCGGAGTTGAACTCTTCCGCGGAAGCGTCGAGAACCGCGCCGTCCCGCAGGACCAGGCTGCCGTGGGCGGAGAGCGAGATGGTGCCGCCGTTTTTGCCGGACGCATCGATGGTGCCGCTCACCGTGAGATCCCCGGCGTCCGCGGACACGGAGTAACTGTGGGAAATGACCGGCCCTGTCACGCGCACGTCTCCTGTGCGGATGCGGTAGGCGCGCGATCCGGTGAAGTCTCCTTCGTTGAGGATGGTGTCGAGGTTGGCGAGGTTGCCTCCCGGGATGGAGGCGGCGTCCAGGATGAAGCTGCCTTTTCTTCCGGAGCCGCCCGCCGAGCCGTCGATTTCTCCGAGCAGTTCGAAACCTCCCTTGGGGGTGGAGATCTGGATGAGTCCCGCGTCGCCACCGTCCTTGTTGGCGGAAACGTTGATGAGGCCCCGCTCTCCCACGGAGATGGAACCTTGAGTCGCGCCGAGGTTCACGCTGCCGCCATTGGTATAGCGGAAGACATCCGCCAGCGGGACTTTCGCTCCCGTGAGGTCGAGGACGGTGTCCCGCTTGTCTCCGATCACGAGGTTGCCGCTGGTGGCGAGAAGGCCCAGATGGCCGCTTGCGAGCGAGATGTCTCCATTGACCGAGACGTTGGCCGCCTGGAGGGTGAGCTTCGCGCCGAGGCCCGCGGAGGAGGATTCGGCCCCCCGGTTCTTGAGCACGCTGAGATTTCCCGATGCCTGGATCCGGTAGTCCGAGGCGCTGGCTCCGGTGATGAAGGCCGACTCCAATGTCAGGTCGCCGGCCACCTTGAGAGTGCCGGTGCCGGAGGTCAGGATTCTTCCGGAGGAGTCCAGGGTGGTGTTGGCGAAGCCGTTGACCGCCATTCCGCCGTTGCCGAGGCGGATCTCTCCCGCGGAGAAGACCACGCCACCGTCCGCTGTTCCGGGAGTGGAGACCGGACTGCTGTTGGATGGATTGGCGAGAGCGAGGGTCCTGGCCCTGAAAGTCACGTTGCCTCCGTTGGTATTGTATCCTTGGATGGCACCCGCGCGGATGGTGAGTTGCTCGAACGCGGCATTGCCGATGCTGCCGCGTCCGTAGGTGTCGAACGAGGAGTAGGACGTGAGCGCGAGCCGCGTGGTGGAGTCCTGGATGGTGGACAGGACATTTCCCGAAAGCACGAGTCCGGGATTGGAATTGATGATTCCTGCCTGGTCCAGCAGGACGCTGATGCGCCCGGCCCCGAGCGTCAGATCCGTCGCCCGGATGGTGGCGGAAGTGGAGAGCGATGCCGCGGCCGAAGAGTCGAGGATGACGGATCCTCCGGAAATTTCAGCTTTTGACGAGAGAACCAGCGAGGGGGAGGTGACGCCCGCCGGACTCTTGCGGATCAGTCCGCCGCTGGCATTCGCACTCACGCGCACCAGCGCGCCCTCGCCGGTGGAGAGCGTGTCGAGATCCGTTTTGGCATTCGCGGCGGAGGTGATCCTGGAATTTTTGGCGAGAACCAGATCGTCCTTGGAAACGAGGATGATGTCGTCACCGGTGAGTGTGCCGCCCGCATTGTCGAGCGTCAGGCTGCCGGTGTTCGCCGAGACGGAAACCCCGCTTGCGCTGAAGCTGCGGATGCCGCCGATGAGCAGGCTCTCCGCTCCGAAAGCATTGAGCTGGGAGTTTTTCAAGACCAGTTGTCCGCCGGTCCCGCCGGTGCCGGTGTTGTTGACGAGGATGTCGGAGGAGCTGTTGACATCGATGAGTGATCCCCGTCCGTTTTTCGCGGCTTGCGAAAGCACGGTGCCTTGCAGCGACATGGCTGCATTCGATGTGAAGGACAGGTAACCGGAATCCATCGGCAGACGCGGATCGGCGAGATTGTTGTCCAAGGCCGCCTGGTTCAGGAAGCTGTTTGCCAGGAGCTTCTGGTACTCCGCCCGCTCGCGCACGGTTTTCACGGGAGTGATCTCGAAGCGGGAGGTGATGGTGGCTCCGTGACGCCCCGCATCGAGATTGTTGGAAATGTAGCCGGAGACGATGCTGCCTCCGTCCGGCAGCGACGTCGCCTTGACAGGAGATCCGGACGAAGGGGTGACGAGGAAGGCACCTTTCAGCAGGGCGTACCTGGCGGGCAGCAGCGTGTAGGTGCCCGCGGGGAGATCGCCGCCGCCGGCGAGGGTGATCTGGTCTCCGGCTTTCAACTTGCTGTTCACATAGCCGGTCGCGCCATCGAGGGCGGTTGCGGAAGAGTCGTTGTTGAACGGGGCGAACGGACTGTAATCGAAGCCATACCCGGGCAGGATGGCGAAGCTGTCGGACGAGTTGAGAATGTCCTTGGTTCCTCCATTTCCTGAAATCCAGCGGTAGGCGAGCAGATTCCCTCCGCCCCGGATGTCCACGGTCGAACCTTCTTCGGTCACGAGGTTCACGGCGGCCAGGTTGATCTTCTTTTCCGGCGCACCACCCTTGGTGATGTCGTTTCCAGCGGGATCGATCCAGGATTTCCCATCAAGGCTGATGCCGTAGGGAAGGATGGCGGGAAGCTTGGTGATCGGATCGATGGCGGAAACCGAGGTCACGCTTCTGCCGGTGAGCGTGAGCCGCGAGGTGATCGGGACGGAGACGGATGTCCCGGCCAGAACGTTGACCGGTGCCTTGCCGCTGCCATCCCAGCCCAGATTGATTTGTCCGAGAGGCGCGCGGAGGGTGCCGTCCTGGGTGATGTCCGAGGCATGAACCGAAATCGTTCCGCCTGCCGAGAACGGCAGCGAGCGGGCTTTTCCTCCTGAGAAAACGACGGACCCTTGTTTGGTTCCGCCGCCCTGGGCGTAGTCGTAGACGAACAGGTTCAGCGCGCGCTGTGTGGTGGCGTAGACCTGGCCTGCCCGGATGTTGAGTTCGCCCGCCATCTGGAGCGTGCCGTTCCCCCGCACGTCTCCGGAGCTGGCATTGATGTTGGTTTTTCCGATGCCTTGCAACGCCACGTCCCCGATATCGACCAGATCCGCCTCGATCCGGAGGACTCCGGTGCCATGTTCCGGTGCGAGCTGGTAGGGAGCGGTGCTGTTGCCGCCTGACGTGCCGGAGATGAATCTCCGCGGTTGTTCCTGCTGGGAGGGAGTCCTGAACGGTTGGCCGAGCACCACCTGTCCCGCGGTCAGCCGCACCGTGTCGGAGGTCCGGATGACACCGCCGCTGGAGACGCTCAGGCGATTGGACATTGCCAGAGTGATCGGCCCGTCGAAACGCACGTTGCCTCCAAGGGAAAGCGAGCCGAAACCGCTGGATCCAAGACTGGAGGTCGCGAAGTAACCGAGTCCTGCCATAGGGTTTCCGGACGAATCCAGCACGACTTCCCCCACTCCGGATGAAATGAAGCCCGGACCGTCGCGGGTGACGATGAGATTGGTATCCGCCGTGGTATAGGTTTCGCCTTCCTGATAAAAGCGGTTCGAGGACACGTTCAGCTCTCCGCCCGTGGCGGAAGCCCCTCCGGCGGAACCCTTGAGCGTGGAGCCGACGAGCAACATCTGCGACCCGGTCAGGGTGATGGAGCCGCCGTTGCTCTCGATGGTGACCGGCTCGTAGGATTTTCCGGAGAACGAGCCGTCGTCCCCGATCTTCGGCAAGTCGAGCACGCCGCTGGTGCCGGAGACGTCCAGCAACGAGCCCTTGTCCGCCAGGACATTTCCGGAGAGCGAGATGTTGCCGCCCGCCGTCACGCTGCCGGTACGGCGGCCGAAAGGATCGCTGACCAGCACCGTTTTCCCTGCGGTGGAGATCACGGCGGTGGAGGCCAGATGCACGGTGGTCCGTGGCCGGACGGTGGTTCCCACGGTCGGATAGCTGGTGTCCCCCGACACGGTGATCCTGCCGCCTGGGGAAACCAACGAACCCGCGAGACTGACGGTCTGGCCCTTGATGTTGATCGAGCCGCCCGCATCCGTGGTGATCGAGGAACCCGCCTCGGAAACCACATCGCCGATGATGAACGGGACACCTCCGTAGGAGGCTCCGATCGCGGTGATGGAGAGATCGACGGGAGTGCGGACCGTTTCCTCGCGGGTCAGGGAGGTGAGCACGAATTCATCGCGGCTGTTGATCTCCCCGAGCCAGCCCGAGACCTGGGGAGTCACTTTGGCGTCCTTGTGGATCAGGACGGCGGGGCTCGCGCCATCTTCGGTCCCGACACCGCTGAGGGAGATGGTGCCGAACCCGCTTTGCGCGTAGGCTTCGGGATCCACCAGTGTCACACGCGGATCGGTGGTCGTTCCGCCGATCTGCAGGGCCATGCCGGTGAGGCGGAGGGTGCCGGCCTTCGCGCCGGAGCGTCCGGACAGGGTGGCTCCCAGGTTCAATACGCCGCCGAGCGTGGAGGAGAATCCCGGTTCTCTGCCTGCGGTGATGGAGAGGGTGCCTCCGTTCCCATAGCTTTTCGACCCGGTGCCGCTGATCGTCGCGCCTCCGGAGACGTCGATGGTTCCGCCTTGTGCGAGATCCACGGAATATCCGGTGATGGAGACGGAACCCCCGCCGAGGGTCACGGGCGAGACGGTGGGCATGCCGATGGTCTCACGGTCATCCACCACCAGTCCGGAAACGATGATGCTGCCATTGCCGCCCAGCTTGAAGACGCCCCGTCCTTCCTGAACCTTTGGCGGGGTGGGGGATGGAACGGAGTTCTGGATCACGTTCACCTCGTCGTAACTCAATCCGTGGGTGGTGAGGGAAACATTGCCGCTTCTCGCCTGGATGCTGCCGTCAACGGTGATGTTCGAAGCCGCGAGCGTGATGGTGCCACCGTTCGGCGCGGCAAGCGTCACATTCTCAGGAACGATGATCTCCCCGCCGCGGTTGCTGATGTCCAGTGTGCCGAAGCCTTGTCCGGTCAGCAGATCGTCCGCGAGAACCACGGAGGATTTCCGCTCGTCCGAGAGATCCAGCGGATCTCCGTTGGAATCGACACCGAACGCCGCCGCGGCGGTCTGTCCGGGAGTGTTGGAGAAGGTGATCCGCGGTGCCGCCGGGGCATGGGTCGGCAGCGTGGGGTAGCTGGTGTCCGTCGCAGTGAATGCCAGGGAAAGCGAGCTTCCCACCGGCGGGGTGGTCCGTTGTTTTTCGCCGACGATCGTGCTGCCGTCGAACCTGCCGTCCAGCGCCATCGATGGCGCGGTGATCTTCAGCTTTCCGCCCGCCGCTCCCTGGGTGGAGTCCGCCTCGTAGCGGTAGCCTGCGGGTGCGAGCAGGGAATGGTAGACCTTGGAGACTCCGAACTTCGTGTTGGAATCCGTGAACGTGCCGTCGAAAATTCCGTCGTAGACGACATCCGGAGTCGCTTGGCTGATGTCCACCAGTCTCCCGCCGGTCATGAGCTGGGTGGTGCGGACCATGCCTCCCTTGAAAAAGGTGGAACCCCCGGAAACGTCGATTTTCGAGCCTGCCGCCGTCACGATCGAGTCGCCCGCGCTCAGGTTCACCGTGCCGCCTGCGACCGTCAGCTGGCCCACCGTCCGTTGGATGATGTTGGCGAACCCCGCGACATTCGCCAGCGGAGTGCCGATCCATTGCTTGCCTTGGTAGATTCCGGCATCCCGGATATCCACATAGATCGTTTGGTTCCTCAGTTTTCCGGCCCGCTGCAGCGGTGAATCCGCGAGTTCCGCACCGCGCAGGTCGAGCGAGATGATGTTTTGGGAGACGGGTGCCTCCACGTCCCTGGAGCCGCCCACGTCGATCACCGCACCCCGGTCAAGATATACCTGCCCGCCCGCTTTTACCAGGGTGGAGGTCGGGGATGCTCCTGTCGTGTCATAATGCCACGTGCCTGCTGTCACGGACACGTTCGCACTGGGGGCGGTGATCAGCGAGTCGACGCCGAGGTGGATGACTTTTCCTGACAGGTTGATCTGGGACTTGAGCGCCAGCTCTGTCCCGATGGTCGTCTCCTTGCTGTCATACTCGGGCAGGATGCTGATGACGCTGTTTTCTCCCAGGGTCAGCGAGCCGCTGTCCTTGTGAAGGAACAACGCGCCGGTGGAAAGGGCCGTGGCACGGTTGGCAACCGCGTTGTAGGAGCTCTGGATGTCGATGCGGCCGTTGAGCGCGACGGAGGTGGTGCTTCGCAACATGCCATCCAGCTGGATGTCTCGCCCGCCGATGGTGATGGCGCCGCGCTCGGATTCGATGATGCCGGTCTGGCTCACCGTTCCCGCATAACGTCCCGCCACCGGATCCGCGACGGCACCCACGAACACATCCAGCCCGCGCAGGCTGGCGTCCGAGGTGGCGTGGCCTTCGAATCCCACCTGCAGACCCGCCGCGAGGATCGTCTGGCCGTCAGGCGTGAGGATGGTGCCCGCGTTGGAAACATTGGGACCGACCAGTGTGATTCTGCCACCGGTCTTTTCCGCTCCGCTCGGGCTTTTCAGGATGGCTCCGGCCTGGACGATGACATCGCCGTATTTTCCATCGGCGGTCAGCGGTTTGTCCGGAGTGAATCCGGGAGTGCCGTTGATGCCCGCGGGAATGGCGAGCCCGCTGAAAAGGAACTGCGCGTCCGGGTTGTTGAGCAGGCCGCGGCCGATGAGGTTGTCGTTGATCGGAAGGCTCGACGCCGTCAGCGCCCGCGCGTTGACCTGGCTGCCGCCGCCGAAGATGATCCCGTTCGGGTTGATGATGTACACCTGGCCGTCCGCCTTGATGTTGCCGAGGATCTGCGTCGGGTTGCCGCTGGGGTCGGTGATCTTGTTGAAGGCGATCCATTTGCCCGCGTCCGCCCCGCCGGCTTTCTGGTCGAAGTTCAGCGTGGTTTTCTTGCCGACGTTCATCGTCTTCCATCCGAGCAGCGCCTGCTGGGTGGTCTGCTTGATGGTGACGGTGGTCCTGCCGTCCTTGACGGCCTGCACGGGGTTGTGCGCGCCGGTGACGGTGCCGAGGTCGAGCCCGCCGGCGCCGAGGCCGTTGGGGACGTTGGGCAGGGTGACGGTGGGGCGGTTGGGGTTCTTGCCGAGGTTGTTGGCGCCGTTGCGGATGGCGGCGTCGCGCGCGGCGTTCTGAAGGTTGCGGACGGCGGCGAGGGTCCGGGTGGTGCGCGCGAGGGTGTCTTTCGCGCTGGCGCGCGCGGCGTCGGTGGCGGCGGGGGTGGGCGCGCCGGCGGTGGCGCGCGCGGATTTCCCGGAGCGCGGGCTGCCTCCCCGCAGGATGTCTCCGGCGTCCGCGGTGAGCCCGGTGATGGCGAAGGTGAAGCCGATGAAGACGGGGACGCCGTATTTGAAGGTGGTGCCGAAGAGGCCGGTGGCGCGGTGGTGGCGGCGGGGTTTCATGCTGGTGGGCCGGGGTGCGGTGGAGAGTGGGTGCCGTCGGGCGGCGGTGGTTGGAGGGGTGCCGGGTGGCCGGTGGCCGGGTGACTTATGGCCGGTGATCGGCGGAGGGGCTTCCGCCGGATGGCGGGTGGCGGGGTGTGATGGTTTTCCCTGTTTCCGGCGGGAAGAGCGCGGGCTCCGGCGGGGGAGCGCGCGCCCTGTCTTTCCATAACTCGGATGATCCGCCGCCGGGGGCGGCCTTGGATCACCTTCATCATGTTTTTGTCATCTTTATGTCATCTTTTAATGATATGTTTTTAAGATATGCTTTCCGGCATGTCACGGTCACGGGGCCTTGCCGGCGGCGGGGGCGGCGATGCGGTTGTCGAGGATCCGGTCCTTGTAGCCCTGGACGAGGTTCTCGACCTTGACGCGGGTGGTGCCGATGAACGGCTCGCGCGCGGCGAGGGCCTTGCCGAGGGAGTAGTTCTCGAACTTGTCGAGGATCTCGGTGGCGGTGTTGAAGAGGGCGATGTTCTTGCGCTCGCGGTCGGCGAGGGTGTTTTTCGCGGCGGTGAGTTCTCCGGCGAGGCGGGCGCGTTCCTGTTCCTTCGCGGTGGCGGTGGCGGCGGCTTTTTCGTAGCCGTCCTTCCATTTGAGGAGGGCTTCCTTGTGCTGGGCGAGGCTGGCGTCGCGGTCGGCGACCTTCTTTTCAAGCGCGGCGGTGGATTGCTCGGACGCGGTCTTGTCGGCGAGGGCTTTCTTTTCGAGGGCGGCGCCGCGTTTCTCGAGCGTCTCGATCTTCGCGGCGAGGTCCTTGGATTTCTGGTCGGCGGCGGCGGCGGCGGCCTGGGCGTTGGCTCCCTCGGTCTGGGCGGTGCGCAGCTGGAGGGTGACGGCGCGGAGCTGCTCGCGCAGCTTGAGGCCCGGATCGGGTTCTTCGGCGGCGTGGAGGAGCGAGGGCAGCGCGGCGCCGAGGAGGAGGATGGCTTTGAGGAGTTTCATGACCGGTTGTTAGAACTTGGCGTTGATGTCGAACTGCAGGGTGTCGGTGCTCAGCGGGGAGCCGATGATCTCGTCGCTGCTCATCCATTTGAGGCCGACGCGCACGGCGGGGCTGACGGCCATGCTGCCGCCGAGCAGGAAGCCCTGGACGTTGGTGCCTCCGCCGCCGAAGTCGGAGTCGGTGAAGCCGTCGACGACCGCGTCGCTCTCGACGTAGCGGTAGCCGAAGCCGGCCTGCCAGTCGCCGAATTGTTCCATGGCGGGCTTGCCGACGGTGAAGGCGAGGTTCCAGGCGGTGTCTCCGCCTTCGAACTCGCCGGCCTTGCCGGCGGAGCCGGGACCGCGGTTGTTGACGGCCTTTTTGCCGATGGCGCCGTTGTCGAAGGCGATGTTCTTGGTGACTTCTCCGGCGAGGGCGAGGCGGACGGGGTCGTAGGCGTCGTATTCGAGCTTGCCGGTGATGGTGAGGTTGCGGAATTCGGAGGCGAGGCCGTAGTACTGGTATTGGTATTTGGTGCCGAAGTCGTTGGCCGCGGTGGGGACGATGTCGCGCAGGGCCATGTAGGTGTTGCCGCGCTGGGCGAAGCCGGGCCGGGTGCCGTCGGTGCTGCCGGCGTCGCTGGCGGTGAGCGGGGTGTAGGGGTCGGACAGCTTGCCCGAGATGTTGCTGAAGTCGTAGTAGGCGATGCCGAACCTGGCGGTGAGGTCGTCGGTGATCTTCCAGTCGATGCCGATCTGCGCGCCGGTGAGCCACTTGTCGGTGCTTTCGAACTTGGAGGGCTGGTTGGAGGCGAAGTTGAAGTCGGTGTTGTAGACGGGGAAGTAGCCGGCGGTGAAGAAGGTGCCGGCCTTGTCGTTGAGCCTGACTTTCCCGCGCACGGCGAGGCCGTCGAAGCCGAGGTCGTCGTCCCACTGGACTTCGCTGGAGAGGAAGGGGTTGTCGAAACGGCCCATCAGGAAGACGAGCTCCTCGCCATCGCCCGGACCGGCGTCGTAGCTGAGGAAGGCGCGGTCGAGCCAGATGGCGTATTTGGAAAAATTCCCGCCGGAGCCGCCGAGCGTCTGGTTGGGCGAGGTCGGGCTGTTGGTGTCGCCGGTGGCGACGCGCAGGCCGCCGTTGAAGCCGTCCCCGAGCATGATGTCGGTGCCGACGCGGGCGCGCAGGCGGGTGCGCTCGCGGTCCTGGTCGACGTTGTATTGCGGGGAGAACTGGGTGCCGGAGGTGTCGAAGGGCGATCCGGTGTTGATGGCGTTGAAGTTGGGGAAGGCGCCGGTGTTGTCGTTGCCCTCGCCGAAATAGACTCCTTCGTAACGGCCGCGCAGGTCGCCGAAGGGGCGGAATTTATCGGTCCATTCCGGGTAGCGTTTCTCGCTCCATTTCTGTTCGCGGGCCTCGGCGAGGAGCTCCTGCTTGATCTCGTCGCGCATGTTGTTCTTCACCACCTCGGGGATGTAGCTGACGCGCATCTCGTCGGCGGTGGGCTCGGGCGGCAGCGCGGCGATGTCGGCGGCGGCCGCGGCGGCCTGCTGGGCTTGCAGCGCCTGCTGTGCCTCGGCCTCGGCCTGTTGGATCATGGCGGCGGCCTCCTCCTTGCCGAGGATGCCTTTTTCCACGAGCCGGGCGATGAGGTTGACGGTGACGTTGGTGGAGGGGGCGGCGGGCTGCTCCTCCGCGGCTCCGGGTGGAAGTACGGGAGTTTCCGTAGCTGGCACGTCTTCGGAGGGGTTGGCGGGCGCGCTGCCGATGTCGGGTTCCTGCGCGTGGAGCGGGGTGCCGAGGGCGAGCAAAAGGGTGGCGGCGATGGGGCGGATGGAAGACATGGGGAACGGGAAAAGGTGTCAGTTGCCGGGCTTGCGGGCTTTGATGCGGATTTTGACGGAGGGTGGCATTTCGGCGGCGCTGGCCGCGGGCGGTGTTTGCAGGCCGGTGAGGACGCGCCTGACGGCCTGGTCGAGATCCGAACCGGCGGAGGAGCCGATGATGCGGGCGCGGGTGATGGTGCCGTCGGCGCCGGGCCAGAACTCGAGGGTCAGTCCGCTGATGACGGCCTTGCGGGTGACCGGGTCGTTCCTCAGGGCGTTCTCGATGGAGGTCTTGGCGGAGAGCGAGTAGCGGGCGTACTTGTTCCCGCCGCCGAGGCCGCCCTTGCCGCCTCCGGCGCGGCCGCCGCCCCCGCCGGCGGTGAGCCCCATGTCGGGACCGTTGCCGCCGGTGATGTTGGTGCCGAGGTCTTCGGACGGCGGGGCCTCCGCCGGTTCGTCCGGCGGCGTCAGGTCGACGGGCTGTTCCTCGACGAGCTCCTCCTCCGGCTTGTCCTCCTGTGGCGGGGGCTCGACCTTCGGTGGCGGCGGCGGCGGCGGTGGCGGCGGCGGCGGTGGCAGCGTGATGGTGACCACTTCCTGGCGCGGCACGGCCTTGCGCGTGTTTTTCCCACCGTTGAGCAAAAAGGAGAAGAGCCCCCCCACCAGCACGACGGCGAGCATGATGCCGATCAGCAAGCGGTGCTTGGACGGCTTGCGCGCGGGCGGCGGGAATGGCGGGCGTGGGGACATGTGGGAGGAAGTGGAGAGTGGATGGTTGATGGTTGAGAGTTGGAGGAAGAAGGCGGAGGCCTGTTCTTCGTTTCGAATTCAATGCTTGTGATTCAGTGCTTCTACTTCGGCGGCTGGGTGGCCAGGCCGATCTGGGTGATGCCCACGCGGCCGAGCACGTCGAGCACGTCCATGACGCCCTGGTACTGGCTGGCGCGGTCGCCGCGGACGACGACGGGCACCTCCGGCGTGGCGGCCTTGATGGCGGCGAGCTTGGTCTCCAGGTCCGCCAGCGTGACGGTGAACGTGTTGAGCTTGATGTTGCCCTGGTTGTCGATGGTGATGGCCTGCGTCTTGGGCGCCTCCAGCTTGGGCGAGGACGCCTTGCTCGCGCTCGGCAGGTTCACCTTCACCCCCTGCACGCCCGCCGTGGTCATGATGATGAAGATGAGCAGCAGCACCAGATAGAGGTCCACCATCGGGGTGACGTTGATGTCGTCGTAGCTTTTGTCGTCGGCGGAGGCCATGGAAGAGGTTGAGGGTTGGAAGTTGATGGTTGATGGTAAGAGGAGGATATAGGTCCCATGGGTCCTATGGGACCTGTCCTCAGTGAGAAGAACCTCCGTTGGTGTCCGCGCCGGCGGCGGGGCTGTGGAACTCGGCCATCTTGGCGACGAACTCGTCGATGAAGACCTGCATGAGGCCCAGCGAGTTCTTGATCCGCCCGTTCAGGTAGCTGTAGATGAACAGCGCGGGGATGGCCACCACCAGGCCCACCACGGTGGCCAGCAGCGCGGAGGCGATGCCCGGCGCGATCGAGTTCACGTTCACCTCGCCGGACTTCGCGATGATCGCGAAGGTGATCATCACACCCACCACGGTGCCGAGCAGGCCGACATACGGACCACCGGCGATGCTGATGGTCAGGTAGACCAGGCCGTCGGAAAGGCGGTGGCTCTCATGCACCAGCCCCGCGTCCAGACTGGCGCGGATGGCCTGGATGGAGCGGCCGTTGAGCCCCTGCCCGCGGGCGTCGCCCTTGTCGAGGCGGTGGCGGATCTCCTCGGAACCGATCTGGTAGATGTGGTAGAGCGGCGACCTCTCGATGAGGTGCTGCTCGTCCTCGCCGGTCTTGCCGCCGAGCGTGCTGATGCTGGACCGGTCGCCGTGGTCGAGCGCGGTCAGGTCGGTGGACAGGTGCTTCCATCGCTCGAGGAAGACCTTGGTGCCTTTTTCAATCGAGTTGAGATAAAGGAATTTCCGGACGGCCACCGTCCAGCCGATGACGATCATGATGGCGCACACGCCGATGGCGATCCAGCCGTCGAACATCATGTTGTTGGCGATGTCGCCGAACAGCGAGAGGTGCTCCATGAGGTGGCTCTGCTCGCCGCCGCCCTCGCCGCCCTCGCCGCCCTCGCCGGCTCCCAGCACCACGGTCCGCTGGGCCGCGTCCGTGGAACCCTGGTTCACCGCGGCCAGCTTGATCCACGCCTCGGAACGCGCGGTGGTGGAGAGCGTGAACTCGTCGACCTCGCCGGCGAACCCGGAGTTCTCCGCGCCGAGCGTGATCGGCGCCGCCAGCGCGGGAAGGCCGGCGGCAAGCGTGGCATACGGCGCGCCGTTGACGAAAAGCTGCAGCTTCGCGCCATCCGCGACGAGCGCAAGGTGGCTCCAGGTATTCGCCGCGACAGGCGCTCCGGCGGCGCTGGCCTGCGTGCCGAGCCTGATCACCGGCACCCCCTGGTTGAGCAGGAGCTGGAAAGAGGACGCACCCTCGCCACGGCTGAGCAGGACCGCGTTGTCCTGCAGCGCGGCGGGCTTGATCCAGGTGGAGAGCGTCAGCGCCTGGCCGGCCTTCCACTCGAGCGACGGCGACTGGGGCAGCGTCACCGGCGTGGCCAGCAGGCGCAGGCCGTTGCCGATGAGCGAGCCCTCCGCCGTGGTCGCCGGGGCCGTCGCGCTGTTGTTGTTCCCCGTGGTGTCGGCCGGGGCCGCGCCACGTCCGGCGAAGTGCCAGACCAGCGCCGTGTCCGCGTCATACGCCTCGGCCGCCTTCGGGCCGGCGTCCGGCGCCGGATTGCCGGAATAAAGATGGATCGTCGTCTTCCCCGACGCCCCGATGTCCGGCACCTTCACCCACACGAACGCCTCGTTGAGCAGGTTGTCATAACTCTCGATCTGGTGGCTGAGCGCCGTCTTCCCGTCCGCGGCGATGAAGCGCAGGTCGCTGCCATCCTCGCGGGCGCTGGCGAACGGGAAGTTCCCGTCCGACAAACGCACCAGCACCGTGGCCGTGCCGGGCGATCCGGGAAGAGCCGCGGCGTCACCCGAGGTGTCGAGCGTGAGCGTCTGGCGCTTCGTCCAGGCGGGGTTCCACCACGCGGCTCCGGCATCGCCGGCGGCGATGCCTGCATGGGCGAGCAGAAGCGAAACGGGGAGAATGAGGGCGGGATGTTTCATGTGGGAAAAATGAGGAAAATGAAGGAGGTCGGCGGATGCGGGCAAGGGGTGGTCAGAAGTCCGCCCAGCCACGGAAGGTCACCCGGACGTCTCCGGACTCCGTGTCCGTCTGGCTGATGAAAGGCACGGCCAGGTCCACCGAGCCGTTGTAATGATCCGCGAACTTGAAGCGCGTCCCAGCGCCCGCGCTGGCCAGACCGAAACGCTTCCGCTGGCCCGGCAGCGGGTCATAAATCCCCACCAGCCCCGCATCCACGAAACCATGGAACCGCCACTCGTTGGGCGTCGTCCCAGGCTTCGCTTCGGACCCGCCGGTGAGCGGCCGCGTGCGGTACTCCACCGTGCCGAAGACACCGTTGTCACCCAGCGACGTCGCCTCCAGGTAACCCCGCACCGTCCCCAGGCCGCCGCCGGAGATCTGCTCGTTGTTCACCAGCGGCTTGTCCGCCAGCTGGTACTGCACCTTGCCGAAAAGCTGCGAATCATCCCGCAGATCGCGCGTGTGCGCCACATCCCCGCGCAGGAACACATAACTCCCGTCCGCGTTGTAACGCTTGTTCGCATAATCCCTCTCCCCGCTGCCGATGCCCCGCAGGTGCAGGTTCAGCGAGGTATTCGCCTCCGTGAACGCCTTCTCCGCCAGCCACGTCGCCCCGTAATTCGCCGAAAGCGGCCAATACTCGATGGCGGTTTCATCGATGGTGAACTGTTTCTTCCCCAGGGAAACGACCTCGTCGGAGAAATGCTTGTAGTCGAGGCCCAGCGACAGCGTCTGGTAAAACTTGTCCTGTGACGGCAGGTCGATGAGCGCCTGCAGGCTCACCGTGTGGCCGCGGCCGATGCTCGCCGAGCCGCCGACGATGGCCACATCGCTGTCCTGCTTGGTGCCCTGCAGCATCAGGCTCACGCTGTCCGAAACCCGCGCCAGATAATAACCCGAGAACACCTTCGCGTCATCCGTGTTTTCCGGGGCCACCTGGAAATTGAAACCACCCGTATGCCCCAGCTGGTAGAGATTGCCATGGCTCAGCGACCCGTTCAACCGCAGCGGCGTCGTGTTCGAACTGTAACGGTTGTTGAGCTCCAGCGAACCATGCAGCGGATTCTTGTCCTCCACGTTCAGATCGATGTCCACCGTCCCCGGCACCACCCCCGCGCGCAGCTCCGGCGTCACCCGGCGGTCCGCCAGACGGTTGAGCGCCACGATCTCCTTCTCCACCCGCTTCATGTCCGGCACGTTCCCCTCCGCCAGCGACGGAGCGTCCGCCTTGATCCGGCTCGGCAGGAAAAACCGCGCGCCATTGACCCGCAGGCGCCCCACCCTCGCCTCCGCCACCTCCAGCCGGATCACCCCGCGCCGCGGATCCTGCTGCGGCACCACCACCGAAACCGTCTGGAAACCGCGGTCGTGATACGCCTTTTCCAAGGCCACCCGCGCCGCCTCCACATCATCCGCCGAACGCCCCGGCCCGAGATACGGATACACCGCCTCCTCCACCGCCAGCCGCGGCAGCCGCGCCGGGCCCGTGACGCGATATTCACGGATGTTGA